>NZ_JBIWML010000021.1:0-113334 GCF_044766665.1 Kitasatospora sp. NPDC101801
GGGCCTGCCCGCCCGCAAGGTGCAG
The DNA here is from genome assembly GCF_044766665.1 of Kitasatospora sp. NPDC101801. Taxonomy (NCBI): domain Bacteria; kingdom Bacillati; phylum Actinomycetota; class Actinomycetes; order Kitasatosporales; family Streptomycetaceae; genus Kitasatospora; species Kitasatospora sp. NPDC101801. Next base: position 26 of record NZ_JBIWML010000021.1, read on the forward strand.
GCGGGGTCGGGGGGGGGGGGGGGGGGGCCGCGGGGGGGGGGCCCCCCCCCCGCGGGCGCCCCCCCCCCCCCCCCCCCCCCCCCGGCCGCGGGGGGGGGGGGGGGGCCCCCCGCCCCCCCCGCGCGGGGGGCGGGCCCGGCGGGCGGGGCGGCGGCCACGGGGGGGGGCGGGCGGGCCACGCCCCGGACCCCCCTCGTCAGTTCTCCGGCAGTCTTCGGATTCGGGGCGGAGTGCCTGGGTGGCAGGATCGTTACGGGGCCGGGGTCAGGGCCTGGGCTCCAGCCGGTTGACCGTCAGGGTGTCGCAGTCCGGCACGTTGGCGAGCCAGGCCGGCCCTTCGATGTAGATGTTGGTGATCCAGCCGTTCAGGGCGGGCAGGTAGGACCAGGCGTCGTTGGTGGTGCCCTCCGCCGACACGGACTGGGCGTGCGACTGGCAGCCGACGAAGACGGTGCTGCCGCCCGCGACGGTTCCGACCACGCTGCTCGACGTCGAGGGCTGTGAGCGGACGTTGGTGCCGCCGCCCCAGGTCAGCTGATTGCCACCGCTCGGGCCGCCCAAGGTGCCGGAGCACTCGGGTACGCCTGGGATCCAGGCCGGTCCCTCGACGTAGATGTTGGTGATCCAGCCGTTCAGGGCGGGCAGGTACGACCAGGCGTCGTTGGTGGTGCCCTCGGTCGAGACCGACTGCCCGTGCTTCTGGCACTGGACGTTGACGGTGCTACCGCCCGGAAGCGTGCTCAGCACATTGCTCGCGGTGCTGGGCTGGGACCGGACGTTGGTCCCGGAGCCCCAGGTGCGGACTGCGCCGCCCCCGCTGCCGGTGCTGCCCGCACACTCGGCCACGCCCGGGATCCAGCCCGGTCCCTCGACGTAGATGTTGGTGATCCAGCCGCCGAGATCGGGGAGGTAGGACCAGGCGTCGTTGGTGGTGCCCTCGGCGGTGACTGCCTGGGCGTGCTTCTGGCACTGGATGTTGAGGGTGGTTCCGCCCGGCAGCGACTTCAGGACAGCGCCTGAGGAGTTGGGCAGGGAGCGGACGTTGACGGTGTCCCAGGTCCGGTACAGGGTGCCTGCCGTGCCCCCCATTCCGGCGGGGCAGAGTGGGATGCCGGCGAGCAGGGGTGGGCCGTAGAGGTAGATGTTGGTGATCCAGCCCCGGTACTCGGGCAGGTAGGACCAGACGTCGTTGCTGGTGCCCTCGGCCACGACCAACTGTGCGTGGCGCTGGCACTGGACCCGGACGACGGCGTTGTGCCGGAGGGTGTGCACGACGGTGCCATCGGTGCCCGGTGCGGAGCGGACGTTGGCGCTGTCGCCCCACATCATGAAGCTGCCACCGGAAGGTACGACCGGTCCGACCTCCGGTCCGGTGCCCGGTGCGGACCCCGGAGCGGGATGGGCGGAGTAGCCCTTGCCACGCATCCACACCCCGAGGTCGTCGGTGGGGGCGGTCCACTCCTTCTCGGTCTGGGCCCAGTCGTCGCGCAGGCCGCCGCCGGCCCCCGCAGCGCTGTCGATCACCCGGACCTGGCGGCCGCTGTCGAAGTACCCGACCACGGTGACGTAGTGGTACACCTCGCGGTTGGGCCACTTCGGCGGGTGCGAGCCGGGAAGGCCGACCAGATTCACCACGATCGGGTAGCCGTGGTCGATGTTGTAGACGACGTCGTTGCGCCAGGACTGCAGTTGAGTCGTCGTCATCGGGGAGTTGACCGTCATGGCGTGGTACCAGTCGGTGTTCCCGTAGGCGTTGAGACCCCACATGATCTGGCGGACCGAGTCGGTGCCGTCCGTGTTGGTGCCCAGGGTCGCGGCGATCTGGTTCTGGTTGGGCGGGACGGACTTGAGGCGGTGCTGCAGCGCGGTCTGGACCGCGGCCGGGCCGCAGTAGTACGGCTTCTCCTCGCCGAACCAGTCGCCCGAGATGTAGGCGGAGGCGTTGCCGCTGTCCTCGGCGGCGGCGCGGGTGGCGGGTATGGCCGCGAACAGCGCGGCCAGCAGGAGGATCAGCACCAGGTAGGGGTGCCTGGTGATGGCGGGTCGGTGCATGGAGGCTCTCCGAGGGGTTGGAATCGGAGGCATGTCTACCGGCGGTGGGAACGCCCGGGAAGCTAGATCCTTGTAGGGTCGATCGTCGGCGGTTCACCTCGCGAAGCGGGCCACGACCTCGCGGGTCCGCCCGCCGCGAGGCCGCCGGTCGGACGCCCGCCGCACCACACGAGCGGGATCTGCCGGTTGGACGGCGGGAGTCGGACCCTCGCGGAGCTGCTGCGGTGGGCCGGGTCGTGGTGTGCGGCCTCGCCCAGTTGGTGGGGGCGGGCTTGTCCGGATTGGCGGCTGCGGACAGGAGGCCGACCGGGGCGAGCTGCCCGGTCAGGCCGACCTCGATCCGGTGGACCTGGACGACGAAATCCGTACGAGGCGGGTCACGCAGAACGCCAGGTGACCGGAGCCCGTCCGGTCCGATCGGACGGGCCCCCGGTCGTCCTAATCAGCGCAGGGCGCCGAGGTCCTTCGGGGCGGTGGCTCCGCTGAAGGTCAGCAGGTGACGGTCGGCGGTGACGGCGTACAGGTCGGGCTGCCCGTCGCCGTTGCCGTCACCCGAGCTGCCGAGCGTCGGGTACTGGGCGACCGGGAAGGTGCCGATCACCGTGCCGGTCGCGGGATCGGCCAGCGCGGTGAAGTCGTACGTGCCGTCGGCGCCCTTGGCGATCGGGTACGTCCGCAGCTCGCCGGTGGCGCGGTTGCGCGACCAGAGCGCGAGCGTGCCGTCTGCGGCCTTGCCCGGGGCGATCAGGTCGTACCCCGTCCAGGCGGCCGAGGTGGAGATCCTCACGAAGGTCTGGTAGCCGTACAGGAAGCCGGGGTCGGTGAAGAGCCAGAGGCTGTCGTCCTCGACCGTGAGGATCGAGGTCCGCTGGTCCGCTCCGAGCGCGCCCAGGGGCACCAGTTGAGTGGCCTTCGACCAGTCCGGGTTGAAGCCCTCCGGAAGCACCGGTGGGTCGAAGGGGTCCACGGCCCGCTCGACCGAGGAGAAGCCGCGGGCGAAGGCGCCCATGTCGAAGTTGCGGTAGAGGGAGAGGCCCGCGCCGCCGGGCTGGTGGGCCATCAGGTCGTCCACCGGTGCGTGCGACCGGTCCCAGCCGCGGTGCAGCAGCTGTACGCCGTTCCAGCCGGCGCCGCCCGGCGCGCGGACGGCGGCGACGGTCGAGGTCGGCACGGTGGTGGTGGCGTCCGCGCTGATGATCTGGAGGTTGCCGGCCGCGTCGGGCAGCAGGATGTCCGGTATGCCGTCACCGTTGACGTCGCCGGGGGCGACCGGCGGGTTCGGGTTCGAGGGAGCGTAGAAGCTGTAGGTGACCGGCGGGGTGACGTTGCCCGCGTTGTCGACGGCCTGCACGGTGAGGATGTTGGTGCCCCACTGGGTCGGCTTCAGCTGGAACGTCGCGGTGCCGTCGGGGCCGGCCGCCACGGTGCCGGCGCCCTGGCACGGCGAACCGACGCTCGACGTGCCGTTCAGGACGTACCGGTAGCAGGCCACGCCCGAGCCCTGGTCGGTGCCCTTGACAGTGAAGGTTCCGGTCTGGCCGGCGTACTTGAGCGGGGTCGCCCCGCTGGTGGACTCGGGGAAGTCGGTGGAGCCGACGGTGAACTGCGGGGCGGTGGCGTCGACTCCGAAGTGGCAGGCCGCAGTCGGCTTCCCGCCGCCCGGGCCGTAGTCGGGCCAGACCTGCCAGGAGTAGCCGGCGCCCTCGACGAGGCCGGTGGGCCGGACCTGGACGGTGCCGTCGGCAGTCGTCTGTGCGGTGCGGTCGAAGATCTTGGCGCCGGCCGCGTTCCACACCTTGAAGCGCGCTCCGGGTGCGGTGGTGCGCGCGGTGAGCGTGGGCTCGGTGGTGGTGATCCAGCCCGGTGCCGTGGTGGCGTCGCACGCGTCGGTGGACGCACCGGTGGCGAACGAGCCGGGGCTCGGGACGGCCTTGGGGTCGGTCACGGCCGACTGCCCGCCCGTGGCCGTGGCCGTGGCCGTGGGCACACCGATGGTCATCAGGACGACGGCGGCGGCGCCGAGCGTGGCGGCCAGGCGCCCGCCCATGGTCGCTGACATGCGATTCTCCCTCTTTCGAACGCGTTCAATCTTGCGGCGGGAGCACTCTCTCAGCGGGCTGAGCCGGCGTCAAACGCTTTCGGGTGAGGCAAAGGGCGGCTGTCCCAGAGCAAATGATCTTGATGGGAGGTTCGCTGCTGCCGGCGGGGTTCCGCCGTCTTGGCGGCACGAAACTCTGGAGGCGCCGGTTAGGGTCGGGCCGGTGCGCGACGGTCGGTGGCGCAGGTGCCCGTGGGGCTCGCGGATCACGTCCGGCGCGGAGCATTTCAGGCAGGGCTGAAACACGCCGACAGCGTCCTGTGGAGAACCTAGGGTGCGGGTAAATCCCCGTGACCAAAGGACACCTGTGGCCTCCCTACGTCTGGCCCGACCCGTCGGGCTCACCGCCGTCCTCGCCCTGGCGGTGGCCGGCAGTACCCTTCCGGCCGCGGCGGCCGACGGGCTGAAGCTCGAACTCGACGGGCCGAGGACCGTCTCGGTCGACCCTGACGTCAGGTACGAGCCGTGGCAGGGCGATGAGCTGAAGCTCGTCCTCGACAAGGTGGGCGAGGGCTTCGCCAAGGATGCCGTTCTCCGCTACGACACCCGGGACCTGACCGGAATCGCCGAGCTGACCGTGGCCCCGCACTGCACCACCCAGGACACCGTCAGCACCTGCCGCAGCTCGGTCGGCCAGATCGACAGCCCGCTGTACGTCTCCGACAGCCCGGTGGTGAACGCAGCCAAGGGCGCCAAGACCGGCACCAAGGGAGTCCTGCACATCACGGCCACCAGCTCCAACGCCGCCCCGGCGACCCTGGACCTCGAGATCGTCATCGGCGGTCCCCGCCTGGAGCTCAAGCGGATTCCCGAGCAGAGCGGCGTCAAGCCCGGCAGTACGATCGCCGCCGCCCTGGAGATCACCAACTCCGGTGCGCTGCCCGCGAACCGGGTGGTCCTGGAGTTCTCCACCGAGGAGATGCTCCGGTTCGAGCAGCGGTACGCCAACTGCCGGTACGGGGTCAACGAACCGGACGGTTGGGTGCACTCCACCGGGATGGTGTGCGTGATCGAGAGCCGGATCGAACCGGGGGAGACCGTCACGGTCGACCCGATCCGGGTTGGCGTCACCGCCAGCGCTTATGCGGCCCAGATCTTCTTCCGGGTGTTCGCCAACCTGACGACCAAGTACGACGGGATCCTCGAAGGGTTCACCCTCGGACCCGGCGACGGCCCGAGGCTGACGTTCGGCAAGCCCGAGACCTCCGTCGCCGACGTCGGCGGCCCGAACCTCGTCGGGAACTACCGGGAGTTCACCTCGCTGGAGGTGAAGGCGGACAACAGCGCCGACTTCGAGGCCGTCGGCGCCTGGGCACCGGCCGACGGCGGCCGCACGGGCGCCCTGACCGTCGGCCTGCGCAACCACGGTCCGGCCTCGATCCTCGACCGGAGCGGCGGCGACCAGCTGCCGATGATCCGGTTCAAGCTGCCGCAGGGCGTCACCGCGAGCAAGGTGCCACCGTCCTGCCACGAGGTGCCGTCCGAGGGCGGCTCGACCCCGGAGGAGGGCAACTTCCAGTGCGCGGTGGGCAGCTGGGCCCCCAACGGCCTGGTGAAGACCTACGAGTTCCAGCTCGACGTACCGGCCGAGGACGCGGCCGTCACCGTGCGCCTGGCGCCCGGTGTGACCGACCTGCCGTTGGACCGGAACCGAGACAACGACCGCGTCAAGGTGCTGCTCGGGAGGACTGCCACCACCCCGTCCCCCTCGCCGTCCGGGACGCCGACGCTCACGCCCACCCGGGAGCCGAGCACCACCCCGACCGGCACCGCGACCCCGACGGCTTCGGCGTCGCCCACGCCCGCCCCGAGCGTCACCGACACCCGGACCGGTCCGCTCGCCACCACCGGCGGCGGCTCCGCGGCCGGACCGATCGCCATGGCGGGCGCGGGTGCGGTCGCCCTCGGCGGCGGCCTGCTGGCCCTCGTCGCCCGCCGCCGCAGGTCCGGTGCGCACCGGTAGTGGGCCCGTGCGCCAGCACCGTCACCACCCCCGGTACTGACTTTCCGTCAGGGCCGGTTCCGGGCAGTCGCCTGGAGCCGGCCCGCGCTGCCGTCCGGGACGGTTGATTGTTTCGGTGGTCCGAAGCTGGCGACCAATTCCGTGCCCTGATGAACTCCAACTGGCGCGGACGCCCAGCGGTTTGGGTGCGAATCCGGCCGCACCCGCCAGACGAGATCTCCCGGAGGAACGATGCGATCCACCCTGACCACCCGCAACGCAGCTCTGCCCGGCCGGACTGTCCCGGGCACGAACGGCGCGTCCACCCGGGCCGCCCGGGGCACGGTCATCAGCTATCACGGCACCGAGCCGGAGAACGCGCTGATACCCGGGCATACGACGGAATCCGGCGGGGTCAAGGTGATCGCGGCGCTGTTCCGGGGCCTGGTCTCCTACGACCCCGTCGATGCCCACCCGAGGAACGCGGTCGCCGAGTCCATCACGACCACCGACTCGACGGTGTTCACCATCGAGCTGAAGCGCGGCTGGACGTTCCACGACGGCACTCCGGTCACCGCGAGCAGCTTCGTCGACGCCTGGAACCACACGGCGCACGGCCCGAACAAGATGCAGGCGGCCAGCTTCCTGGCACACATCGAGGGCTTCGGCGAGGTGAACGCCCCCGACTCGACGGTCACGGAGCTGTCCGGCCTGAAGGTGGTCGACGACCACACCTTCGTGGTGACCCTGTCGGCGCCGTTCTCCGAATTCCTGGTCACGCTCGGCTGCAGCGCGTTCTTCCCGCTGCCGAAGGCGTTCTTCGACGACCGGGCGGCGTACGAGGCACACCCGATCGGCAACGGCGCGTTCCGGTTCGTCTCCCGGGAGTTGGAGAAGAACATCCTGCTCGAGCGCTACGAGGGCTACGCGGGGGAGGACAAGCCGCAGATCGGCGGCGTCGACTTCCGGATCTACGCGGACCTGGGCGACGCCTACCACGACGTGGTGGCGGACCGGCTCGACTACCTGGACGTCACCCCGTTCTGGGCGCTGGAGGGCAGCCGGTACCTGGACGACCTGCCCAACCGCACGTACGACCGGACCTACCTCGGCATCCAGACCATCACCTTCCCGCTCTACGACCCGCGGTACGCCGACCGGCGGGTGCGGCAGGCGATCTCGATGGCGATCGACCGGGTGAAGCTGATCGACAAGATCTTCCAGGGTCACCAGGCGCCGTCCGACGGCCTGGTCCCGCCGGCCGTCTCGGGCCGGGCCGAGAACCAGGGCGGCGAGTTGTGCAGCTACTCCCCGGCGCGGGCCAGGGAGTTGTTCGAGGCGTCCGGGTTCGAGGGCGACATCGAGCTGACGTCCAACATCGACTCGCCGAACCAGCCCTGGATGGAGGAGGTCTGTGCCTCGGTCACCGAGACGCTCGGCGTGCGCTGCCGCTTCGTGTCGATCCCGACCCTCGGGGAGTTCCGGCGCAGGCTGAACGCCCAGGAGGTGACCGCGGTGTTCCGCTCCGGCTGGATCGCCGACTACCCGTCGATCGAGAACTTCCTCAGCCCGATGTTCCGGACCGGCGCCTCCGACAACGTCGGCCGGTACAGCAACCCCGCCGTCGACGCCCTGCTCACCGCGGCCGACACCGCACCGACCAGCGAGCAGGCGTGGGACCTCTACCAGCAGGCGGAGCGGGCGATCCTGCAGGACATGCCGACCGTCCCGATCTGGTACCAGAGCACGCTGTCGGCCTGGTCGACGCGGCTGCGGACGGTCCAGCCCAACCCGTTCCGCGAACTTGACCTGTACAGCGTCACGGTGGCGGAGCAGGACGACACCTCGGGAGCCCGCGCGGCCCGGCGGCGTCGGCGCAGGCGGCCGGAGGGCCTGCCCGCCCGCAAGGTGCAGGCGGGGTCGGCCGGTGCGGGCCGCTCCCGGTAGGCGCGGCCCGCACCGGGGGCCGAGACGGCCGGCGCCACCCACGGGCGTACACGGTGCGGGCCGGGACGACGACCTCGTCCCGGCCGGGCCGGAGGCCGTCCAGCAGGGCGCAGGCCGCGCCGAACCGCTGGACGGCCTCCGGCGTGCGCCCGACCGCAGGACGGTGTCACGGGCGCGCTTCGGTCCGGGCCCGGATCACCGGGCGGGTCGGGTCAGCAGAGCGGGAAACCATGGGAGTTGCTGGTGTTCTCGTTGTACAGGTAGGCGCCGGACACCCACTGGGTCGGGTGGTTGGTGTAGGTGGGGCCGGTCCAGGCGCCCTTCTTGATGTAGCCGTCGAGCCCGAACCAGATCCGGTTGGCGGTTCCCAGGGTGTCGGTCGACCAGGCGTAGCAGACGATCATCACCGAGTCGTGGTCCGCGTAGAAGAGGTCCGGCCCGCTCTTGGGGTTGGCGCTGCCGGGGCCGGCGTAGATCCCGATGTTGTGCGGGCCGTGCAGGTCGACGGTGTAGCTGGCGTACGCGCTGGCCGGGCCGGCGCCGAGCACGAGGGTTGCGAGGCCGGCCGCGGCAACGGCGAGACCGCTCAGGAGTCTGGATCGCATGGGGTGTCCTTCACAGGGGAGTGGGTCGGCTCGTCCCGACGCTCGGCCCGCTGGATACCGAGGGGGCGTCAGGACGGTGTGCGGCACCCGGCGGGTGCCGGGAAACCGGACCTCCGCCGGTGGGCCGGACGGCCGGTCCGGCGGGTGGTCTACACCACCTTCGCCGCCCGCCCCTACACTCCCCCTACAAGATCACAGCGGGCGGAATCCGTTCTGGGGGAAACGTGGAGTTCGGGCTGTTGGGTCCCTTGCGGATCCGTGACGACGCCGGCGCGTCGATCGACCTGCCGCAGGGGCGGTTGCGGACGCTGGTCGCCGCGCTGCTGGTGCAGGCGAACGCGGTGGTGTCCGCCGAGGCACTGGTCGAGCAGATCTGGGACTCGCTGCCGCCGAAGCAGCCCCGGGAAGCGCTCCAGGTGATGATGGTGCGGCTGCGCAAGCACCTCGGTCCCGGGCCGGCCGCGCGGGTCCGCGCGGTGCGGGCCGGCTACGCGATCGAGACGCGGCCCGGCGAGCTGGACCTCCACCGGTTCGAGGAGCTGTGCCGCCGGGGCGCGGAGGCCTGCGCGCGGCAGGACTGGGGAACCGGAGGCGCCGTCCTCGCGCAGGCACTGGACCTGTGGCGCGGACGTCCGTTGGAGGGCATCCCGGCGGACCGGCTCACCGAGACGGTCGTGCACGGGCTGGAGGAGCGCAGGATCCGGGCGCTGTCCGACCGGATCACCGCCGATCTGGCGCTGGGACGCCACGCGCGGTTGCTCGGTGAACTGACCGAGGTGGTCGGTCTGCACCCGTTGCACGAGGGGTTCCGGGGGCAGCTCATCCTCGGCCTGCACCGCAGCGGCCGCACCGCCGACGCACTGGAGTGCTACCGCGAAGGGCGCGGAATCCTGGTGCGGGAGCTCGGGATCGAACCAGGCGCCGCGCTGACGGAGCTGCACCAGGCGATCCTGAGCGGGACGCTCCCGGCGGCCGGTGGGACCGACCCGGCGGCCGGTTCCCCACCACCCGCACCGTGCCAACTGCCGGACGCGGTGGCCGACTTCGTGGGCCGCTCGGAGAGCCTGGCGCAGATCTCGGCCCGCCTGCTCCGGCCCGCCCCGGACGAGGCGGTGCCCGTGATGGTGCTGTCCGGTGCGGGGGGTGTCGGCAAGAGCGCGCTGGCCGTGCACGCGGCACACCGACTGCGGGCCGAGTTCCCGGACGGGCAGGTCTTCGTGGCACTCAGCACCGGCGGCCGGGAGCGCCCGGCCGAGGACGTACTGTCGGAGCTGATCACGTCGGTCGCGGGGCGGGAGACCCAGCTGCCCGAGAAACCGGCGGCCCGGGTGGCACTCTGGCGCAGGGTCAGCGCCGACCGCCGACTGCTGCTGGTCCTGGACGACGCCCGCTCCGCCGCCCAGGTCCGCCGGCTGCTGCCGGGCCCGGGCGGCGGGGCGGTGCTCGTCACCAGCCGCAACCGGATGCCCGGACTGACGGGCCGTCGCCTCCTGGAGGTGGCGACCCTGCCCCGGGACGCGTCGGTGGCCCTGCTGCGCCACGCGATCGGGGACGCCAGGGCGGACGCCGAACCCGAGGAACTCGCGGAGCTGGCCGAACAGTGCGCCGACCTGCCCCTGGCCCTGCGCATCTCCGGCGCCCGGCTGGCCGCGCGCAACACCTGGACGGTCCGGTCCTTCCTCCGGGGCCTGCACGAGGCCCGGCTCCGGCTGGACGAGTTCAGCACCGGAGACCGGACCGTGCGCGGCACCATCGAGAGCAGCCTCCCCGAGGCCGGTGCCCCCTCGCTGTCCGGCGTCGACGTCCGGGCGGCCTTCGCGCACCTGGGCCTGATCGGCGGTGCCCCGTTCGGCACCGGTGCCGTGGCGGCGGTGCTGGACGTCAGTGCCCGTCAGGCCGAGGACGTCGTCGAGCAGTTCGTCGACCTGCACCTGCTGACGATGGCCGGGCCCGGGCGCTTCGGCTTCCACGACCTGGTGCTCGAAGTGGCCCGGGAGCACGCCCGTTCGCGACTCGACGCCGGCACCCGGACGGCGGCTCTCGGTCGCTGGGTCGGCTGGGCGGCCGACGCCGCCTGGCACGCCGAACGTCTCACCAACGCCCGCCGCCGACCGACCGCCTTCGAACAGGACTGGATCCGGCACGCGGAGGGGCAGCCGGGCGCTCCGGAGGACGCCGAGTCCGCCTGGGCCTGGTTCGACCTGGAATGGCAGGCCCTGCTGGCGGCGGCCCGCGCCGGGGCGGCGGCCGGGCTGCACGAGCCGCTGGCGGTGCTCAGCCTCGCTGCGGCGTATCCGGGCAGGCTCCGGTGCTGGTGGCAGGAGACCGAGGAGCTCACCCGCCTCGGCCTGGCCGCCGCGCACGCGGTGGGTGACACGGAGGTCCGCATCGCGGCCACCAACGACCACGCCATCTCGCTGGCGGTGCAGCAGCGGTTCGACGCCGCGCTGCCGTTCTTCGCCCAGGCAATGGCGTTGGCCAGGAGCGCCGGTGACCGACTCCGTGAGTCCCAGGCCGGGCTGAACACGGCGATCGCGGCGCGGCACCGGGACCTGCCCGAGCAGGCCCTGCAAGCACTCGGCGAGGCGACCGGGGCGCTGGACGAGCACGAGCGCAGCACCGGACCCACGGCGATGAGCCGACGCATCAGACGCTCCATCATGCTGTGCCAGGGCATCTCCCTGTCGGCGGTGGGACACCACGGACCCGCCCTCGAACTCCTGAGCCGGCTGCTGAGCCTGGCCGAGGCGGCTCAGGACGTACCGCACATCCACCAGACCCGGCTGCACCTGGGCCGGCTCCACGTCGCCAGGTCGCATCCGGCCGAGGCGGTGCCCCACCTCGAGGCCGCGCTCGCCGGCTTCGAGGCCATGGCGGACCCCGAAGCCACCGCCACCGCCCTGCACGCCCTCGGGCGGGCCGGGCTCGCCCTCGGCCGCACCGCCGCTGCGCTGGGCGCGCTGCGGCGCGCGCACACCTTGTTCAGCGACCTGGACCACCAGGAGGCCGAGCAGGTGCTGGAGCTGATCCGGCAGAACGAGGCGGCCACCGTGGGGTGCTGACGTCCCGTCCGGGAACCGGCACCGGCCGTCGTGACCTCGGGGCCCTCACAGGCGGCGGGCGCCGGAGCCGTCCCCGGCGAGCGTGTCGCCGGGGTTCAGCAAGGCGCAGGCCTTCATCGAGAGGCAGCCGCAGCCGATGCACCCGGTGAGCTCGGCCTCGAGCCGCTCGATGGTCAGCCGGCGCTCCTCCAGCTGACGCCTCCACTCGCGCGAGGCGCGCTGCCACTCCTGGTGGCTCGGCGGACGGTCGAGCGGCACATCGGCGAACGCCTCCCGGAGGTCCTGCAACGGGATGCCGATCCGTTTCGCCACCGAGACCAGCGCGACCCGGCGCAGCATGTGCCGCGGGTAGCGGCGTTGGTTGCGACCGTCGCGTTCGGACGCGATCAGGCCGAGTTCCTCGTAGAACCGCAGCGCGGAGACGGCGGCCCCGGTCCGTGCGCTCACCTCGCCGATGCTCAGCCAGTCGTCCGGGCCGGCCAGGACTTCACCGTATTGATCACTCGTCACGCCGGAACCCCCTCTTGACCTCAAGCTTACTTGAGGTCCTACGTTCGGCTGCGTCAGAACGACGAGCAGGAACGCTCCGGAGAGGACGGCAGTTCGATGACGTTTGTGATCGCTTTGCCCTGTGTGGACGTCAAGGACAAGGCATGCCTGGACGAGTGCCCACTCGACTGCATCTACGAGGGGGAGCGCATGCTCTACATCCAGCCGGACGAGTGCATCGACTGCGGGGCCTGCGAGCCGGTGTGCCCCGTCGAGGCGATCTACTTCGAGGACGACACCCCGCAGGAGTGGCAGCACTTCACCGCCGTGAACGAGGAGTTCTTCGCCGACCTCGGCGCCCCCGGGAGCAGTGCGAAGCTCGGTCCGATCGGACGGGACCATCCGACCGTGGCGGCGCTGCCGCCGCAGGGCACCGGCTGAGCCGCTCGCGGCGTGGTGATCGGCCGTGGGGCGGACATTCGTCGGGTCGGCAGTGGGCGCGACCTCTGAGCCGACGGGCCGTCACCGGACGAGCGCTGTCGGGGCCGGGGAGGGGTGCCGGTCAGCCGAGGAAGGTCGCGCGGTAGACGCTGGGCGGGACTCCGACGTGGGTCTTGAACAGCGTGCGGAAGTTGGCCGGCGTGCCCAGGCCGCAGCGGCGTGCGACGGCCTCGACCGTGAAGTCGCCGGATTCGAGGAGTTCGCGGGCGCGGGCGAGCCGGGCGTCGAGCAGCCAGCGCATGGGCGGCAGCCCCGTGTCGGCGTGGAAGCGGCGGATCAGGGTGCGGCGGGACACACCGGCCCGGCGTGCCAACTGGTCAACGGTGAGCGGCTGGTGGAGGTTGCGCAGGGCCCAGTCGTACAGGGCGGGCCTGGCGGACGGCTCGGGGCGTACCGGCAGGTCGATGAACTGGGCCTGGCCGCCGGTGCGGTGCGGGGCGGCCACCAGCATGCGGGCCTGCCGGTTCGCCAGGTGGGGGCCGTGGTCGCGGCGGATGAGGTGGAGGCACAGGTCCAGGCCGGAGGACACGCCGCCCGAGGTGAGCACCTGCCCCTCGTCGATGTACAGATCCTCGGGCACGACCGTCACCTTGGGGTACTGCCGGGCCAGCGCCCGGGCGTACAGCCAGTGCGTGGTGGCCCGGCGGCCGTCGAGCAGGCCGGCGGCGGCGAGGGCGAACGCACCGGTGCAGATGGACGCGATGCGGGCGCCGCGGGCGGCCGCCTCCGCGAGTGCGGCGGTCACCTCGGCGCCGGGTGCGGCCGGGTCCAGGTAGCCCGGGACGATCACGGTGCCGGCGGATGCCAGGCGGTCCAGTCCGTACCCGACGGACAGCGCGGGGCCGCCGTGCACCTGGACGGGGCCGGGCCGGTCGGTGCAGACCGAGAGCGTGTAGGGACCGTCCGGCCAACTCCCGAAGATCTGCCAGGGGATCCCGAGGTCCAGGGCGAGGACGTTCTCGAGGGCGACCACGACCACGTGGTGCGCCTTGTCCGAAGCCCGGTCCGTCATGGCACGATGCTATCGCCCTCTGGCATCCGTGCCACTGCCCGTCGGGCCCGCGCGGCACCTACGGTCGGCTCATGGACACCGAAGACCGCATCCTGCCGATGCTCCCGGAAACCCCCGTCGCCCGTGCCGCCGTCGAACTCGTCCGGTCGTGCGAGAGCGAACCCGTCGCCAACCACAGCATCCGCAGCTACCTGTTCGCCAGGCTGCTGGCCGAACACGAGGGGCTGGAGCCCGGCACCGACTTCGACGCCGAACTCCTCTTCCACTCCTGCGTCCTGCACGATCTCGGCGCCTCGCCGTCCGCTCCGGGCCGGGCGCGCTTCGAGGTCGAAGGCGCCGACCTGGCCGCCCGGTTCCTCACCGAGCACGGTTTCGGCGCCGACCGGACCGACCTGGTCTGGGAGGCGATCGCCCTGCACACCTCGGACGGTATCGCCGAACGCCGAGGAGTCCTGGCCTACCTGACCCGGCGGGGCGTCGGTATGGACTTCGGCGTCGGCAGCGCGTTCCTCAGCGACGCCCAGGGCGAGGCGCTCCACGGTCGTTACCCGAGGCTGGACATGGCGACCGTGCTGGTGGACGACATCGTCCGGCAGGCCGCCCGCTCCCCGCAGGCCGGTGCTCGCTACACCCTCCCCGGCGAGTTCCTCCGCGAGCGCGGCGGGCCCGGCGCCGTCACCGCCGTGGAACTCATGGCGAGGGCATCCCGCTGGGGCTCCTGACAGCGGGTCGGCGCCGCCGCGTCGAAGGCCGGGCGCGGAGTGACCGGGGGCGTCGAGGCCGAGTCCCGGTAGCCGCGACCGGCCTGTCGGACCGGCGTGGCAGGATCTGTGTCCGAACAGCCCGTCCGTCCGCCCGTCCGACCGGGAGTGAAGCGCACGTCATGGACCCCGTCTCCGAGCAGTACCGCCCGGCCATGTCCTGGGACCGTTTCTGGCAGTTGATCGACCGGCTCGGGATGACCGAGGACGGCCGGGTGGACTGCGCCGACCTGGACGATGCGTGCGAGGACCTGGCCGCCACCCTCGCCGAGGAGCCGGTCGAGCAGATCCTCGGCTTCGGCGAGCGCCTCGCGGAGGCGCTGTTCACCCTCGACCGCGCGGAGTTCGGCACCCTCCCGGTCCTCGGCCTGACCGCGCCGGGCGGCTCTCCCTTCCCCCAGTCCGACGACGGCTTCCTCTACTCACGTGCCGCCGTCGTCGCCGCCGGCCGCCGCACCTACGAGAGTGTCCTCGGCCACCCCGAGCGCTTCGCCCCCTTCACCGACCTGCACGCCGAGGCCATCCTCCACATCCACGAGGAGGCGTACGAGCAGGCCACCGGCGAGGAGTGCGACCACCTCACCTTCCACGACTACGAGACCTGTTCGAACACGGTGGGATGGCCCGAGCTCGCCCGCTGACCCAGCGCGGGTGCCTGAGCGGCCGTCAGCAGGTCACCCACCACGAGTATCCGGGGACGTCCACGCGAGCAGGCTCCCGGCTGCCGTGAAGGTGCCGGTGGGTACGAGACCCCGGGGCTTCAGCGGGGCCTGCGAGCCCTCCGAGGCCGTGACCTGGCGAGACGTCAGCGGCGGGGCCCGTCGGCGCGACCGGCCACGAATGGCCGGTGCCCTGACCTGGCGTTGCGGGCGGCCGAGCCGCCATCATCGCGGTGGCGGCCCGCGAGACCTCACACCGTCGAAGCCTCCGGGACCGCGCGCCTGCGCCTCCCCCTCGTCGAACGTGAGAGAGACATGCTGACTGTGCTGCCCGACCCGCTGCTCGTGCCCGCAGCGACTGCGTCGGGGGTGGCGCGTTGAAGGCGCTCCAGGACAGCGATCCGCGACAGGTCGGCCCGTACGAGCTGCTCGGTGTGCTCGGGGTGGGCGGTATGGGCCGGGTCTACCTCGGGCGGCACGACGAGGTCCTGGTCGCGGTCAAGGTCATCAACGAGGAGCTGACGCAGAACTCCGACTTCATCGCCCGGTTCCGCCGTGAGGTGACCGCGACCCGGGCCATGTCGGGGCCGTACTTCGCCGCGATCGTCGACCATGACGTGGATGCCGAGCAGCCCTGGCTGGCGACCGAGTACGTGCCCGGCCCCACGCTGAACGCGGTCATCGCCGAGCACGGTCCCCTCGACACCGTGTCGGTGCGGGCGTTGGGCGTGCGTCTGACCGAGGCGCTGAGCGCGATCCACGCGGCCGGACTGGTGCACCGGGACGTCAAACCCGGCAACATCCTGCTCGGGCGGGACGGTCCCCGACTGATCGACTTCGGGATCGCGCGGGGGGCGGCGGTCACCACCCTGACGCAGACCGGGGTGGTGCTGGGCACGCCCCAGTTCATGGCGCCGGAACAGTTGCAGATGCGGGGCCGGATCGGTCCGGCGGCCGACGTGTTCGCGCTCGGGCTGGTGATGGCCTTCGCGGCGACCGGGGAGCACCCGTTCGGCCAGACGGACGCCTTCGGCCTGGGCTTCCGGATCGTGCACGAGGAGCCGGACCTCGAACAAGTCCCGGCCGCACTGGCCGGTCTGGTCCGCCGCTGTCTGGCCAAGGACCCCGACGAGCGGCCGACGCCCGCGGAGTTGGGTGCGGAGCTGAGCCTGGGTGAGGAGACCCTCGACCGGACCGGCCTGGCCGTGCTGATCCGGCACGCGGGCGACACGACGATACCGACCCTGTCGCCGACCCCGACGGAGCGGAACGCCGTCGAGCGGCCACCTCGGCGGCGCCTGGCGCTGATCCTCCTGGCGGCCGCGGTCGCCATCGGAACGGCCGTCACGGTCGTGTTGGGCCCGGGCGGGGGCGGCACGCCGGAGGCCCAGGGCCTCGGCTCCCGGAGTGGCAGCCCCACCGGCTCGTCGGCGCCGGTGACGCCCACCGCACCGACGAGTTCCACCGGCCAGACCAGTGCCCCGGCCACGTCGCCACCCCCGTCGACGACGCCCCCGACGGCCGACGTCGCACCCGTCACCGGGCCGCCGGCGGGTGGCGGTGACGGATCGTCAGGAGCCGCGGTCGGCGGGAAGAGCTCCGGGAGCGCGAGCGGGGGTGGCTCCGGCAGCTCCTCGGGCGCCGCTGCCGCCGGTGGCGGTGGCGGTGGTGGCGGGGGTGGGGGCGGCGGCGGTACGCCGGGCGGGAGCAGTGCGGGTTCGCCGTCGACCCCGCCACCTCCGGCGCCCAAGCCCACGCCGACCCCCGCGCCCCAGGGGACTCCACCTGCGGTCGTGACGGCTTACCGGGCAACCTTCGACCATGGCTGCGTCGGCGCCTGCGACATGCCGTTCACCATGACCTGGGACGCGCAGCCGGACACGACCCGGTACGACGTCCAGTACGACAACCAGACCTCGAAGGTGAACAAGGTCTACTCGACCGCGGGAACCAGCTACCACGTCACCGGCCCGTTCTCCGGCGACCACGTCTGTATCGCCCTGCGTGCGGCCAACCAGTACGGAGCCTCCGCGTGGAGCGAGCGCTACTGCTTCGACGTGCCCTACTGATGTCGGGGCCGACTGGCTGATGCCCGGGCCCACTGACGCCCGGGGCGTCACGGGGGGTAGACCGCGTCCAGGAGGTCGTGGACGAACCGGTCGAGGTCGTCGAGGCCGGCGTGGGCCAGGGTGCCGGGGCCGCCGGTGAGCAGGTGGGGGATGGCGGCGTGCAGGGCGAGGGTGACGGTGGCGGCCCGTTGCGGGGTGACGGGGAGTCCGGCCATGCGTTGGGCCTGCTCGAAGCCGGTGAAGTCGGCGGCGGCGATCGGGTCGAGGACGGCGGTGAGCTCGCTCCTGCGGGCCGCCTCGGACTGCAGTTCCAGGTAGGCGAGCATGCGGGGGCGGCCGGGGCCTGCGACGTTGCGGAGCAGGCCGGCGAGCAGGGCCACCAAGCCTTGGCGGTCCACGGGGCCGGCTCCGGCGGCGGCCAGCTCCGCCGTCAGCCGGTGGTACCGCTCCGCGCAGCGCTCGGCTGCGGCGTGCAGCAGGGCGTCCCTGGTCGGGTAGTAGTTCTTCGCGGTGCCCAGGGGCACGGCGGCGGCCGCGTCGACGGCCCGGTGCGTCAGTCCTCGTCCGCCGGCGGCGGCCAGGACCTCGATCGCGGCGTCGCGCAGCAGATCCCGACGGTTTTGACCCACCGTCAACTCTCGTTCTTCCTCAGCATGTTGCCCAGAATACCCCAGTCGTGGTACCACAGCTGTAGTGGTCTGTCGTCGGTGGACGCGATGAGCGGGGGCGCAATGTCGGGGGGCGTGATGACGGGTACGGCCGTTGTGGTGGGGGCGGGCGTCGGTGGACTGGCGACGGCGATCGGGCTGCGCCGGGCGGGGTGGCAGGTGACCGTCCGTGAACGCCGCACCGAACTGGAGCGCTACGGCACCGCGTTCGCCCTCCACCCCACCGCGCAGGACGCCCTCGACCGGCTCGGCGCGGGTGAGGCGATGCGCGGCCGGGCGGTGCCGTACCGCTCCGCGCAGGTCCGTACTCCTGCGGGGCGGGTGCTGGCCCAACTCCCGTTGGAGCGCCTGGAACGCAAGGCGGGACGCCCCGAACTGCTGATCTCCCGGCCCTACTTGATGGATGCGCTGCTGGCCCAGCTGGACGTCCTGGGCGACGTGACCGTCGAACTCGGCGAGGCCGTCACCGACGTGGCCGCCCTGGCAGCCGGGTACGACCTGGTGGTCGGGGCCGACGGGCTGCGCAGCGCCGTACGGGATGCCTGGTTCGGCGCTGGCAGCGGCCCGCGGAAGGTGGGGTCGGTCGCCTGGATCGGTATCGCGGACTTCGGCAGCGACATCCACGGCGAGACCTGGGGGCGGGGCCGCTTCTTCGGCCTGACCCCGGTCGAACCGGGGCGCACCAACTGGTACGCCGCCGTCCCCGAGGGCGCCACTGCCGCCGACCTGCGCGGTCTCTTCGAGGGCTGGCACGACCCCATCCCCCGGATCCTCACCGAGACCGACCCCGAGACCTGGCTCCGCTACGAGATGCGTCACCTCTTCCCCGCCCTCCCCACCTTCGTGCACGGCGGCAAGGTCGCCCTGGTCGGCGACGCGGCCCACGCCATGACCCCCAACCTGGGCCAGGGCGCCTGCACCGCCATCCTCGACGCGGAAGCCCTCACCCGTGCCGTCGCCGACCACGGCCGCTCCGGCCTGCCGGCGGCCCTGCGCAGCTACGACCAGGAACGCCGCCGGACCGCCCAACGCACGGCGCTCGCCTCCCGCACCCTGCACCGCTTCGTCTCCACCGAGCGCACCTGGCTCCGCGACACGGCAGCCCGTCTCCTGCCGGGCTGACCCGACCCGGCCGGCGGAATCGCCGTCGCGTGAGTTGGGGGACGCGCGGTCAGCCCGACAGCTTCCACTCGGGGCTGGTGGCGATCGCCTTCAGCTGTTCGGTGGTCAGTGCCCGGGTCGTCCGGCTCGCGGGCTGGTGCAGTCCGGCGCTGTTGTACACCGACACCACGACCCGCAGGCCGTTCGGACGCAGTGCCTCGACCGTCCAGTGGCCGGGGTCGGAGCCCTCCTGGCTGGTCAGCAGCCTGGTGCCGTCCGGCAGGGTCTCCCCGGTCGAGTACCGGCCCGAGATGGTGGTGATGCTGCGGCTCCAGTCCTGGACGTTGATCTCCACCAGGCTCGCGCCCTTCCCGTCGTCGACGGTGAAGCCGGCGTAGCCGTCCTCGCTCGCGCCCACGGTGGCCGGTGTGAGCCCGCGCGGGAGGAGGCGGGCTGCGGTGGCGACGATCTCTGCGGTGGGGAAAGCGGCCGGGCGGGTCTGCTGCGCTTCGGTCACGGGGAGGTCGGCCAGGACGGCGTCCCACACGTGCGAGGTCACGGCGCTGGTCAGTTGAGCGGGAGTCAGCGGGGGAGTGGGGCGGGTGCTAGGGGAGCCCTTCGACGCGGACGAGTTCCACTCGGAGAGCTCGACCAGCCGGCCGTCCCGGCCCGACAGCGTGGCTGCCCACCGCTTGGTGTCCAGCCGGCCGTCGGGGTACTCCGGCCCTTGGAACAGGGTCAGGACCGAGCCGTCGGCGAGGGTGCTGGTCTCGCAGGAGTCGTACGCCCGGAGCCCCGGATCCGGGCACCTGACCTCCTGGGCTCCGGCCGTCAACTGCTGGGCCCAGCGCTCCACCCGCACCGACACCACGCCGAGGCCGTGCCCGTCGTCGAAGCGCGCGCTGAGCATCGCGCCGGGGATCGGGACGTCGGCGTCCTCGAGCCCCTCGGGGTTGCTGAACGAGCCTGCGGGCAGGGCCGCCTGCAGGGCCGTCAGCATGCGTGCGCTGGAGACCGGCGCCGGGCCCGAAGCCCGACCCAGGCCGGCCGGTGAGGGGCTGGCCGACCGGTCGGAGGCCGCAGTGGCGGCACTGCCGGTCGGCGCGATCCCGGCCATGAGGTAGACGCTCCCGCCGACCAGGGCCAGGGTGGTCGCACCGGCCGCCGTCATGGTGGTGCGGCGGTGCCGCCAGGCACGGCGGCCGCGTTCGAGGCCGACCATGTCCAGCCGCGTCGTCTCGGTGCGGAACGCCTCTGCGGTCCGCGACAGGGCGTACGTCAGATCCTCTTCGAACTTGCTGTCACTGGACACGCGAATGCCTCATCACTGTCGTCATGGTCGTCGTCGGAGCGGAACGGGCGGAGCGGTACGGAGCGGAACGGGCGGGGTCAGCGGGCCGCCAGCTCGGCGAGCGAGTCGCCGAGCAGCAGGCGCAGCTTGGCCAGCGCGCGGGTCGTCCTGGTGCGCACCGCGCCCGGACTTGTCCTCATCACCTCGGCGGTCTCCTCGATACTGCGGTCCTCCCAGTGCCGGAGCACCAGCACCGCGCGGTCGTGCGGCGGGAGTTGCGCGAGCGCGTTCAGCAGCGTCAGTCGGAGCGCGCTGTCCTGGCCCTGGGCCCGGGTCTCCGGCAGCTCCCCGACCGGGAGCTCAGCGCTGGAACGGCGCTTCCGGTGGGCGAGGAAGGTGCGGACCAGGACCCGGTGCGCGTACGCGCCCGGGGCCTCGATCCGGGTATGACCCATCAGCCAGGAATTCTGCCGCCGCCAGATCGTGTACATCCGAGCCAGGGTGTCCTGGACCAGATCTTCCGCCAGGTGGGTGTCACCGCCGGTCAGCAGGCACGCCGATCGGTACAGCTGTGCAGTCCGCCCAGCCGTCAATTCCAGGAACTCGGCATCCCTGGATTCTGCAGCTACGCGACTGCCGGCCATTGTTTTCCCCCCTTGTGGTCCCGTACACCGTAAGAGAGGGCCCAGGGTGGCCCGGACGTTACAGACCAGTTTTCGAGCCCCCCGGGACGCCAGCCCGCAGGCCCTGGTGTGCGCGGCGGTGGCAGGGCAGGCTAGTTTGCTCGGGTGAGTCTCCTTGATGATGTGGCCGAGCGTGATGGCTGGCTGTGCTGGGTGTGCGACGAACCGGTCGATCCGGACGAGTCGGTGAACGATCCACGAGGGCCCAGCGTGGACAGCCGGACCGCGGACCGGAAGGCCAAGATCCCGGAGCGGCTCGCGCACCGCGGGTGCAACACCCGCAAGGGCGCGGTCAAGGTGGTCATCGCCTGGCCGGACCGCCTGTACGTGGTCGAGCCCGCGCCGCTGATCACGGTCGCCGGCAGGCTGGAGCGCAAGGGCGGCCGCGAGATGGTGGGCCGTTGCCCGACCAGGAAGGACGCCCAGGCTGCGGCGGACTGGCTGGTGGACCGTTTCTCCCGGCTGGTACCGGGACTGCCGGTGACCGCCGACATCGAGCCGGGCGGCGGCCAGTTCCTCGTCATCCTGTCCACCGGCCGCCGCTGACCGGGGGTCACCAGCGCACGCCGGGCCGGACCTTCGGCCCGCCGCCGTCCTGTCCTGACACGAGGTGACCCGTACCCGCCGGTACCCCCGTGCCGGACGGGAGGGTTCCTACGGATGGGCAGAGCGTCTTCCAACTCTGGCCGGGGCGCGTTGCCGGGCACGGTGGGGCCCGAGGAAGTGCTCGGTGCACGGTGCGGGCAGACCGGAGCGGACGGCGCCTCAGCAGACCGGTGAGCCGGTCGAAGTGCTTCTGCGGCGCCGGCCGAGCACGCGTAGTCGGTGTTCCGGCATGGGAAGTTGTGCCGGAGGTGACCCCATGGGTCACGGTGCGGCTCCCGTAAAGGACCACCCGATCATGCCGGCCGGGTCGATCTGGCTGCCGTCCTCAGCGGCCAACTCCGCCGCGGGATGAGCTGAGCATGATCCTTGACCTGTGGTGAACCGTGGCCGGCAATCTGGGACGGTCCGGTACGTGGTGGCCTTGGAGCTCGACGGGCCTGACGGCGAGCCGGGATTCGGGGCGGCGGTACCCATGAGGTGGTAGCCGAGCGCGCGTCCCCGCCACCGGCGGGTAGTGGGGGACGACACCGTCGGCCGCATCCGCCCCCGGGTGTAAACCCGTGGGCCGATGCCGCAGGGGAGGGGCCCGTGACAGCGTTCACCTGTGCCCACGGACCGTCCGTCGCGGCACAGTTGACGATCCGTGACCACGGGAGGGCCCATGACCACCACGCCGTTCATCCGCCGGAAGGGCCTGACGCGCCGCCGGGTGCTGGGAGCCGCGCTGGCTGCCGCGCCGCTCGCCTCGATCGCCGGCCCCGCGTGGGCGGAGCCGGGCACCCCCACCGCGACGCGGCTCACGCTTCCGGCGCCCACCGGTCCGCACCCCGTCGGAACGGTCGAGCTGCATCTCGTCGACCGGTCGCGCCCGGACGCCATCGCGGGCACCGGGCACTTCCGCGAGTTGATGGCCACCGTCTGGTACCCCGCGCAGGACGTCCGGCGGCACCCGGTGGCGCCGTGGATGCCGGCCGGCGCCCTGCAGGCGTTCCTCACCGACGTGGGGTTCGGCGCGCTGGTCCCGCTGGCGCCGCTCACCGCCGGCCACGTGGGCGCACCGGTGCTGCGGTCGGGTCGGCGGTTGCCGGGCGTGGTGTTCTCGCACGGCGCGCACAGCCACCAGGGCGACCACACCGTCATGGTGCAGGAGCTCGCCAGCCATGGGTACGCGGTGGTGACGGTGGCTCACCAGTACGACACCTACACCGAGTTCCCCGACGGCCGGGTCGCCGTTCCGCTTCGCGACCGCGACGCGCCGACGCTGCCCGGTGACTTCGCCGCCGACCTGCGTTTCGTCCTGGGGTGCGTCGAGCAGCTCGCTGCCGGGTGCAATCCGGACGTCGACCGGCGGAAGCTGCCGACCGGGTTGCTCGGCTCCCTGGACCCGCGCCGGATGGGCGCGTTCGGCTGGTCCAAGGGCGGGACGGCCACCGCCTGCGCCGCGCTCGCCGACGAGCGCATCCTGGCCGGCCTGAGCCTCGACGGCCCGATGCAGATGAACCCGCCGCTGGCCGGTGACCTGGACCGGCCGTTCATGATGATGTCCGCCGAGTTCACCCGGGCGACGGACCCCGAGGCCGCCGCGTTCTGGTCGCACCTGCGGGGCCCGCGGCTGAACATCCAGGCCGAAGGCGCCGCCCACATCTCGTACGGCGACAACGAGGCGCTGTTCGCCCAGGTGGCGAAGCTGCTCGGATGGAGCGGGCAGCAACTCCAGGACGTGATCGGCACCCTCGACCCCGAGCAGGCGGTGAGGATCCAGCAGGCGTACCCGCTCGCGTTCTTCGACGAGCACCTGCGCCACCGGCGCGGGCACCTGCTCGACGGGCCGTCCGCGGCCTTTCCGGGGGTGACCTTTCTCCCGTGAGCAACCGATCGTCTCGGTGCGGGGGATCGGCGGTCGACCCGGCAAGGAGCGCAGCGAGCGCAGCGGGGAAACGGTCACGGACGAGACGCCGCGCCTGGTCGACGGCGGCCTGGGTCATGACAGCCAGGGTTCCACGAACCTCGTGGCGACGGCGATCGAGCTCTGCCACGACGAGTTCGCCGTCTGCTGTGAGGCGATGGTTTGCGCTCCGAACCGATTCGCCACGGCAGGCGAGGTCGTGGCGATGGCCGTACGCCACCTGCCGCCCGGCCTCGCTTCAAGGACGTGACGGGCGAGCTGGGCTCGCTGCAAACTCCTGTACCGGTGCGTTCGGTGGGCGTACCGTCGGTGGCTGTGGACAACGGGGTGGACAAGGTGGTCTTCGGGTTGCCGGTCGAGTGGCGGCTTCGCGCGGTGCTGATCTCGTCGGCGCTGGGCGCTTTCGCCGTCGCGGTGGCGTCGGCGCAGTTCCCGGCGAGTCCGGTTGCCGCGGCGCTGATGGCGGGGGTGCCGAGTGCGGGGGTGCCGCTGCTGGTCAGCTTCGGCGGGCGGGTGACGTTGAGCCCGGCGGGGCTGAGGGTCCAACAGGCTTTCATCCCGGTGCACTTCTGCCCCTGGGAGGACGTTCAGGACATCCGGTCCATCAAGTGGCGCTCCGACAACTATCGCTCTGACTACCGCTACCAGCGCATCGTCGTCGACCGGATCGGCCGCTCGGCCCTGACGCTGCCGCATCCGTTCATCGCGTACGGGCGGCCGGCGCCGGACGTCGCACTCAAACTGGACCGGATTTTCACGTACTGGCGCCGGTGCGTACCCGTGCCGCCCCGGGGCCGGGCAGGTCGGCCGGCCCGCCTGCCCCGGGCGCGGCGCCGCTGAGGGCCCGCACCGCGGTCGGTGGCCGCTGACGCTTCACCAGTTCGGCGTCCGGTGCGTCCGCAGGTGCGGTGGCCCGCCTCATTCGGGGGACAGGCTCCGGTCCTGGTGCCACAGCTGCGCCGAGAGGTGGTGCTGGAGTGCCTGGCCGACCGCCGCGAGGTCGTGGACGAAGGTGAGCGTGCCGTCGTCGGCCAGGGTGTAGCGGCGACGGGTGGCGCTGACCTCCTTGGCGGTGGGCGCGAGCGCGACCTCGTGGGTGGCGAGGTCGACGGCGGTGCCGTCCGCCCGGCCGACCAGGATCTCCGCGATGCCGGTGGGCTGGGTGATCAGTGCCTCGACCCGGCCGTCGGGCTGGAGCCGCCACCAGCCGCTCTCCCGGGCCGACGGGCGCAGCGGTGCGTCGTCGGCGTCGAGCAGCCATGCCCGGGTCTCGTAGTGGAGGAAGGGCCGGCCGTCGTGGCTGAAGGTGACCTCCTGCGCGTAGCTGAACCCGGCGTCGAGCGTCGGGTATCCGCCGCGTCCCCGGCCGCGCCAGGTTCCCAGGAGTCCGAGCACCGGTTGCAGGAGCGGGTGCGGGGCGGGCGCCTCGTCCGGTCGGTGGGCATCGGGGTACGGGTGCTCCGGTGCGGGGTCGAACACGGTGCGCGCTCCTCAGGTTGGGTCTGCCGACGGTCCGGGTGACGAGGGAAGCCTAGGGCCCCGTCTGCTCCCGGGTGGGGCGGTCGCCGTGCGCGACGACCGCCGGGGGCCGTTCCTCGGCGGCCGGCCCACCCGGACGCCGGACCCGGCCTGGCCGTTGCCAGAACCACCGGCCGAGGTCGGCTCTGCAGCCGTCCGGTGACCAGGGCGCGGGTGCGGTGATGGTTCAGCGGTCACCTGCTCTCAGTTCGGTGGTGATCTGGCGTCGGGCGGTGACGGCGGTTTCGGCCAGGACTGCGAGGACGGCCAGGACGGCCAGGCCGAGGGCCTGGGTGGTGATCGGGCCGGGGAGCAGGCGCAGGCCGGGCTCGACGGCGGTGCCGACCAGGGGGGAGAGGTCCACGGCTGGGCCGAGCAGCAGGACGGCGACCATTGCGACCCCGGCCCCGCCGGCTGCGGCGAGCAGCACCGGCGGGAGCGATTCGGCGAGGACCATGGCCATCCCCTGACGCGGCCTCAGGCCCATGGTGCGCAGTCGGGCGAGCAGGGCGGCCCGTTCGGGTGCGGCCCGGACCAGGGTGAGCAGCACGGCGAGCACCGCGTAGAGAGCGGTGGTGGCGACTGCGGCCCAGAAGGTCCGCTCGGCGGCCTGCCGGAGCGGCTCCTCGCCGAGCTCGCGTTCCGCCTCGGTGCTGGTGTGGAGGCTGAAGCCGGGTGCCTTGGCCTCGGGCAGGTCGGGGGCGTCGACGGTGGGGAAGCTCCGTTCGGCCAGCGCGCGCAGGGCGGACTCGTCGACCGGGCCGGTGGCCATCCAGGTGTTCGGCGGGCCGATGGTGTCGGCGAAGGCGATCTGCACGGTCGGGACCGTGGTGCCGAACGCCGCCGGGCTGGCGGTGACGGTGCCGACGGTGTGGATCCGCACCATTCCGGTGGGCAGGTAGAGGCGGTAGTCGCCCTGCGCCAGGTCGGGGCTGACCAGGGCGGGCACCAGGTCGTTCTTGGCAGGCCCGAGCAGGGCCGGGTCGAAGGTGCCGCGCCCGGCGGTCCTGGCCACCTCGGCGTACGGCTCGGGCTCGGCGGCCACCAGATGGACCTGGGTCCAGCCGCCGTTCTCCGAGGTGAGGGTCAGGTCGTCGTCCGTGCGGAGCGGGAGGGACGTGCGGACACCGGGCAGCAGGGCGGCAGCCTCCGCGAAGCCGGCCGGGAGGGTGCCCGGCGCGGTGGACCGGACGACGGCGTCCCCGCCGACCCGGTAGCGGGCGGCGGCGGCGCGCTCGGCGGTCACCCCGGCCAGTGCGGTGGAGCCGAAGGCGGCGCAGCCGACCGCGAGCAGCAGGGCGAGCAGCAGCAGGACCGAGGGCCGTCCGCCGGGGCCGCCCCGGGCGGCGCGGGTCAGTCCGAGGAAGGTCACCGCGCCCGAGCGGCGGGCGGACCAGCGGGCCGGCAGTCCGACCAGCAGCGGCTGGAGCCGGGCCAGCAGTACCGCTCCGGTCAGGGCGAGCAGCAGCGGGGCGGCCACCAGCAGTGGGTCGATGCCCTCGCCGACCGGGGTCACGCCCCGGCGGCGGGCCTGCGTCACGGCGGCCACGGTGGCGGCCAGGACGACGAGTTCGGCCGTCAGACGGCGGCGGGTGGCGGCCTTGGGCGGCCGCAGGGCGAGCACCGCCCGGACCGGGAAGGCCAGCCAGGCGAGCACGGTGACCGCCACCGCGGCGACCAGGGCGGTGGTGTGACGGTAGGTCGGGAACAGCAGCAGGGCGGTGGCGGTGCCGACCGCAGCGGCGGGCAGCACGGTGAGGAGGCCCTCGGCGAGCAGCCGACGGGCCAGCCAGCTCGCACCGGCGCCGCGGGCCCGGAGCAGCCGCAGCTCGGTGATCCGGCGGTCGGCCGCCAGTGCGGCGGCCAGGCAGAGCACCACGGCGGCCACGCCGGCGGCTCCGGCGGGGCCGACCGAGGTCAGCGTGGTGGCGGCGGCCTGCCGGTCCCTGGCCTGGTCGATCAGGGTGCGCAGTTGGGACTGCAACCGCAGGTCGGGGCGTCGGCTCTCGGTGGCCAGGGCGGCGGCGACCGGTCCGGAGGTGACGGTGGCCAGCGCGGCGGAGGTGTCCGCGAGCCGGTCGGCCCGCAGCCTCCGGGTGTCGACCGGCAGCCGCCAGAAGTCCTGGCCGCCCTGTCCCCAGGCGGCCACCGTCCGGACGTACTCGGGGCTGACCAGTGCGGCGGCCTGCCAGTAGCGGTCCGGTGGCCGCAGCGGTGTGAACCGCTGGCAGGCAGTCAGCGCGCAGCCGTGGCCGATCCAGAACGGGTCCTTCGGATCGGCGGTGAAGAGGCCGGTCACCCTGACCCGTTGGGGCGGCCGGGGGTTCTTCGGGTCCGGGCCTTCGTCCAGCACCTGGCCGAGGTGGGCGCCCAGGGTCCTGGCGCTCTCCTCGGAGAGCACCACGGGGTACGGCTCGCCCTCCGGCAGCCGGCCGGTCGGCCACTGACCCTCCGTCAGCCGTACGTGGGCCGGGGCATCGTGCAGGTACATCAGGGAGAGCTGCGGGGGGACCCCGTCCGGGGCGGCCAGTCCCGGGGTGGCGAGGCTCGTCCAGCGGGCGCTCGCCGTGCCGTACACCAGGCCGTCCGGGTCGAGCGGCAGCCGGGTGCCGATCCGTTCGGTGAGCAGCTTGGCGACGGAGTCGAGACCGCCGATCTCGTTCCCGGTCTGGCTGCGCGCACTGGCGTGCAGGCCGGTGGAGTCGAGCCCGGCGTCGGCCAGGTAGCCGCGCAGCGCCCGGTCGGCGCCCCGGTCCCCGGTCAGCGGGATGGCGGCGGCCAGGAAGGTGGTGACCAGCGCGAGCAGGGCGGTCAGCAGGGCGGCGGCCGGCATGGCGCGCAGCCGGGTGCGGATCCAGGGTGCTCCGGCGGGGGCCTGCCGCCGCACCCTGGGGCCCGGCTGCTCCGGGGTCTCCGGCTCGACGGTCCGACGGGCGCTCATGGTTCCTCCGTGCGGTGCAGGTCGGTGGCCGGGACCGTCGAGTCCGCTTGCGCGAGCACAGTGCCCGTGGTCAGCACCGCAGTGGCGAGCGGCAGTTGCTCTGCTCGCAGGCTGCGCAGTACGAACTCGAGCGTTCCCCCGTGAGCCCCGTCCCGGACAGCGGACGACTCTGTCAGAGATCGTTCGTCACGGGAAGGGTCTTGCGCGAATCATGAGGAGGCCCGGGTGGTCCTGGTGGCGTGCCGGCACCACCCGGGCGCGTGCGCCGAGTTGGCGGGGTGGCTCAGCCGGTCTCGCTCACGATCCTGGCGACATCGGTGCGGAGCGCCGGGAGGGCGTCGTACATCTTGGCGCCGGGGCAGTCGGTGGCCAGCCAGTCGCGGTGGCCGCTGATGGTCTTGACCGCCTTGGTGACACCGTTGATCGGGTTCACGTAGGTGAGGTCCGCCTCGGGGGCGAGGTTGTGCCGGCGCGACAACTCGGCGAGCAGCGCGGTGAGCGACTGGCGGGCCGCCTCGGTGGCCAGCCGGCCGGTGAGGGTGCCGAGCAGGCAGATGCCGAGGTTGCCGGAGTTGTAGCCGGCGCTGTGGAAGGCGGTGACCAGCTTGCCGGTGCTGTCGTGCGCGGGCAACGGGTCGGTGCCCGAGTAGCGGCCCTCGTAGATCCGGCCCGCCTCGTCGATCAGGAAGTGGTAGCCGATGTCGCCCCAGTCCAGGGTGATGGCGTGGTAGTCGTAGATCGCGCGGACGGTGGCGGCCGGGTCGGGGTCGGCGTTGACGCCGGCGCTGTGATGGACGGTCAGCGTCTGCAGCGGGTAGAACGCGGTCGGGGTGTTCTCGGTCCCGTTCTTGAACCGCTTGGATTCGTCCGCGCCCCAGGCGGCGCGGGTGAGGTACTCGATGCCGCCGAAGGTGCCCGGTGCGGTGGCGGCCACGGCGACCCTGCGGACCGGGCCCTGCCGGGTGTCGATCGCGGCGGAGCGGACATCGGTGGCGCCGTCCGGCAGCCGCAGGTCGTAGCCGGTCGCGCCGGCCGCGGCGATCAGCGCGGTGGCGGTGCGCGCCGGGTCCGTGGCGACCCCGTCCGGGCCGGCCGCGCAGCCCGTCACCAACCGGCGCCAGGCGCCGGGATTCCCGTCGGTGCCGTGCAGACGGATCTCCGCACCGCGCTGGGAGCCGGTCCAGCTGACCCCGACGTACCCGATCGGGAACGCGGTCCGTACCGCGGTGGCCGCCGCACCGGTGGCCGAGCGGGCCCGGGTCTGCGGGACCTCGGTGATCCGCGGCCCGGCCGCTGGGGCCGTCCCGGACGAGGGGGCGGCCGCGGCGGAGGCCAGGGGAGTGAGGGCGACGGCGGCCGCGGTGGCGCCGACGGTGCCGATCACGGTGCGGCGGCTGACGGCGGGTGAGTGGTGGTGCATCGGTGTCTCATCTCGGTACGGAGGTGCAGCCGGGACGCCTGTGAGCGCGTGTTCCGGGTGACGGTTGATCAGTATCGTCTGTATACACGCCGACGGGGGACGGATCGGTCGGAGGGAGGCGGATCGTGCCCGAATTCTTGGTGCGCGGTGCCCGTCCGTCCACCCGGCCGGTGTACTCCGGTGACGTCGCGCGGTGCCGCGGCGGGTCGTTCACGGTCGCGGACCCAGCGCGGCTCAGCGGCAGGTACCCCGATACTCCAGCGACGGCAGGTAGTCGCCCCACTGTTCCGCGCTCAGGCCGCTGCCCGCGCCCCGGCAGAGGTCACTCGCCGCGCGGTCGGGGTCGAGCGGCCAGCGGACCACCCGGCCGTCCTCCGCGCCGGAGAGCAGCGCGCCGTCGTCGGTGAAGGCGAGCGCCCGGATCCGGGCGGTGTGGCCGGTGAGGGTGGCCAGCCTGCGCCGTGCCGCGACATCCCACACCAGCACGCTTCCGTCGTCGCCCGCCGAGGCGAGCAGGCGCCCGTCCCGGCTGAAGGCCAGCGTCTGGACGGCCGAGGCGTGGCCCTTCAGCAGCGCGGTCTGCCGACCTGTCCGGCCGTCGCGCAACGCCACCGTGCGACCGTCGCCGGAGGTGGCCAGCACGCTGCCGTCCGGGCTGAGCGCCAGCGCCTGAACGGCTCCCTGACCGGTGTCGTCACGGCTCAGCAACGCCCCCGAGGCCGGGTCCCAGCCGGCCAGCTTCCCTGACGGCCCGACACCCAGCAGCCGCTCACCCGAGGGGGTGAAGACCACCGAGGTGGCGAGGCGCGAGGCGAACCGGGCGGTGACGTCCACCGGGGCGGCCGGGGCACCGACGTCCCAGGCGAACAGCCCCAGCGCCGCCACCACCAACAGCTTCCCGTCGGGCGCGAAGGCGATGCCGGTGGCGGAACCGAAACCGAACGGCCCCAGCGGCTCGCCGACCCGAAGGCGCCGGGCGACGTCCCACAGGGTGACCAGACGGTTGCGGGTCACTGCGGCCAGCAGCCGTCCATCGGAGCTGAAGGCCACCGCCGCCACCTCGTCCCCCGGACCGTCCAGCACTCCCGTCGGCCTGCCGTCCCGGGTCCAGAGCCGTACCGCGCCGTCGCTTCCGGCGGTGGCGACCGTGGCACCGTCCGGGCTGGTCCGGACATCGGTCACCTCGGCACTGAAACCGCCGAACGGTTCGGCCGCCAGGTCGTGCACCACGACGGTGCCGTTGTAGCCGGCGGAGGCGAGCATGCCCGCGTCCCGGCTGAGCGCCACCGCCACCGTCTCGCTGCGCCCCCGGTCCCGGTAGGAGCCGAGCGCCACACCACGCCGGAAGTCCCAGAGGTGCACCGTGCCGGTCTCGTCGGCGACCGCGATCCGGTCGCCCGCGGGGGCGGAGGGTGTCCAGGCGTACGCATCGGCCAGGGCGGGCGGCGCGATCGCCACCGGGGCCGGGCCGCTCAGGTCCCACAGGCTCAGGCCGTGGTCGTCGGCCGAGGCCGCCAGGATTCGGCCGGTCGTCCCGAAGGCCACCGAATCCGAGCGGGCGGCGGAGAGTTGGGCGATCCGCCGGCCCGTACCGACCTCCCACACCAGCGGCCCGTCGGCGCCGGAGACCGAGGCCAGCAGACCCCCGTCCGGACTGAAGGCCAGCGAGGTGACCTGGGCCTGACCCGCCGCCAGGACCGTCCGCGCACCGGTGGAGAGGTCGTGCAGCGCGATCGAGCCGCCTGCCGCGCCGACCGCCACCAGGTGCCCGTCCGAGCTGAACGCCATGCCCCGGCCCGCGCCCTCCTCCACCAATCGGACGACCTGGCGGCGCTGCGCCACGTCCCAGACGATCACCGACCCGGACGTGCCGTCGACCCCGGCCGAGGCCAGCAGCCGGCCGTCCCCGCTGAACCGCACCTGCTGCACCACGCCCTGGCCGCCCGCGAGTTCGGCCACCAGGGTGCCGGTCACCGGGTCCCACAGGGACACCGATCCGGCCACCCCGCCCGAGGCGAGCAGGGTGCGGTCCGGGGCGAAGTCGACGCTGTACACGGGCACCCCGGGGGTGCCGAACTCGGTGCGGTGGGGCATCGCGGCGGCGGCGCTCAGCACGGCGCCCCGGGTCTCGGCGTCGGGGTGCATCCGGGCGGCCGTCACGGCCAGCAGACCCGCCAGGGCGGGGTCGCTCGACAGCAGCGAGCGGGACTTCAGGGCCAACTCCCCGGCCAGAGCCGCCGTCTGACGCTGCTCCGCGGTGTGCCGCTCGTTGAGCGCCACACCGCCGCCGAGCAGCGCCAGCACCAGCAGCACCGCAGTACAGGCGACCAGCCGCTGCAACAGGCGGGTCCGCCGGCGCACCGCCCCCAGCTCGGCCGCCGCCAGGTCGCCACCCGCCCGCAGGAAGTCGGCCTCCCACCGGTTGACCTCGCCCGGGTGCTCCGCGGCCCAGGCCCGTGCGGTCTGCAGTTGGGTGCCCCGGTAGAGCGCCCCGGGATCGCGGTCGAGGGCCTGCCAGTGCTGGGCGGCGTCGGTCAGCCGGCGGTGCACCAGCAGGCTCGCCCGGTCGTCGGTGAGCCAACGGTGCAGCCGGGGCCAGGCCCGGATCAGCGCCTCGTGCGCCAGCTGGACGCGATCCCCGTCCAGCACGACCAGCCGCGCCCCGGCCAGCAGGTCCAACACCTCGGCGAGCGCCGGGTCAGGGGCCAGACCGTGCAGTTCGGACCGGGTGATCGGCCGACGGGTGTCCTCGGAGCCGTCGCCGAGCACGGCCAGCCGGAGGAGGATCCGCCGGGCGAGATCCTGCTGCCGACCGAGCCGCTGGTACACCTCCTCCGCCGTCTGCGCCAGGGCACCGCGCACACCGCCGCAGGCCCGGTAGGCGGCCGCCGTGAGCTCCTCGTCGGTGCGCCGGCGCCAGGTCTCCAGCAGCGCGTGCGAGACCAGCGGCAGGGAGCCCGGCTGTTCCGCCGCGTCCGCCAGGACGACCGCCGCCAGCTCCGGATCCAGCCGCAGGCCGGCCCGCGCGGCCGGCTGCACCACGATCTCCCGCAGCTCGCCCTGCGACGGTGGCCCCAGCAGGAGCTGGGCCTCGTCCCGCAGCGCCTCGGTCAGCCCGGGGTGCCGGGTGATCCGGCCCAGGAAGTCGGCCCGCACGCCCAGGACGACCGTGGTCCGCCGGCCCGGGCCGTGGGCCGCGTCCAGCAGGGCGTCGACGAACCGGCACGCCTCCCGCTCGTCCGCGCAGAGCGTGAAGACCTCCTCGAACTGGTCGACCACCAGCAGCAGTCGGGTCTCGGCGGGCCCGGCCGCCAGAACGCCCCGCACCGCGAGGTCCAGGGCGGCCGGATCGGCCGTCAACTCCTCGAACAGGTGGGTGGCATCGCCGTCGGACAACTTCGCCAGCCGGTCGGACAACTCTCGCAGCGGCTGCGCCGTCGGGGTCATCAGGACGGTCCGCCAGCGGCTCGCAGCCGCCTGGTCCGCCTCCAGCGCACCGACCAGTCCGGCCCGCAGCAGCGAGGACTTCCCGCTGCCGGACGCCCCGAACAGTCCTACCAGGGGCAGCCGTTCGACCCGCTCGCGCAGCCGCTCGGCCATCTGCGCCCGGCCGAAGAACCACGGGGCGTCCTCGGGCTGGAACGCCGCCAGGCCCTGGTACGGACACGGCGGCGCGGGACTCTCGCGCACCAGCACGCCTCCGGCGTCGGCCGCCGACTCCCATCGGGTCCGCCACTCCGCCTCGTCGCCGCCGCAGGCCGCCACGTACGCCAGCGTGACCTCCAGCGACGGCAGCCGCTGTCCCTTGGCCGCCTCGGCGAGGGTGCTGGCGGAGAAGTGGACGCGCTGGGCCATCAGCCGGTAGCCCGGGCGCCCCGCCCGCTCCCGCAGCTCGCGCAGACCGGCCGCCAGGAGTGCTATCCGACCACCGTCCGGGTCCAGCGGCTTCTCGGGACGCCCCACGCCAATCCCCCCATTGACCACGGTTGTCTGTCCGGCCCCCAGGCCCCTGCCGGACAAACCCTGGGCCGATTAGACATGGTGCCGCAGCCACAGTCCAGGCTGTTTCCGTCCAACGGACGCAGGAGCCCTGATGACCCGCGAACGTTGACGGGCCCACCGCGATTCGGCCGCCCCGGCCCGGCCGGCACCGGTACCGAACACCGCGGACCGCTCACGGCCTCCCACGGGGGTGGGGGCCGCGACCAGCGGTGCGTCAGGGCCCACCCGACCGTCGTGAGGAGCAGCCTGACGGCTGCTCACCTCCGCCGCGCCGGGACGTGTCCGAGCACATCACCACAGCACTGAACCGACGTCACCCGTTCCTCCGAAAGGACACCCAGCCTTGAAGCTCTGGAAGACACTCCTCATCGGCCTGGCCGCCACCCTTCCGCTCACCCTGACCGGTACGGCGTCGGCGAGCGCCCCGTCGGCCGGCCCCGCACGCCAGGCGGCGGCGTCGGCCCTGGGAGCGACCCGGTCGCTCGTCGCCGTCGACTGCTACGACAACATCGTGATCATGGGAGCGAACGACAGGTTCGTCTCCGCCGAACTCGGATACGCGGGAGCGCGCTACGGCGAACTCCGGGCCCGCGGCACGGCGGTCGGTCCGTGGGAGCTGTTCGGGCTC
Organism: Kitasatospora sp. NPDC101801; assembly: GCF_044766665.1. Lineage (NCBI taxonomy): Bacteria > Bacillati > Actinomycetota > Actinomycetes > Kitasatosporales > Streptomycetaceae > Kitasatospora > Kitasatospora sp. NPDC101801. The sequence continues at coordinate 33,987 of NZ_JBIWML010000021.1, forward strand.
TGCCGGAACCGGAGCACCGGAGAGACGATCCTGTGGTCCGAGGCCAACGGTGACTTCGTCTCGGCGGAGATCGCCTACGGCGGGTCCGACTACGCGGAACTGCGGGCCCGCGCCACCGAGATCGGTCCGTGGGAGAGGTTCTACACACCCAACACGCCCGGCTCCGGCAACACGTACTTCTTCGCCGACGCCAACCTGGGCTACGTCTCCGCCGAACTCGCCTACTCCGGCGACGGGTACGCCAAGCTGCGCTCTCGCGCCACCGAGCGCGGCGCCTGGGAGACCTTCCGCTGGTAGCCCGCCCGCCGCACCTGAGCCACGGGTGCGGCTGAAAGGCCGTACAGACCGCCCCCGCCCCCGTCGGCCGTTCCGGCGGCGGGGGCGGGGGCGCGTCGGCCCCGGAGGCTCCGCTCCGACCCGCAGGAGCGGGGGCGTGGGGGAGCTCGCTCCGGCAGGGCGTCGAGCGGGCGAGCCACGGCCGGCCCCGAGGGTCCCGGGGCCGGCCGTGGCTCCGGCGCAGTGACTCTGGCTCAGTGGCTCCGACTCAGTGGAACAGGCTCCCGTACGAGGCGACGTAGCCCGGGGCGGGCGTGCCGACGCCGGTGACGTCGTCGTAGCCGCGGACCGCGTGCAGCGAGCTGTCCTTGCCGAGGCTGCGTACCGAGGTGCGCAGGCCGTCGGTGGCGTCCACGGTGTTGACGAAGTCGACGCGGGCGACCGCGAGTTCACGGTTGGCGCCGAGCGGCCGGTCGGTCACGTCGTGGTAGAGCGGCGAGTCGTAGCGGGCGTAGATCCCCGGATTGGCGAAGCCGATCGGGAAGTGCCGGGCCTGCTGCGCCAGTGCCTGGACGCCCGCGATCACCGGGGCGGCCAGCGAGGTGCCGCCGATCCGGTACTCGTCGTAGGAGACGGTGCCGTCGGGCCAGGACTGGGTCTGGCCGACCAGGAAGCCGGTGTTGGGGTCGGCGACCGCGGCGATGTCGGGGATGGTGCGCATCCGGGTCGGGCCGTTGGCCTTCGCCAACGAGTCGGGCACGACCCCGCGCTGGTAGAAGGGCTGCTTGACGGTGGCACTGGTGCCGCCGCCCGCGCCGCCGGTGAAGGTGCCCGGGAAGTCGGTCCAGCTCTTGCCGTCGGCGGAGAGGGTCGCCTTCTGCGTGCCCCAGCCGGTCTCGAACTGGTACCGGTCACCCTTGCCGACGGCCAGCGAGGTGCCACCGACGGCGGTCACCCAGGCCGAGCTGGCGGGGATGTCGACCTGCTTCTTGCCGGTGTTGGCGACCTCGTCGCCGTCGTCGCCGGAGGAGAAGTAGAAGCCGATGCCCTCGATCGCGCCCAGTTTGAAGGTGCGGTCGTAGGCGGCCGCGGTGTCCGAGGTCTGGTTGGCCTCGATGTCGCCCCAGGAGTTGGAGACGATGTCGGCGAGCCGGCTGTCGACGATCTTGTTGAGGGCGTCGAGCAGGTCGGGGTCGTTGCAGGAGGCACCGGCGACGTACACGATGTTCGCGTCCGGGGCGAGCGCGTGCACCGCCTCGACGTCGAGGGACTCCTCGCCGTACCAGCCGGAGGCGCCGCAGTCCTCCACGCTGTTGTAGGAGGCGGGCAGCACCTCGGTGTACTGGCCCTTGCGGTAGGCCTGGTCGCCGTTGCGCTTGGCGTACGCGGCCGCGTCGGCCGCCATGGTCGGCGAGGCGTAGGCGTCGGTGATCGCGACGGTCACGCCCTGGCCGGTGTACTTGCCCGCACCGTAGGCGGCGCGCAGCTGGGTGCCGGTGTACCCGTGGACGGCGTACGGGATCTTCGCGCCGTACGCGTCCGGCAGCGTGCCGGCGGTGTTCGAGCCGTAGTAGGTGGAGAACGGCCCGGCGTTGCGGAAGCCGGCGCCGGGGCCCGGCAGGGTGTCCTTCGGCTCGGCGCGGTGCGGCGCGTTGTCCAGGCCGGTGACGGTGAGCACGGCGTCGGCCAGTTCGCGCGGGGCGGAGGCGGCGTGCGCGGGGGCGTGGAAGGTGCGGCCGTCCTTGCGGTAGTCGTGCAGCGGCGTGGCGAACGCCTTCTGCACGGCCGCGGCGTCACCGGTGACCGCGAGGTAGTGCCGGCCGTCGCCGGTGACGCTCAGACCGGCCGACTTCAGCCACGCGGTGACCGCCGCGATCTGCTGCGGGCTCGCACCGAAGCGCTCCTCGGCCTGCTGGGGCGTCAGGTACTTGCCGTACGAGGGCGAGGCCGGGTCGGAGACCGCGGTCGCGTAGGCGGTCAGCCCCTGGGCGTCCCGGCCGGCGAGGTACACGCGGGCACCGACCTGGGTGGATCCGGCCGTGGCCCCGGTGTCGGTGGCGCTGCCGGTCCATTCGGGGGCGGTGCCCTCCAGGGTGGCCCGGCCGTTCGGGACGGGCTCCGCCTGTGCGGACGGAATGCCGACGGCCAGCGTGCCGGCCAGCAGCGACACGGCTGCCACGGCGCGCAGGCCGGTGCGCCGGTGGATGTGATCGGTGGTCATGGAGCGATCCCCCCTGAGATGTCCTGGCGGATTGTCAGGTGCGGATCGTATCGACCACTTGTCGCATTCCCCAGTGATGGAAGCAGGTTGATCCATCGTCAGGGGAAAGCTTTACCCAGCCGTGGGTGACCCCTTGCCGGGGGGACGCAGGGGTGAGGGACGGCGGCCTGGCGTCCCTCGGCAAGGTGACCGGCGAGGCTGCCTTGGGGGCGGGTACGGCGTCAGTGGAAATCGACCGGATGCCGTGGGCCGGCCTGGGCTCGTGCGGCGACCACCGCTTCCAGGAGAGGCCAGCCGTCGAGCTCCACGGCAGATGGGTGCTGCGGCTGCCAACCGCAGGAGACCGCCGCATCGAGCAGGGCTCGGACGGTGCCCGGTTCGTGCAGGTTCAGGGCGCCGCCGTGGGTGGAGCCCACGTCCCCCGATCCCAGGGGGAAGCCGCCCGGGACGTACCGGCCAGGGCCTTCGTCGAAGACGATGCGCAACGGGCCGCCGCTGCCGGCCGGTTGCGGGTAGAGCGTGAGAGTCTCGCGGCAGCCCGAGGCGGAGCCGTTCTCCGCCGGGCGGTGACTGTGGCCGAGGGTCCACAGGTAGACGTGCCCGTCGGCGACCAGGCGGCGGGGCTTCGTCGGATGGCGGGGCACGGTGCTGAGCGTACGCGGCCTGGCTCATCCGCCACTGTGCAGACGGCGCCGGTCGGAGTTGGCTGGGACGGGCCGGTGTCCTGCGGCAGGTGGATCTGACCGTTTGCCGGGTGATCTTGACCGTCCGGCCCTGGCCGTCCCTGCGCGTCGGGCGGGGCCCTCCGGGCGGGGACGGAGTCACTCGCAGACGCGGGCAGCGCTGAACTGCCGGGCGACCGAAGCCCAGTTCACGGGTTCGATGGTGGGATGCCGGGAATTGCCGACCGGCGTTCGAGATAGGCACCGAGCCGGCTCTCCCACGATGCCAGGAATCCGGCCAGTGAACCGCTCGCCCAGCCACCGCCGTCGCCCGCCCGCAGGCCCCGAGCCGATCGGCCGCATCGGCCCAGGATTCCACATCGGCCACTCGCCGGATCCCCGGAGCTGTACCTCCCCGTGACCTCAGCGGTCGTCGAGGAGCGACCCGGAAGCCGTGTCACGAGTCTCGCGCGGTCAGACCTGCGCGCAGCAGACCACGTCGGGACGGGTCACGGGTCGTCAGGCCGGTACTCCAGGTTCCGGATCGGATCTTCCTGTCTGCGTGCAGCTGTGCGTTCTCGTCTCGCTCGGGTCGGGTCGGGAGCGTGGTCAGCGCCAGTGAGGTTGCGAGCCGTTGACGCCTTCGCGGGTGCAGGTGATGGGTTGGCCGTGGGCGTCGGTGGTGGAACGGTCGATGTCGCTCTTACGGCAGTACTCGCCGGTTTTGTAGCAGTTTCCCGCGTTGGTGGTGATGGAGCATGCACCGCTCCCGCTCCCACTACTGGTGGGCGTACGGCTGGACGGCGCTGTGGTGGCGGTGCGGCTGGGGGCCGATGGCTCGGCGGTGATCGCAGTACCAGGGGCCGCTGGAACGCTCGCGGCGGTGCTGCTGCGCACGGCTGTCGGCGTGGCGGGGGGAGAGGATGCCATGGCAGTGCTGCTGGCCGGAGGCGTCGTCGGGGTGGCTGCGGGTTTGCTGCTCGGGGTGGGGCCGGGAGTGCTGCCACCTGAGCCGCAGCCGGCCAGCGCCAGCACGGCCAGGGCTGCTGCGGCCACTGAAACAATTCCACGGATTAGCACATCAGCACAGTAGACATGTCGCCGCAGAGCTCTTCGTTGTTGGTCCGTTCGTGGGCGGTGCTTCTTTGCCTTGCCCCGTCCGACGGTTGTGGCGGTGCTGTCCGCGGTGGCTCTCCGGACCCGTCCCGGCTCGACTGGCTTGCCCGCCGCGCACCCGGACTGCCGGTGAGCAGGCCCGGGTGCCGGGCTGGGGGAGTCTCCGTCGCTGTCGTGTCTGGTCGTTCGCCCCGCACAGCCTGGTTGCGTCGGGACCTTCTGGAGCGGTCGTCCGGACCGCTGGGTGGCCGCCTCTGCCGTAGCAGGTCGGTTCGCTGCTCAGTGAGCGGCAGCCTCCCCGGTCGCCTGTCCGCCCGCAACGGCCCGGTCCTGGCGACTGGATCGTCAGGCTGCTGTCCGGCTCCGGCTGTTGGCCTCTGCTGCCTGCGTCCGCTCCGGCTGTCGTTTGCCGCCCGCCCGCGTCCGTGCTTGCTGGCTGCCTGCCGTGGCCACCGGCTGGGTCGGCTGCTGTGCTTGGCGACCGCTTGCCCTGGAGGCGCTTCTTGGCCGCGAGGATCGGCACTCTAGGGTGACCGTCCATGAGACGAACGTGGGGGATCGCCTTGGCTGCGGCCGGTGCCGTGGTGCTGGCCGGAGGCGGCTATGTGGTGGGGGCTTCGACGAATGGTGGGGCGGAAGCGTCGTGCACGGAGTCGAGGCGGGTGGTCGGGGACTTCTTCGGTGAGTGGTCGAAGCTGGACCGGGACGACACGGGGCGGCCGGTCAGGGTCCGGGCGGCGGCCGAGGTCGTTCTCGAGCGCGGGGAGTGCTTCTCGCTCGCAGCCCGGGCCTCGGCCCGTGCCGCGGTGCAGCAGTTCGACCGGAGCGCGGGGTTGCCGGTCGGACAGAGCAACGAACTCCCGACTCAGCTTGGGGCGGGCCTGGCGTTCTGCGAGATGGTTGTGAAGGATCCGGCGTCCTGCCGCACCTCCCCCCGTTGACGGGGCCTGTCAGCTTCGGCCTGGCCGCACTCGGGTCCCCCGGCCTGACCGCGCCCGCGCCCGGCCCGGCCCGTGAGACCGGGCGGCCGACAGTACGACGTCTGTCCAGGAGGACAGCTCGGCGGTGGAGGGCGTCGAGCTGGAGCGGGTGGTGGCCGACCCGGTGACGTGGGTGTGGTCGCGGGGCGACAGGGCCGACCGGTCGGCCCTGTCGCTGCGGGCGACCGGGGAGGGGAATCGTCGTTGGGAGGCCGTGGCGTCCGTGCCGGGCGCCCCGCCCACCATCTGACAGAGGACGAGGCCCGGGTCCGGGTGTGTGTCCGGGCGTTGAGCGGCCGCCTGACCGGACCGTTCGGGATCCTCGGCGAGCTGCTGTCCGGGCCGGTGGGTGAGGAGCTGCGGGCGTACGTGGCGGCCGACCTCGCTCCGGTGGTCCGGTTCGTCCGCGAGGGTCCGAGCGGTGTGGTGGCGGAGAGCCGGTCGGCGGCGCTGGTGTAGCCATAGGCCGTGACGCCGCCACGTGGGTTGGTGACGCTGGTCAGCAGCCCGAGGGTGCCGAAGCCGTAGCCGGTCTTTCCACCGCCGGGTTGGTGGTGGAGGTGAGCTGGTTGCTGCTGTTGCAGACGTGGCTGGTGGTGTTGCCGCGGCCGTCCTTGTGTGAGTTGACCCGGTTTGCCCCGTCGTAGGTCCAAGTGTCGGTACGGGGCGGGGGGGCTGGTCAGGACATTGCCGTTGGCGTCGTAGGCGTACTTGGTGATCTTGCCGTACGGGTCGGACTGCCAGGCGATCACTATGCCCGTGTAGGCCAACGCGATGCGGCTGACAGGGTGATGGTTCGCCTGCATGCTGTGAGGTGTCCACACAGAGGACCGTGGAAGTGTTCGCCGTCAGCAGGCTGGCATGGAGCTGGTGTTCATCGCCAAGGCCCCCACACCAACGGGGAGAACTGCCCGACTGTCTGGGTGGACCCGGAGACGCGCGGCCTGGTAATTCAAGGCCGGAAGGCCGAGGCGTGCCTCACGGCGGGCCCCATGCCGGACAGTGAGACCGCGCTTGAGATCTGACCCGGTGTGGCCTGGTTTATCGTCTCCCGGTCGCACCGAAGCTGCTCAGCCGAAGCCGACCTCGGTGAAGCAGCAGCCTCCGCGCTCGGCGACGGGCAGGACCTGGGTCGGCGTGAGCCGCGGGGCGTGGCGGAAGTACTGAGAGAAGCCCGATGCGCGGAACGTCAGGTCGAACGAGTGGCCCTGGATATGCCATTGGGGCCAGCTCTGCTTGCCGTCGTCCGGAGCCGACCGGTGTACCGCGTCGATCTCCAGTTCCGGGTGCATGCCCTTGAAGCCGAGGTCGCCTTCAAGGTCCCAGACCTCTTCGAAGACGAGCGTCGCGGGGGCGATCCAGAAGGGGAAGTTCATGCCCACGGAGGTGGCCCAGTACGCCGTACCTGGCCGGCTGCGGCTGCTGACCGAGCGTCAAATCGGCTTGGGCACTGTTCACGTTCGTTCAGCCGGGAACGTGAACGCGGCCTGCGCCCAGGCGGGGAACGGCTTCGCGGTCGGGCGTCCGGACTGCCGGGGTGGCAACGGTACGGGAAGGCCGACGACCCTGGGGGCATTCGGTCCGTTGCCGTGCGGGAGCGTCGGCTCCCGGTACGCGCGCGCCCCCGGGTACGCCGGGGCGGCTCCTTTCGGGGCTCCTCGGGAGGCTGATTCGGCTGCGCTGATTGATCAGTTGACGCTGCTTCGGCTGGTGGGGCCCGTAGGGTGGCACCCATGACGGGGGTGGGACCGGGACGGTCATTACAGGGAGCCGGGGCGGAGTCCGGGCCGGTCGGGCGGACGGAGCCGTTGCCGCAGTACGAGGTGGTGCGGTTGCCGCCGGATGACCGTGGCCACCGGCCGTGGGCGGTCCTGAACCGGTCGACCGGCGGGTGGGTGCACGCCGGTGGGGAGGTCGACGTCTACGTCACCGAGGACGGTGCCCGGGCCTGTGTGCGGCGGTTGCGCTATCTCGACGAGGCTGGCATCCGCAGCGCGACCACCGCCGGCGACTGACACAGCCGACGCCGGCCCAGGCCACCTGGCCCGCTGCGCAAGCACCCGCCCCGTCCGGGCTGCTCGCACTCGAACACCGTTGTCAAGCATGGCAGTTGGCGCCTGCCCCGTTCCGTTCGGGGGCCTGGGAGCGGCCCTGCCCGGCACGACCGGGCCGGACGGGAGGGAGAGCAGGTCTCAGGACTGGTCAGGAATCGAGAAGCCCCGGCTGCCGCCCAGCCCCTAGCGTGATGGTCATGGCAACCACAGCTTCCACCGCAGCCGACACGTCCGTCGCGTCCGTCACCCTCGAGGTGGCCGACCTTGAGGCCGCTCGCCGTTTCTACAGCGCCTTCGGCGTGGACTCGTACATACGCCTGCGGGCGTCCGAGGCGCACTCCACCGGATTCCGTGGCTTCACCCTGGCGCTCACGGTGGCCGGGCCGGCCACCGTCGACGGCTTCGTCGGCGCGGCCGTGGACGCCGGCGCCACGGTCCTGAAGCCCGCCGCGAAGTCGCTCTGGGGTTACAGTGGCGTTGTCCAGGCCCCGGACGGAACGATCTGGAAGATCGCGACCTCCGCGAAGAAGGACACCGGTCCCGCCACCCGCGAGATCGGCGAGGTGGTCCTGCTGATCGGCGTCGAGGACGTGAAGGCCACCAAGCAGCTCTACGTCAGCCGGGGCATGACCGTGGCCAAGAGCTTCGGCGGCAAGTACACCGAGTTCGCCCCCGGCCGGTCCGGCGCCGTCACGCTGGCGCTGTACAAGCGCCGGGCTCTCGCCAAGGACCTCGGGGTTCCGGTCGACGGCACCGGCTCGCACCGCATCGTCCTCGGCGGCACCGCCGACGCCTTCACCGACCCGGACGGGTTCGCCTGGGAGGCCGCCACGTCGCTCGCCCCGACGCCGTCCTGACCCGGTGCCTCCGCTCGCGCCCCGACTGACCCTCGGGTCCTACCGATTGACCGGCGCACCTGCGCCGGTGCGGCAGCCGGCCCCCGGCCCGGATGCCGGGTACACCTCCATCCACAGTGCAAGGAGCACGATATGAAAGCGCACGTCAGCTCGATTCTCCTCGGTGTCCGGGACATGGACCGGGCCAAGCGGTTCTACGTCGAGGGGCTCGGCTGGAAGATCCAGAACGACTACGGCATCTCGGTGTTCTTCGACTCCGACGGCGCGTCGCCGGTGGGTTTCTACAGTCGTGAGGGTCTGGCCGGCCAGGTGGGCACGGACCCGATGGGCAGCGGCTTCAGCGGGCTGGTGCTGACCTACGTCGTCCGCAGTGAGGCACGGGTCGAGGAGATCATCGCGGAGGCCCGGGAGGCCGGCGCCACGATCCTGAAGCCCGCCGGTGCGCTGCCGTGGGGCGGGTACGGCGGAACCTTCGCCGACCCGGACGGCTATGTCTGGAGTGTCGGTTACAGCGCCCAGGGAACCGACCAGCCGTACGCGGAGTAGCCGCGACTTCCTGCCTCACAGCTTCCCGGGACGGCGCAGCGTGGACCGCAGCCGTCCCGGGCACGGTGATGGTCCCGGGTGGGACCGGGAGCCGCTGGTCGGTGCCGGGTGGGCCGGAGCCGCCGAACGACAGGAGAAGGATCATGAAGTTTCGTGCACGCGTCGAGCCGCCCGAGCCCATGCGGGGCCTGGAAGTTCCGCCCGAGGTGGTGGCGGCACTCGGCGGGGGTGCGCGGCCGCCGGTGACGATCACGGTCGACGGGCATTCGTGGAAGAGCCGGGTCGCCATCCTCCGAGGGCGCCACCTGCTCGGCCTGAGCAACGCCAACCGGCAGGCCGCAGGCGTAGCGGTCGGCGACGAGGTCGAGGTCGAGGTCGTGCTCGACACCGAGCCGCGCGTCGTCGTCGAGCCCCCGGACTTCGCCCGGGCCCTGGACGACGACCCGGTCGCCCGCGCCGCGTACGACAACCTCACCCCTGGCCGCAAGCAGGAGCACGTGCGCGCCGTCGAGAGCGCGAAGCGGCCCGAGACGCGCCAACGGCGTATCGAGAAGGCCATCGCCGCCCTGCGCGGCTGAGCCCCGGAACAACGAAGACTTCGGCGGCACTCCTGGCACACGCCTGTATCCGGCCGACGCGGAGGTGCGGTGCTGCGCCAGGCCGAGCCGGAGGTCCCGCTGGTGCCGGGTGATGCGGATCAACTGCCGTTCGCTGCTGGTACGTTCGACGTGATCACCTGGACGCGGGTGTGATGTCCGTGGCCACGGCTTGCGCTGACGCGCGAGTAGCCGGATGGCGTGGCGGTGGATGTGTCCAGCAGATCTGTCCGGTTCCAGGGGATCCCGCTGGAGTGAGGTCGGTGGGCCTCGATTCCGTTGGTGGGAAAGGTACTTCGCCTGTCCGTCGCATTCTCTGGTCGGTGTCCGTCGGTGAATCAGTACTGATCGACAGACCTATCGACGGACATCATGTACGTGACGCTCCATGTCACCGACCAGGAGCGCGCGTTGAGGTTCTGCACCGAGCGGCCCGGCCTGGAGAAGCGGATCGACCACCCGGGGCCCGAAGGGCGTTTTCTCACCGTGGGCGTGCCCGGTCTGGTCTTCCTGGAATCGGACGACCTGCGAGCGGACTTCAAGGTGCTGCGCGACCGTGGAGTGACCTTGGACCAGCCCGAACCGGAGGACTACGGGCTCGGCGTCCGCAGCGAGGCCGTGGACCCGGACGGCAACCGGATCTCGCTGCGCCAACGCGCAGCCTGGCAGGGCCGCAGCGAGGGCTGACCGTCGGTGGGCCCGGTGTGGCCGGCGCCCGGTGGCGCCGGCCACGCGCCGTAGCTGCTCTGTCGGCCTGAGGGTAGGCGGGTGTGTACTGGGGGCCTGCCGTTTCGAGGGGGACGTATGCCGCACACGCCGGATCCGGAGGGGCCCGAGTCGCCGCAGGAGGAGGAGCCGTGGCTGGACAGCCGCGAGGTCGTCGCACTGTGGCCGGTACGTGAGGACTGGTTGCGGGGCGCCGCTGGGCGGGCCGACGTCCGCATCCGCCAGTTCGGCGGGGAGAGCCGAGGCACGTACGGGGCGGCGCCGACGTACTACCACTATCACCCCGGGGATGTGCGGCGGGCCGCTGCGGCTTTCGCCGAAGGTCGCGTCGACATCCCGTCGGTCTGGCGCACCGACACTCCCGACGGTCGGCGGGCGGAGTACTGGAGCAGGTTCCGGTTCCGTCTCACCTGCGCGGTCATGCTGGCCCTGGTCCTGCTCCTCCTGGGGTTGGCGGTCTACGACATGGTGTCCTGAACCCTGCCCGGCACGGTGAGGCAACTCTGGGCGGGCCGAGCGCTGCCCGGGCCCCTGATCTGTCTCTGCCGGGTACGGCCTGTTCACGGATCAGGTCGGCGATGGTGACGAAGTCCTCCTGGTCGACTCCGTGGTCGCCTCTCTTGGTCTCGGTGCAGACCATCCTCGGGGTGATGGCGGGTGGCCCCCTCTGATGTGCCCTCAGGTGTCGTGCGAGACTCGGGCCCATGTCCGTGTCACTTGCTCGCGCACCCCGTTTCCGTCCGGCCGCACTGGTCACCGCAGTGGTAGCGGTCATCGCGCTCGCCGGCTGTTCCGGTGCCGGCTCGGGCGCCGGCGGGGCGGGCGACTTCGTCAGCGGCGGCCACGGTGTCGACACCGTGGCGGTGGCAGCCCGCAGGGCGGCACCGGCGATCGCGGGGACCGATCTGTCGGGGCGGCAGACCGCGCTGTCCGATTACCCGGGCAAGGTGGTGGTGATCAACATCTGGGGTTCCTGGTGCACCGGCTGCCGTGCCGAGGCCAAGGGGCTCGAGCAGGTCCACCAGAAGTACAAGGACCAGGACGTTCAGTTCCTGGGGATCAACACCTCGGACGCAGACGTGAGCAACGCCAGGCGGTTCGAGGAGACGAACGGCATCACCTATCCCAGCCTGTACGACCCGGACGGCACCCAGCTCCTCAAGTTCCCCAAGGGCACGTTCAATCCGCAGACGCTCCCGAGCACGATCGTGGTCGACCGCCAGGGGCGGCTCGCCGCCCGCACGATGAACGTGGTGAGCGCCGACACCCTGGAGTCGATGCTGGCCCCGGTCCTGGCCGAAGCACACTCCTGAACAGGCACAGCTACCGCAGCCCCGCTGGTCGGAGCCGACTCGACAGCGGGGCTTCGCTCAAGAGGTGAGCTCGTAGCCCGGCCGCTATGCCGCAGCCCGCAGCTGACGGTGCGTCAACCATGTAATCCTGCAGCCCATTTGCCGATATCTGAGGTCTCGGCACGGGCGGAGCGAAGTCACCCGGGGCCGGCTGCAGCGAGGCAGGGAGGGGAGCGCGGGAGGGCGAGCCGCACGTTGCAGGGTGGCCGATTGCGGACGCGCGGGCAAACCCCCTTGCGCAATGGTCAAGGATCGTTGACCATTGAGCGCGTGCCTACCGATGATCTTCCCGAGACGTTCCATGTCACCACGGACGAGCAGCTTCGCGCCGTCTCCAATCTCACGCGCCACCGGATCATGGCCGTGCTCCGCTTCGAGCCCGCGACCATCACCCAGATCGCCGAACGGGTGGGCCTTGCGAAGGGCAGTTCCAGCTATCACGTACGGCTGCTGGAGCGGGCCGGCCTGGTGACGGTGGTACGGACGCGGAAGGTCCGGGGGGTCACCGAGCGGTACTACGCGATGGCCGCCCGGTCGATCGTGCTGCCGGACCCGGGCGAGGGTGGCCCGGACGTGCTGATGCGGCACGCGGTGGCCGACCTGGAGGCAGCACCGGCCGACGGCGAGCGGCACGTACGGATGGCGCATCTGCGGCTCACCGATGAGCAGTTCGCGCAGCTGGGGGCCCGGCTGGAGGCCCTGGCGGACGAGTACCGGGAGCTGTCCGACCCGTCGCTGCCGGACGCCTCGCTGGTCTTCGCACTGTTTCACCCGGCACCGGCCCGGCAGATCGAGGGAGACGTCAAGTGAGCTCGGAGACAACGAAGTTGCCGACCGGATTCGGACGACTGTGGACCGCGCAGACCGTCTCCTCGCTCGGTGACGGGGTGACCCATGCCGCACTGCCGCTGCTCGCGCTGACGCTGACGCGGGATCCGATGGCGCTCGCCGTCGTCACAGCCGCCGGGACGCTGCCGTGGCTGCTCTTCGGGGTGCTCGGCGGAGCACTGGTGGACCGCTGGGACCGCCGGCGCACGATGTGGATTGCGGACGCGGCACGTGCGGCGCTGCTCGCGATACCGGCGGCCGCCGCCGCACTCGACACGTTGAGCATTCCGCTGCTCGCCGCCGTCGCCTTCCTGCTCGGTCTCGGCGGGCTCTTCTTCGACACCGCCGCCACCGCCTACCTGCCGGACCTGCTCGGCCGCGACCCCGCACTCCTGGAGCGCGCCAACTCCCGTCTGCGCGGCGCCCAGACCGCCATGTCCGGCTTCGCCGGGCCGCCCGCAGGCAGCGCCCTGCTCGTGCTCGGACGGGCGGTTCCGCTGCTCGCCGACGCGGTCTCGTTCGCGCTCTCCGCCCTGCTCGTACGATCGCTGCCCGCCGCACCCCGGCCCGCACCCCAGGCCCGTGAGTCGCTGCTGCGGCAGGCCCGGGCCGGAGCCGCTTACGTCTTCCGGGACCGGCTGCTGCTCGGGCTCGCGCTGCGCCCGGCGGTCGGGAACATCGCCTTCCTCGCCGTGGAGACCGTCCTCGCCCTCTTCGCCCACGACCGGCTCGGCATCGGCACCTTCGGCTTCGGCCTGCTCCTCACCGCCGAGGCCACCGGGGGTCTGCTCGGCGCGGGCATCGCCTCCTTCCTCAGCCGGCGACTCGGCACCGGCACCGCGCTGACCTGCACGGCCGCGGTCGAGGGGCTCGCGATCCTGGTCCTTGCCGCCGCCCCGAACCCGTACGTCGCCGGTCTCGCGCTGGCCGTCTGCGGAGCGGGCATGGGTGCCACGATGGTGCTCGCCCCCTCCCTGCGGCAGACGATCGTCCCGGCGCACCTGATGGGCCGGGTCGCCTCCACCTCCCGCATGCTCGCCATGTGCGCCGCCCCGTTCGGTGCCTTCCTCGGCGGCTGGCTGGCCACCACCTACGACGTACGCACCCCGCTCTACACCGCTGCCGGCCTCCTCCTGGCCATGACCGCCGTCACCGCGACCATGACCAGCAACCGCCGGGTCGAGGCGGCGCTGCGTGCCGCCGCCCAGGCCGATGATCCGGGCCACCCGGAATCCGAGGATCTCGTTCGGGAGGGTGCCGTGTAGGGCTCCTGCCCTGTCTTCCCGACCCGGCGAATCCGCGAACGCCCGGTCAGATCTCCTGGGGACAGCGCGGCGTCCGGCCGGGGCTGCACCGCCTGATCAACCGTACGGGCCTGGGGCCTGCCGGTCGTCGCAGGGTTCCGCCGTGGGCGTGGGCTCAGGCCGGCTGGCGGACAGCCGCGAGGGTGTCCTTGACCTGCTGGGCCACCCGGGCCGCGTCCTCGGGGACGTGCACCACGTCGGTGTGGTTCATGTCGATGACCAGGACCTCGCTGGCGGAGTAGTGCTTGTGCACCCAGTCGTCGTACCCGGACCAGAGCGTCCGGTAGTACTCCACCAGGCCCTCGTCCTGCTCGAAGTCACGACCCCGCAGCCCGATCCGGTGCAGCACCGTCTCGAAGTCCGCCTTGAGGTAGACCATCAGGTCGGGTGCCTTGCGGTACGGCAGGCCGTCGATCTCGCGCATCATCTCCGCGAGCAGGCCCTCGTAGACCTGCATCTCCAGGGAGCTGATCCGGCCCAGGTCGTGGTTGACCTTGGCGAAGTACCAGTCCTCGTAGATGGAGCGGTCCAGGACGTTGTCGCCCTGCCGGTACGCCTCCTTGATCGCGGCGAACCGGGTCTGCAGGAAGTACAGCTGGAGCAGGAAGGGGTACCGGTTCGCCTGGATCTCCTCGGGGCTGGCCGTGTAGAAGAGCGGCAGGATCGGGTTCTCGTCCACGCTCTCGTAGAAGACCTCGCTGCCGAGCTCCTTGGCGAGCAGCTCGGCGACGCTGGTCTTGCCGATGCCGATCATGCCTCCGACGCAGATCACTGGCATTCCTCACTTCTCCCTGGGGTTTGCCGTGGGCTCCTCAGGGCCGAGGTCCCGCACACCACATCGCTAGGGCAAGCGTTGATTCTATGTCGAACGCCGGAGTGGTCGGAGCCAGGGGAGACCGGCTGCGCGGAGCTGCCGAGGATCCGGGCGGGCTGACGGGCGCGGTCCGCCCGTCCCGCTGGTTCGGACGGAGCCCTCCGTGCGGGCTGGCTGGACGCCTGAACCCCCGTCGCCGCCGCGCCTGGCCTGAGCGCCGGAGCGCCAGGCACCCGGTGCCACGTCGCCGCCAGGTGGGCGTGGCCCCGGCTGCTGACCTCGGGTTCGGATGGTGTGCTGGGCGGCCGGGACGGGGTAGGCACGGGGGAGTACTACAGAAGTGAGGGCACCGTGTCCGAGTTCCAGTTCTACCAGTTCGCGGCGATTGAGCGGCCTCTGACCGCTGAACAGATGGTCGAGGTGCGGCGCACCTCGACCAGGGCCGAGATCACGCCGACGTCGTTCGTCAACACCTACCAGTGGGGCGACTTCAAGGGGAGCTGCGAGCAGCTCATGGAGTCCTGCTACGACGCTCACCTGTACTTCGCGAACTGGGGGGACCGCAAGGTGGTCCTGCGCTGGAGCGCGGACGACCTGCCGCTGGCGGTGGCCCGGCGCTACTGCGTGGGACCGTCCGCACAGGTCCGCCAATCGGGCGACCGGGTGATCCTGACCCTCAGCTCCGAGGACCAGGACGGTGACCACGACGACTTCGAGGACCTCTTCGACCGCGGTGACCGCGGCGACCGCGGTGACTGGGGCGACGAACACGGAGCCGAGGAGCACTGGCTGCCCTCCATCGCCGAGGCCCGCCACGACGTCGCGGCCGGTGACCTTCGCCTGCTGTACCTGGCCTGGCTGCTGTGCGTCGGAGGCGGCGAAGTGCCCGACCACGCCGTCGGACCGCCGCTGCCCGCCGGCCTGGAGGATCTGCCGCACTCACTCGCCGACCTGACCACGTTCCTCAGGATCGACGCCGACCTCGTCACGGCCGCCGCCACGGCGCGGTCGCAGCCGGACCCGGTCCTCGAACCCGGCCTCCCCGGGGAACGGGTGGCCGCGCTGCCCGACGAGGACAAGAACGCCCCGCTCCGCAGGCTGCCGAGTGAGGACCCGAAGCAGGTCGCCGCAGCGTTGCGGCGCAGGCTTCGCCAGGACCGCCCGAAGGCGCTGGCTGACGGGTCGTCGGCCGGTGTTCGGACGGCCGGTCAGCTGCGCGCTGCCGTCTCCGATGTGACAGCGGGGCGGCTGGCCCGGGAGGCAGCTGAGCGGCGGGTACGCGAGGAGGCCGTTCGGGAGGCCGCCGTGGTGGCCCAGCGGGGTCGGGTCACCGTGCTGGCCGGCGATCGCGAGGGTGCCTGGGCCCGGGTGGAGGACCTGATCGGGCGTCGGGCCGGGCGGGACTACGCCACCGCTGTGCAGCTCTTGGCGGACCTCGCCGCGCTCGCCGAACAGGACGGCGCGACAGCCGAGTTCGACGAGCGGCTCCATGAGCTTCGTCAGCGCCACCGGACCAGGAAGGCGTTCCTGCGAGAGCTCACCGCCGTCGGCCTGTGACGGCGAGTGGGCGTCCGGCTCGGGCCGATCGTCCCGCCGCTCAGGCTGTTGGTGTCAGCACCGCGCGGGGCGTCTGCTGCCTGGTGGGCGGTGTCGGCGCAGCCGGGTCCTGGTTCAGGTAGCGCTCCGTCATGGCGTCCTCCTTGTCGCGGGGTTCGGGTCGGCGCTGTTCATCGGTGGCACGGGACGGCGAGGACGAACACCACGACCGTCACGGCGGTAGCGGTCGGACCGGAAGCCAAGGAAGCCAAGGACGGCCGCCGGAGCTTGGCCGCGACGATCGGCTCCGCCCGCGGTCCCTCGCACAGGGCCACCCCGTCACCCGGCTCGTCGGCCACCCCGCAGGCAGGCAGCAGGACGGCCCCCTCCGCCATCGGAACACCGCCTCTCTCACGTACGCGCACGGGTGTTGCGGACGTGGCAGGCCGGTCGGCTGCGCACGGGGGCACCGGTGTCACGGAAGCGGTCGTCCACAGCTCGATGCTGACGTGCCGCCAGGCGTTCGCACAGGTCAAAGCACCGGCCATGCATGCCCGGTTGTCAGGGCGTGGTCTCCGCGTTCCGGATCCTGGGGTTGGGTCGGTGCGCACGGCGGAGATGCCTGGAGAACTGGTGCGCCGGCTGCCCGCGATGGGGGCCGCGGCAACGGGGGCTGGTTCCACGTCCGAGTGGCCGCGACGTACTGCCGGCCAGAGCCGTGCTCACCCGCCACTGGCGCGTCGGCGACTGGATCGACGGGGTGCCGCTGGCACTGCACACACGTCACCGGCGCCGGGTGAGCATCCACGCCGCAAGGTGAACGCCAGGCCGGTCAAGCACACAGCCGTAGTTCAAGCATGACCAGCACGGCCAGCAACAGGACCAACAGCCACTGACCCCACCTCAGCCCTGCACCTCGGCAACCCCAACCGGCCAACCGCGCCAGCTGCCGTCCACCGCGCCGCTCCCGATGGCGCTCGGTGTTCGACAGCCACACCCCCGAGCTTCATCCCACCCCCTCTTGTTAGCTGCTTAGCTAATCTGCTAAATATCAGGCATGACAGAAGTTCAGGACGAAGCGGGGGTCTTCCGGGCTCTCGCCGATCCGACGAGGCGCCAGATCCTTGAGGACCTCCGAGGCGGCGAGCTCGCAGCCGGCGAGATCGCGAGCAGGTTCGCGATCAGTGCACCCTCCATCTCACGCCATCTCGGCGTGCTCAAGGCAGCCGGACTGGTCACCGAACGTCGCCACGGCAACCGAATCCTCTACACACTGGCTGAAGATCGACTGGCTGCCTGCGTCGGTCGGTTCCTCAGCGCCGTCTGCCCCGAGCAGATCGTGCTTCGCCACACCAAATGGCGCCCCAGGGCGCAGAACGAGGGATCATGAGGCAGCCGCAGCTGTCCAGCATCGTCGAACGACGGCTGCTGGTGAACTACCGAGTCGCCCCGGACGCCGCGGTACGCCTGCTCCCGCGGCCACTGCGCCCGCAACTGGTGAACGGCTACGCGGTCGCGGGCATCTGCCTGTTGCGCCTGGGAAGTGTCCGGCCGGTCTGGGCACCCAAGGCGTTCGGGTTGCGGAGCGAGAACGCGGCACATCGGATCGCCGTCGAATGGGACGGGCCGGAAGGCGTCGAGACCGGGGTCTACATTCCACGGCGCGACACCGCCTCGCGGCTGAACGCCTGGGCCGGAGGCCGACTCTTCCCCGGTGAACTGGGCCGCGCCGACTTCGAGGTGCACGAGACACCCGGTCGGATGCGCGTCGCACTGGCGACATCGGATGGCGACACCCGCGTGGATGTCACCGTCGAACCGTCCGACGAGCTGCGCGGGAGCGAGCTCTTCACGGATCTTGCCGAGGCCTCCCGTTTCTTCCAGGACGGGGTGAAGGGCTTCTCGGCCACCAGTTCCGGCCGGCATCTGGACGGCATGGAACTGTCGACCAATGCCTGGCACGTGGAGGCCGGCCGGGTCCGCTCCGCCGCATCGTCCTTCTTCGACGACCCGGACCGGTTCCCACCGGGCAGCGCGACCCTTGACTGCGCCCTGATCATGCGCGACGTCCCCGCCAGTTGGCTGCCACTTCCGGCGATGGCTTCCGAACGAGGTGCCCAGCTCGCGAGCTGAAGCGCCGAGGCACAGGACGCCAAACGTCACCACGACCGTGATCCCGGAACTCCGGGACCCCGCCACCGACCCACCGGAGGAGAGCAGACCGTGCCCACGCATCCCCGCTCCGCGCTGTTCGAAGTCTTCCGCAGGACCGGAATCGTCGACCGAGAGAGCTTCACCCTGAACACCTACGATGCCGACACCGGCAAGGTGACCGGCCACATCAGCGCCGAAGATCTCGCAGACCAGATCCTGAGGGCCCTCCGCCTCCACGAGAGCGACCAGGACCCCGACGAGTAGACGCACGGCTCACCACAGCATGAAGGGGGGCCATCCGCAGGTGGCGCCCCTTCGGTGCTCAGACGGGTTCCCCGGAGATGCTCGGTTCGCCTGTTCGCGGCTCCGGGGCGCTGTTCCGGTCGGGGCTCCGGCTCCTGTGCACGGCCCTGCGGCGGCACCTCGCTCGACCGGAGCGGCAGGCGGCGGTGCGGTGCGCGCGGCGGGCACTGGGTGCGGCGCGTCAGTTGACCGGCCCCGGTCGGCGGGTATGCGAAGGCCCCCGGAGGGGGCGATGCGGTGATGGTGGGTCTGGGTCTGGTGGCCGGTTACCAGCCTTGGCAGCGGCGGTCCGGATGTCCGTCCGAGTCGTCCTCGAATCGTCGTCGGTGATGGCGATCACCCCCGGGGGAGTCGTCCACCCGGAAGCCCGCGACGGCCGGCCCGAGGTCGGTGGTGGGGATGTAGGTGCCGCCGAAGGACAGACCCTCCGGGGAGACCGTCCCGGTCGAGCACCGCAACTGTCCGGTGACCTCGTCGTGCCAGACATCGAAGGTCGCCGCACCGGCGTACCCCGAGTCACGGACCCTGGCCCGCAAGGCCGTTGCGGTCCGCTCGAAGGCGCCCGCCACCTCGGCGACGGTCAGGGTCCGCCGGACCTCGACCTCGGCGTCGAGGTAACCAGGTGTTGGTCTCCCGCTCGGCCGGCTCCAGCGGGAGAGGTTCGTCGGCCGGTTCCGCGATCCAGGTCATCAGCACCAGGGCGGTCTCCCGTCCCGGGGCTGCGACCCGCCCCAGCAGCCACCTCTCCCGCGTCCTGTGTGCCGACCGATCCGGCCTCGGAGGAGCTGGCTCTCGCAGGCGCAGAGCCGCTCAAGGTCATCCTCGGTCAGTTGTCGTAAAGGCTGCGGCCTCCGCCGTCGGCGGCGTGCTCCAGCGCCTCGGCCAGCTCCAGCGGCGCGGAGAGCATCGGGTAGTGACCGGTCGCCAGCTCGAAGAAGGTCACGCCAGGCTCGGCCAGCTTCGCGAAGCGGGGCATCCCGGTGGCATGCAGCGAACGGGCGAACTCCATGGTCAAGCCGCTCGACAGGCAGAACACCCCGGTGGTCGGCACCCGCAGCCAGTCGCCGGTCAGCTCGACCGGCTCGGTGACCGTCCGCACCGGCTGCGGGGTGGCCAGGCGCAGCCAGCGCTCGTGCTCGGCCTCCGGTACGCCGTGCACCGCCGGGATCTCCTTCGGCACCGGAACCGCGTCCCCCGTCACCGCCGCCGGCAGGTCCAGTTGCGGCATCGTCAGCACCACCGACTCACCCGTCTCCGGGGAACCGGTGTCCACGAACACCAGCCGCGACACCAGCTCCGGCCGCCGGTCCACCGCCGCGACGCACGGGAACGCGCCGTAGCTGTGCGCCACCAGCACCGTCCCCGGGCCCTCGGCGGCGAGCACCTCCGCCACCGCGTCCGCGTGCGACGCCAGCCCGATGTCCGACGCGTCATCGCCCGCGCGCTCCGCCAGCCCGGGCAGCGTCACCGCCACCGCCCGGTGCCCCTTGGCCTCCAGCTCGGCGGCCACCGCCTCCCACGCCCAGGCCCCCAGGAACAGACCCGGCACCAGTACGAACGTAGCCATGAGACACACCCCTTCTCGACGGCCGCACCCTGCGGCGCCGAGAGGAACGCTATGAGCTCCCCCAGGGGGAGATTCCAGCCCGCGCCAAGGTACGCGGAAGCCCGCTGTCCGGTGCGCCACCGTGGCGCACCGGACAGCGGGTCAATTCGGTTCGGTTCTTCGCCGGTTGCTCAGAAGGACGCCGTCACCGAAACGCCCCCGAAGCCCGCGTAGGCGTACAGGCTGA
This sequence comes from Kitasatospora sp. NPDC101801, assembly GCF_044766665.1. Classification (NCBI taxonomy): domain Bacteria; kingdom Bacillati; phylum Actinomycetota; class Actinomycetes; order Kitasatosporales; family Streptomycetaceae; genus Kitasatospora; species Kitasatospora sp. NPDC101801. Next base: position 54,105 of record NZ_JBIWML010000021.1, read on the forward strand.
GGTAGACGGTGCCGGTCGGCGGGTTGCTGATGGTGACGGTCTCGCTGTTGTCCGACCGGCGCGAACTGACGGTGTGGTTGGCGGTGGTGGCCCAGCCGTTGGCGCTGTAGTAGAGGTCGGCGTCGCCGGTGCCACCAGTCGTGGTGATCGTCAGCTGGGTGGTCCCCGCCGGGACGTTCAGGTACAGGTGGCTGTAGTTCCCGGTGGTCGCGGACAGGTTGCTGCGCTTGCAGTTACGGCCGAGCTCACGCGAGTCGGGCGCGGCGCACTCGGCTGCGCCGACGGCCGCCACGGTGATCGCCTTGCTGGTGGTGGCGGTGGCCCCGTTGTTGTCGGTGACGGTCAGCGTCACGGTGTAGGTACCGGCCGCCGAGTAGGACTTGGCGGGATTGGTGGTGGCGCCGGTGGTGCCGTCGCCGAAGTTCCAGGAGCGGGCCGCGATGGTGCCGTCCGGGTCCGTCGAGGTGTCGGTGAAGGCGGCCGAGAGGCCGGTGGTGGCGGCGGTGAACCCGGCGGTCGGCGCCTGGTTGGCCGGCGGTACGGTGCCGCAGTTGCCGGCCGCGCAGGCGGCCAGCCAGGCGGCGAAGTCCGCGTCGTAGCGGGTGCCGATGGTGCTGGTCAGCAAGGTCCGGGCGGCCGCCCAGTTGCCGGCCCGGTAGTACCCGAGGACGGTGTCCACGTCGGCGCGGTGCGACTGGAGCATGTAACGGACGGCCAGGTAACCCCAGTTGTAGACCCGGGTGCTGTCGCTGTTGTCGTAGGTGGTGTTGAACAGCGTGCTCAGCTTGTACGTGTTCTGGCCGGCCTGGGTGACGGCGCTGTCGTAGGCGACGCCCCGGTAGGTGTAGGAGACGAACTCCGCGAAGCCCTCCACCCACCAGATGGTCGGGGTGGTGACACCGGCGTTGAAGTCGCCGGCCATGTCGAACCGGCCGTCGAGGTAGTGGGTGTACTCGTGGTTGAGGTTCCAGATCTGGAAGTCGGGGCGCAGCCACTCCGCCTCGTGGGCGATGAACCGGGGCTGGTTGCCGGCCGTCGCGGGGTTGCCCTCCAGGTACATGCCCCCGTTGTCGGTGCTGATCCCGAAAATCTTCCCGGCGTAGGTCTTGTAGTCGGCGCTGGAGTCGAAGACCACCACCTCGATGGTGGAGTTGAGGTCTCCGGCGACCGGTCCCCTGTCCTTGACCACGCTGTGGAAGTACGCGTCCTGGTTGCGCAGGCTGGTGCAGCTCGCGGCCAGCTCGGCGTCGCTCATCTGCTGGGCCACGATGTCGATGCTCGGACTGCAGGTGTAGTGGATCGTCAGGACCTTGTCGCGGAGCCTGGACGCCAGGTCGCAGGTGTCGTAGTAGGCACAGTTGGCCGCGTCGTAGTCGTCGGTCGACTCGGCGAGACCCACCCAGAGCTGGGCGGTCCGGCCGGTGATGGCACTGCGACCGAGCAGTTCCTTGACCAACGGGCGGACGGCGGAACGGAGTTCGCTGTGCTGGAGAAAGCGCCCCAGCTCGCGGCCGGCGTTGGCGGTCAGGTAGCCGTTGCCGGTGCCGAGCAGCGCGTCGTTGGTGACGGCGAAGTCGCGCAGGGCGGTCAGCACGCTCGGGTCGGCCTGCACGGCGGCGACGAAGCCGTCCGCCTGGTGGCCGCGCCACAGCACCGTGTAGCTGTTGTTGACCGCGAGGAGCATCGCGTAGGAGCTGTCGTACGAGCTGTTGTAGCCCGACAGCAGCCGCCTGACGACCGGCAGGTAGCGGGCGTTCTCCTGAGCGCTGTCGATCAGGGTGACGGCCTCGGCCAGGGTCGCGCCGTTGGAGTCGGTGACGTCCCTGGAGTGGGCGTTGCCGTAGAAGGTGTCGAGGGCGCCGCGGATCGCGGTCTGCAGCGTGCTGCCGTAGCTGCCGACCGTCTCGGGGTTGTACCACTGGACGAAGTAGCCCGCGCGCAGGAAGGTCACCAACTGGGCAGCCGAAGTGCTGTTGTTCCCAGGGTAGTTGACCGATACGGCGCGCAGTGCGTTGGCGACGGTGACCATCTGCGTCTCACCGAAGGCGGCGGTGGCGTCGGCGCCCTTGAGGCCGAAGAGGGAGTTCACGCAGTCGGTGCCGGCGGACTTGATCTGCGCGACGAGCGCGCTGCCGGTGCGACTGGTGAAGTCGCCGACACTGCACGCCGCGGGAGCGGCCGGCCCCTGCTGGGCCGACAGGCCGAACTTGCTCTCCACGGCCCGCTCGGCCGGACTGGCGGCGCGGAAGGGAGCGCGCTGCGCAAGGCTGACCGACTGCTCGGCGGACTCCGCCTCGGCGTCGACCGAGAGCCGGGTGGCCGCCGCCAGCGGCGGCACACCCGGCCTTGCCGGCTTGGCTCTCGGAGCGGGCGTCCGGCCGCCGGCCGCCGCCTGTGCGGTGGAAGTGAACAGGGTCGCGCCGAGACAGCAGACGAGTGCGGCTATCAGCAGTCTGAGCAGGTCCGTGGGCATGGCGGAGGAACGTCGCATGTGGGGGCCTTCCGGCTGTTCTGCGGCCACGCCGAAGGGCGCGGTCATGGGGGAGTGGCAGGAACGGGAGTTGGGAAGCCCGTCCGCACGGCACACCGTGGGGGATGTGTGACATGTACCATTGCATGCTTGTCGCGGCCGTTGGAAGGCCTCTTGGCGAGGTTTTCCGGGGGTTTTCGCGATCTGGACGACGCGCTTCCCGCCGGGTCTCGGATAACAGAAATTCCTGCGTCAGCCAGGCCACAGTTCCGCTCGGCCGGCGGCTTCCGGCTGGCTCGACCGCGTCCGTCCGCGTTCAGCGGCGCCCCGGTGCGGGCGGTCGGCGAGCGGGGAGGTCGTCGAGTCACAGGGGACGGTCCGTCACCCGGTGGACCGTTGGGTGGTATCCGCCTCCGGCTCCGTTGATCCAGACCGGGGCCGTGGAGCTTGGGGAGGTCCCGGGTCGGCACAGGGGACGGGCGGTTGTGGCCGGTTGCTCCGATACCTCGTGCGCTCCGACCTTCGTGGCGGACCCGGTCGGCGCTCCTGTGGGGGCACCCTGACCGGGCGTCAGCCGTTCGCGGGCGATGACGGACGGGCGCCAGCGGGAGAGTCCGATCACCGGGCCGCCGGCTGGCCGGACCACGCGCTCGCCGGCCGGTGGCGACCGGTGCAGATGCCGGTGCCCGCCCGCGCGCCATCGCTGACCTGACGGGTAGTGACAGCTGCCGCCCTGATCCGCCGGGACCCGCGACCGCACCACCCCGGCGAGGACCGCACCGAGATATCGTGCGGCCCCTGCCTGCCGATGACCAACGCCTCGGAGACCGTTTCGAGGGCTGGTGTTGGTTGCCCGAGGAGGAGACTTCCACGACTGCTGCGTCTCAGGACCTGCCGTAGGTGTCCGTGGCCCGGGAATCGCAGGATCCCCGAGCCATGTGCTGAAGGTGCTCCAGCTCTCGGGTACGAGCCGGGCGGGGGGCTCACGGAGGCTTCGCCGGTGGGCAGGCCGACGAGTTCGTGCAGCTCGCGGCGCCCGTGGCGCCCGGTCCGGCGTCCGGTCAGGCGGAGGTCAGGTCGGTGTCAGGTGGGGTGGGCAGAGTGGTGTCACGCCGAAGGGGCAACGCACCGCCCCGGAGGTTTGGGAGAGGTGCCCGGAGTGGCTGATCGGGTGCCTGGCCGGTAACGGTCGAGCAGGACCTCTCGGGGTCCGCGCAGGTTCGAATCCTGCCCTCTCCGCCCCACCGCCGCCCGGGGCCCGATCGGTTGCCGGCCCCGGTGCAATTCCGATCCGACACTGGAGAGCTGCCCAGCAGGCCGTTCTGCGGCCGCGCGAGCTGCAGAAGAGAGTGCCGACTGCGTCGCTGCGGAGGCGAGGGTGTTCTCGAGGACCGGGCAGAGGGTCGGCAGGTTGTGGTCGACGTCGCCGGCGGCGGCGGTGCTCCGCGTGGTGGAGGTCATGTCGCCGTGCGGTTACTTCTGCCGGGTGCACGTCACCGTGAGTCCTGCGCCCTTTCCACCGTCGTAGTAGCCGGGGAAGAAGACAGCCAGCTCGCCCTTCCTGTAGCTGACCTCGGCTGATTCCCCGATGTCACTGGACCAGCCGTCGTTCAGCTCGTACCGGCCCGAGAAGCCTTCATCGACGCTTTCGGTCATGTCCTGCAGGAGGAAGGGGGACCCGAAGTCGTCGTGGCGGCCGGGGCGTCCATCCATGCGGATCGTGAGGCTGCTGCCGGTGAGCTCCCAGCGTCCCTCTAGCCCGTTCCACTGGGTGGTCGACCAGCGCCCGTCTGCGGTGACGGTGAGAACTCCCACGTGATCGGCGTTCGAGCTGTACTCCCAGCGGCCTGTGGCGAAGGCCTTGAGTGCCTGCTTCGTCGGCCCGCCCCCGGAGCCGTTTCCGCTGCACGCGGACACGACGGTCATCAGAGTTCCTACCGCCAGGTACCGAAGTGCCGTACGGCGACCGACCGACTTGATCAGCTCCTGCTCGTTCATCCTGTACCCCCCCTGGGCTCTCGCGCAGTTTAGGTCGGCTGCCCAGGTCGCCGGAACAGGACAAATTACCCCAGAAGTGCTGGGGGGCGTACCGACCACGCGACTGAGCGGTGGTCAGTCGGGCAACGGAGGCTGGTCAGTGGGCGCAAGGCCGATGGCCAGGAACTCCGATGGCCGCTTAATCGCAGTGTCAGCTTGTTGATGATCTTCCGGAGTTGCGGGCGCCCCGGGGTGACATCGCATTCCCGGAGTCGCCTCGGCGCCGCTGAGCGGGCGGCCCGGCCAGGGGGGGCGCCGGATGCCCGGGGGCTCCTGTCGCTCGGGCGACGCGGCCCGTCCATCCCGGTAGCCCTGGGTGTTCACCCGACTACGAAACGTGTGACACTCCCCACAGTGATGATCCGTGCACGGTGTGCAAGACTCACCCCAACGGGCCAAAAGCCTTCAATTCCTAGGGAGTACACCGTTATGCGCACCCGCATCGCAGCCGTTGCTGTCGGTATGACCACCCTTCTCGCCGTACCCGCGACAGCCTTCGCCGACCCTGCCACGCTCACGGGCCCGGTCACCTGCACCACCGACGCCTCGGCGACCGGCCAACCCTGTGTCTGGCACGAACGTGACGCCGCCGGTCTCGCCGGCCTCGCCCGGCTCACGTCGGCCACCGGTCAGCCGGTCCTGGCCAAGGTTGAACTCAAGACCCAGCGCGCCTGGGGGAGCCCGTGGTTGACGGTGGCCTCGACCACTGTCCTGCGCTCCGGCCCGGCCGTGCTCGCCACCCCGAAGGTGGTCACCAACGAGCTGAGCATCGTCTGCGTCACCACCGCCCCGGCGCTGGCCCCGGAGCAGCAGAGCACCCTCTGCACCCACCCCTCGGCCTGACCGGCGGCGGCGCGTCCGACACTCCCTGTCCCGCCGGGCGCGCCGCCAACCGCCGTGCCGGCCAGAGGCGTTGGCAGCTGCGGGCGGGGCCCGGTCGGCACGCACCGACCTCGATCCCGGCGGCCCGGACGCCTCCGGTGGTGATCCGAGTCCGCCGGGCCGGGCTTCGCAGCCTCGCGCATCGCCATCGGCGCCGCTGGACTGGCGAGGTCCACCATCCGCATGCTCGGCCGTGGGCACAACCCGACTCTGCTTCAGGTCCGCCTGGTCGCTGGGATCCTGGGCATGACCGAAGCGGACGTCAGAGTCGTCGCCGGACTCGACGGCGGCAGTGCGAAGTCACTGACAGGTGGCGGTGCCACGGTGCGTCGTAGTTGGCCAGAGGGGTCGGGCCGTTCGCAGTGGGCCGGTGGCTTCAGTAGCCCCTGGGGTGCGGCGACAGCCAGTCGGGGTGGCGGTCCTTGAGTCTGTCGCGTTCGGCTGAGGTCGCCGTGATGATGTCGATCCCGCCGTCATAGGGGTGCACGAGCCAGTCCAGGCCCTCCGGGGCGAGGATGACGCCGATTGTCACCTCGTCGGCGATCGCGCGCAGCAGCGGGTCCAGTGCCTGCGGCGCGTTGGCCAGGTGGCCGACGTACAGGTGGGTGGCCACCTGGTCGGCAGGGTCGGCCCGCTCGTCCTCGATGATCGTGCGCCAGTACGCGCCGGGTGCTACGGCCTTCAGTTCGGGGGTGCGCTCGACCGGTTCCGTTCCGTCGTCACCGTTCCACGCGCAGGTGATGACCACGAGTTCGGCGGGAGCGCCCAGGTCGCGGAGGACTGTGTGCTGCCGCCCGAGGAGAAGGCGGTACTCGGCCTCGCTGTCGGGGTAGCGCTTCGAGCCCGGCAGGTAGTGGAACCGCACCCACCGCTCTCTGAATGCCTCAGACAGGAGGTGCCCAACCGGATGGCACGTCCCCCAGCGAACCTGCCACGCGGTCGAGAGCGCCCCCATGTCCACCAACTGCTCCGCGCCTGCTCCCATGGGTTCCCCACCTTTCGTTCGCGCCGGCGTGACGCGGTCGCCACGCTTCGAGCTGCCGGTGCCACGCTGCTTGCGCCTACCGTACGTGCGCTGATCAGCAGAGTTGGAGGGGGTTACCGAGGCGCCGGCCAACAAGGCTGAACAGCCCGGCCACCCTGCCTGCAAAGCTGGCCATCTACCGTGCAGGGGATACTGAGGCGGATACTTCCGCCGGTCCTAGCGGGCCCCACGCTCCGGAGACGACATGCCCGAGCTCCTCACCACGGCCTTCAGCACCACCGCACTGACCGCGGGCTTGCTTCTCGGGGCTCCTGCCGCTGGTGCCCAGGCCGCCGCGTATCCGACCAGTTCGTTCGACGTCACCTACGGGAACACGTACACGCGGGGCACGATCACTTGGTACAACCGGCAGGTCGTCGTGTCAGGCGAGCACAAGTCGGTCAGCGCGACGAGCTGCCGCGGCACCACGGCTTTCGGCGTCGACTCCCAGAACCACGACGTGGCGGTCAACTTCAGCGACCACGGGGTGTGCGGCGCCAGCGCGAAGTTCAGTTTCCCCGTGACCTTCTACCAGGCCGGAGTCGGCGTCGTCCGCATCTGCCTGGACAACGGCGCGGAGCACCCTCCCGTCGCCTACCTGAAGTGTGCGCGCTACGGCCGCCCCTGACAGGTCGGCGCAGTGCCCGGCATTGCCAACCTCTGCGACGGCTGCGGCAGTGCCAAGTTCCGTGTGCTGGCAGCCGAGTTGGGATTCAGCGCCGAGATCGCCGGTAGGCGCCTGTCGGCCCCGTTCCAGGCCGGCGGGTGCTGGGTGATCGAGCGTACCCACTCGTGGATGAACGACTGCGGCGGGCTTCGGCGCTGGACCGGGAGGAACGGCGCGGTCGTGGACTTCTCCTCCGCGTCGCCGCCGTCCTCGTCACGATCCGCACGCTGATCCACCGGGCAACGAGCCGCGACCGGTGGGACGGGCGCCCCACCAGGCGATGCCTCGAATGGTCCGTTTGCCGGTCGTTCTCAGTCGGTGGGGGTGGCTGTCGGGTGGATGTTGAAGGTGATGTTGGAGAAGTCCCGTCCCAGGACGACAGGGCCGCTCTGGGAGCCCTCGACGTGGTTGTGAACCGTGCCGCCGGTGTCGCCGGACCGGGCCAGGTCCCACCAGTTGGCGAGCAGAGTGCGGAACTCGGCGTCCATGGAGGCCCGCACCTCGAGCATCGTGATCAGCCTCTGCGCTCGTACCGGATCGGCGGGGGCCGCTTCGAACGCGGCGAGCTCCTCCTGGCCCGAGCCGACGCCAGGAGCGCCCGCAACCTCACCGGGATCCCGATGGCTGAAGGGGCGGCGGACCAGGGCCGACAGTCCCTGCCACATCTGTCGGCCGGCTTCGCCGCCGACTGTTCCGGCCAGAGCCACCAGAGCTGCTGCCGAGATCGGATCCATGATGTCCCCCTGTGCCGTTCCGTTGTCGGTCCCACCCTAGGAGTTCTCGGTGGCCCGGTGCGGGTACTCCGCTGATCTGTGGATGCGCGCGTCCCGGGATCCTGGGGCTGCCTGTGGCGTGTCACCGCCCCGTCAGGAGGATCGGCGGCTGGGAGACATGAGACACAGGCAGGTTTGTCGGCCGTCACCTCGCACCGGGGAAGAGCAGGGTTGAGGGGGAGATGTACGACAGCGTCGGTGGTCGGGCTCGGGGTGGTGACGTTTCCAGGCCCGGCGCGTCGGCGGGGTGCATCGTCGCGTGCACGCACCGGCTGCCCGGATCGGCCCGTTCCGTTTCAGGTCCCGCCCGAACTGGGCTGCTTCGACGACCGGTTGGCTGAGCGGGAGTGCATATTCTGCGGGGCACGGATAGCCACTCGAGCAGGGGTGGGCCGGCCGGTGCCGGAGGGGTCGGCGAGACCGCGCTGGGGTTCGATGTGGCCCACGAGTTGGGTGACGGTTTCCCTGACGGGTGCTCCGCGTTGACCTTGATGGCTTGCGCCGGGACGGCGCCGTGGAGGTTGCGGACGCGCTCGGGGATTCCGACCGGACCGGAGGCGCTCCGGACGGGCCGGAACGCTCATTTGCCGGTCGCTCCAGGCAGTACACGAGACAGAAGACTGCTCATCGTCGTTGACAACGGGAACCGAAGTACTGCCGCTGCTTTCGGGCGGTGGTCGTGCCGGTGGGGTGCGGGGCGGGGTCCGGCCGGCGGGGTTGGGTGTCAGTTCTGGTCGGATGCGCCGCCGTAGACGTTGTCCGGGCTGACGACCTGGGTGATGGCCCGGCCGAGCAGGGTGCTGGGGTTCTCGTCGTTCGAGCGGATGTCGGTGTTGAGCAGGATCACCATCGTCGCCTTCTGGGTGGGCAGGTAGACCGTCAGGCTCTGGTAGCCGGGCAGCGAGCCCGCGTGGCCGATCCAGCCGTGGTTGATGTCGATGCCCAGTCCGTAGGCGTCACCCGGCGCGCCGGTGGGGTGTGCGTCGAGGCGCTCCGCCTGGGTCTGCGGGGCCAGCAGTTGGCCTGTCGCGACGTTCTCCGCCCAGGCGCGCATGTCGTCGAGGTTCGAGATCATGGCGCCGGCTGCCCAGCCCCAGCTGGGGTTGAAGTCGGTGGCGTCCGCCACCGTGCCGTCCGGCGTCACGTCGGTGTAGCCGTGGGCGTGCGGCAGCGGGAACTCCGCAGCCTCCGGCAGGAAGGTGTGGTCCAGGCCGCTCGGCCGCGTGATCAGATCCCCGATCACCTCGCTCAGGGGGCGGTGGGTGACCTTCTCGACGACCAGGCCGAGCAGCACGGTGTTGGTGTTGGAGTAGTCGAACCGCGTGCCGGGAGGGAACTGGTTGGGGTGCTCGAAGGCGATGCCGAGCAGCTCACTGGGCGACCACTGACGATGCGGCTCGGTCGCCAGCAGGTGCTGGAAGCCCTCGTCCTTGCTGTAGGCGAACAGGCCGCTGCGCATATCCGCGAGCTGACGCAGTGTGATGTGCTCTCCGTCGGGCACCGCGTCGACGTACGCGGAGATCGGGTCGTCCAGGCCGACCTGCCCACGGTCCACGAGTTGGAGCAGCGCGGTGACGGTGAAGGTCTTGGTCTCGCTGCCGATCCGCATGTTCAGGTCGGTGCGCATCGGGGCGCAGTCGCCCGTGTCCGCGACGCCGAAAGCCCGTACGTAGCGTGGCTGTCCGGGCTTCCAGAGGCCCACGATCACTCCGGGGACACCGGCGTCGGTCGCCGTCCGCTGGATCACCCGGTCCAGTTCCGCCGCAGTCGCGTCCCAGGGCTGTGACACGGCTGCCGATTGCCCGGGAACGGATACGGCCGCCGCGGGCGCGGCAACCGGGGACAGGGAGACCGCCGTGCATGCAGAGACGACCATCGCGATGCTGAGCAGGGCAGTTCGGCCCGTCCGGATGTCCATGCGTCCTTGGTAGGTCCCTCCGAGCCCTCGTCCGCAGCGCCACGCCGCCCCCCGGTACGCGTTCATCCGATCGCCTCGGGCTCGCTGGGGGCGCCGGGCGGGGGACACGCGGAATCCGGCTGTCCGGGGCGCCGCTGTCCAGTACCGTGGCTGTCGGTCAGCAAGCCGGAGAGGCGGGGTCATGAGCCTGGAGGACGGCAGGTCGAACGCTGGGCCGCCGGGTACCGCCAACAGTCTGTCAGGTGGCACGGTCAACGGCCCGGCCGTCCTGGCGGGAGCGGTGCACGGTGGCATCACGTTCAACTACCAGGCGGCGGCGGCCCCGGTCCCGAGCAGGCCGGACCAGGTGCCCCGCCCGCCTCGGCCGTTCGTGAACCGGCAGCAGCAGCTCGCGGATCTCGACGGACTGCTCACCTCCGGGGCGGACTGGGAGGGATGCCCCGTCGGTGTCTTCAGCGGGCTCCCCGGGGTCGGGAAGACCGCGGCCGCCTACACCTGGGCCCATCGCCGTCAGGACGCCTTCCCCGACGGGCAGTTGTTCGTGGACTTCACCGCGCTGCGCGGTGGCCCCGGCGCGGACGTATCGGAAGCCCTTGCGATGTGCCTGCGAGCACTGGGGGTGAGCGAGCAGTACCTGCCGACGGGCCTGGCCGACCGCACCGGCCTCTACCGGAGCCTGTCGGCCGACCGGCGGATGCTTGTGGTGCTCGACGACGTGACCTCGCCCGCCCAGGTGACGGCGCTGGTGCCGCAGGGGCGCGGCAGCGCGGTCCTGGCCACCAGCACGAGGCGGCTGGGCGAGCTCGCGATGGCCGGCGCCGCTCTGCTGCAACTGGACGTCCTCGACCGGCAGAGCGCGGTCGAGCTGCTGGCCGGACTGTGCGGCCGGGCCCGGGTCGACGCCGAGCCGGCCGCCGCGGCCCACCTCGTCGACCTGTGCGGCAGACTGCCCGTTGCGCTGCGGATCGCCGGAGCGCGGCTGGTGATCCACGGCGGGCTGACCATCGCCGGGCTGGCCGCCGAACTCGCCGACGAGCGGAGCCGGTTGAGCCGACTCTCGGTATCCTCCGCCCACCAGGAGCGCCCCGTGTCCGCCGCACTCGAACTTGCCCACCGAGACCTTCCGGCGCCGGCCGCCCGGCTCTACCGGGTGCTCGGCTGTCTGCCCGGCCGCACCTTCGACACGGCACTGGCGGCCGTCGCCGCCGCCCTCCCCGTGCCGCAGACCCAGGATCTGCTGGACGTCCTCGAATCAGCGAGCCTGCTCAGCCGCACCGACGACGGCCGCTACCGCCTGCACGAGCTGGTCCGGCTGCATGCCCTGGAAACGGCCCGTGACACCGACCCGCCGGAGACCGAGCGGCAGGTCGTCGGCCGGGTGGCCGGGCACTACCTGGTGCTCACCACCCTCGCCGACCTGGCGGTACGGGCCGACCGGCTGAGGATCACCGAGGTGGCCGGACTCGTCGGCCACCGGGGCGACGGCCGGGCGGACCCGCACGATCCGTTCGCCCGCGCGGACGACCCGGGGCAGGACGCCATCGCGTGGCTGGAGGCCGAGCGGGCCAACCTGCTCACGGTGCTCCGCGCGGCGGCCCGGTTCGGCTTCGACCGGCAGACCTGGCAGCTGGCGGAGGTGCTCACCGTCCTGTTCCTGCACCACCGGCACCTGGCCGACTGGCGGGAGTCACTCGACCTCGGTGCGGCGGCCGCCGCCAGGGACGGTCAGGCGGCCGCCGAGGCGCGGCTGCGCAGCCTGCTGTCCAGGCCCTTGCTCGACCTCGGCCGCGACGACCAGGCCCGGGAGCAGTTGGAGCAGGCGGAGCGGCTCGCCGCCGGATCCGGCCACCTCGTCCTGCAGGCGTCGGTGCAGGAGTTCTTCGGGCGGTACTGGGACCGGCACGACCCGGCCCGCGCCGTCGACGCCTACCGGGCCGCCCTGGCGATGAACATCCAGGCCGGCGAACCCCGTGGCCAGGCCCTGGCCAGGTACTTCCTCGGCTGCGCCCACAGCGCGGCCGGAGAACACGGCACCGGGGCGCGGGAGCTCACCACGGCCCGGGACAGCTTCCTGGACCTCCGGGACCCGCGGATGGCGGCTCGGGCCCTGGCGGACCTCGGCCGGGCCCGGGCCTGGGCCGGCGAGGGGCCGGCCGCGGTCACGGCGCTGACCACCGCCGTCGACGAACTCCACCGGCAGAGTGCCCACCACTACGAGGCGCAGGCCCTGGAGGACCTGGCCGGCCTGCTCACCGACCCGGGCGGGGCCGACGGCCTCCTGCGGCGCGCGCTGGCCATCTACGAGGCGGGCGGCAGTCCTCGTGCGGAGGTGCTCCGGGCCCGCCTCGCGGACGGCTCCGAGGGCGGCAGCACCTGACGCAGCCACAGTTCCTGTTCACGGTCCCCGACCCGGAGGTGGACGGAGCTGACGGCGCGTCGGCCCAGCCGCAGGCAGGCGTAGACGCCCGCCGCCGCGAGCCCGGGATCGGGCGGCGGGTCGCAGCGGGCGGTGGCCAGCAGCACGCTGCCGTCCCGGAGGCCGAGCAGGCAGCCGTCCGCCACCGCGAGCGCCGCGAGCTGCGCACCGGGGAAGTCGGCCAGCAGACCGGCGATCCGGGCCAACCCGGTCTCCTCGGGGACCGCCGCCCCCGCCCGGAGCAGGACGGACGCGCTCTCACTGAGCCGGGGGTCCGGCTCGTCCACGTCGCAGGCGAGATGCCAGAAGAGGTGCTCCTGCTCGGCGCCTTCCACGGCCAGCCGGGCCGGGTACCGGCGGATCTCCACCTCGACCCGGTCCGTCGCCCGCTCGACCACGGTCCGCACGGACATCGCCGTGACCGGGGCCCCGGTGGTCGGCGGTGCGGGATAGGCATGGGTACCTCGGACGGGGCCGTCGGGGACCGGCAGCCCGAGCAGGTCGTAGACCAGCCGGCGGATACGGGGCTGCGCCTTGCCGGGATCGGCGAACGCCCGCGCGGTGATCTCCGCGAACCGGCCCGGTCGGTGTTCCGTCACAGCAGCGTCGACCTGGGCCCGCAACGGGCCGGCGTCCAGCCACCGCGCCGCCGCGCGCAGCCCGTACCCCGCCGTCTGCGGCACCGACTCGGCGCCGAACGCGCCCAATAGGAGCGGGCGGTCGACGGCGGCGCCGTACAGCGTGACCGACCCGTGGTCGCCGATCACCAGGTCTGCGGCGACCAGCGCCTGCTGCCAGCCGTTGGTCGGGTCGACCACGAGCAGGCCGGCTTCCGTCGCCGCCTGCTGCATGCTCCGGATCTGCCAGGCGCCGTGCGCCGCCCACACGTTCGGGTGCAGGACCAGGGCCACCCGGAACTCGTCGGCCGGCAGCTGGGACAGCAGCTCGGTCGGCAGGTCGGGACGGTTCGCGATGAGCGAGCCGGCACCCCAGGTGGAACTCACCAGCACCAGCCGCAGACCGTCCGGCACCCCCAACGCGGCCCGGTACCTGTCACGCCACCGGACACTGGCCAGCAACCGGTCCAAGCAGGGGTCACCCACCAGGACGGTCCGCCCGACCGTGTTCGGACGGGCGGCGGCCAGCTGCTTCTCCTGCTCGGGATGGGAGAGCGTGAGCCAGGCCCGACGGGTGGTCAGCAACTCGTCCGCCACCAGCCCCGAGAGCCGGGTGCCGGGGCCCGCGGAGTCCGGTACGAACTTCTGGAAGCCCACGCCGTGGGGCAGTACCAGCACCGGGTAGTCGCCCGTGGGGACACCGATGTTCTCGCTGGCGGTGAGCAGCAGGTCGGGCTTGATGTCCTCCAGTTGCGCCCACGGGAGCGTCCGGCAGCCGAGCGACCTCAGGAGTGCGAGCACACCGTCGTTGAACGCCGACGAGGGATCGTAGGCGAAGACGGTCGCCACCCGGGGGTCGTCGTGGACCACCGCGGGGAGCACGTCCAGCACCCGGACGAGTGAGGTGACCGTCCTGGCAGCCACCACCAGGGTCCTGGTGCTCCCGAAGGTCCGCCAACGCCACGCCTCGGGACCGACCGGGACGAGAACGCGTCCGTCAGGCTCCATCGCACACCTCCGCCCGAAGGCAGAATCGCACACAGCCCGTCAGACGTGCTCGCGGCTCGCGGCTCGCGGCTCGCGGCTCGCGGCTCGCGGCTCGCGGCTCGCGGCTCGCGGCTCGCGGCTCGCGGCTCGCGGCTATTGTTCGTAGCGCACCGAGGCATTCCCGGCAACTTTTTCACCACCCGATCTTCCTTCGGAAGGTTACTTGGTGGTGCGGCAGTGGTCTATGACGCCGAGTCAGCCGACAGCTGCGGCGGGCAGCCGTGCTGAGGAGGCGGACCTCGCGGCGAGTCTGTGTTCGTCCGGAGAGTTGCGGGGAAGACGGCGCGTCCTCGCCAGGCGTACACGCTGGTGGGTGCCATCGGCGTGCTCCTTGTGCGCGGCGGTCAGCCGTTGGCCGGCCGGGGCGTCGTCGAGCCTGAGCAACGGCGCCGCGGTCTTTGCCGGCGACGGCGCCGTCGCGGAGGCGACTCGCAGGGAGCGGCTCGCGAGAGGGACTCTCGTCGGGTTGTCATACGGAGGTGCGGGACAGCCAGTAGGCCTTGATCCGATCGGCGGCGGCAGCGAATCCCGGCTGCGGAGCCCATCGCAACCGGTACGGGGTCGGCACGCGCAAGGGTTGGCGGCTGCGGCCCTTCGCGTCGCGGCCGCGCCGGTGCACGAAAATTTCCTCGGTCACCTCACCCGGCAATGACCCTCCTACGTGTCCGCAGGGGAGCTTGTTGCGCTCTTTCATGATCAACTCGATGTCCCTCACCTCCGCCCAGCGGCAGAAGTGCACGGTGACGAACATCAGCTGGAACCGAATACCGGCCGGGGCCAGCACCACCGCCCGCCGAACCACGCCAGCAGGATCACCACAGTGACCGGCACGCCGGAGGCCAGTGCCGCGACACCCGGGTGCCCCACGAAGTAGGCCGCCGACCATGCCGCGACAACTGCACCCGCCCCGAACGCCGACAACGCCCGGCGAAGCCGCCACTCGGCCGGCAGCCCGACCACCACCCTGTCCACCCCGTGATCCACAACCAGCTACGCTACGCCCGCCACCCGCTGACGGACAGAGGACCGCCCCCCTCCACTTCCGGCGAGCAGCCGAAGCCTGCCGGACCTGGCCACCCGCGCCGACGAGTGAATGCACGAAGGCACCGGCCGGTGACCACCACCGCCCCGCTCGGCGTCGCGGTCGCCGACACCTCCGTCCTGCTCGCGGCGTTCAACCGCAAGGACGACGTCCACCAGCAGGGCGCCGACGCGCCGTCCCCGGCCCGGGTCCTGACCATGTCCCCTGAGCTCGACCACCTCCTGGCCCGTCGCGCCGGAGAGGCCGAAGCGGTCAACGCCATCACCCGGCTCGGCGCCCTCGCCGGACAGGGACTCGTCGTCCTCCCGTCGGCCGACCGCTGCCTCTACGCAGACGCCGAAGCCCTGCTCCGCCAGTACCAGGGCCACGCCCTCGGTCTCCAGCCACGGCGTCAACGACGAAGGCCAGATCGTCGTGACCGTCCCGCAGGACTGACGGCCGCCGGTCGGTGGTGGGCCGTCAGGTAGGGGTGTCCGGTGGCGGGCAGCACGTCGGCGACCGGGACGGGGACCAGGGTGGGGGAGTCGACGTGGACTCACGCCGCCTCGCGTTCCAGGCCGGACCGGACCTGGGACACCCGGGATGCCGAGCAGCCGCCGGTCGTGGTGACCTTGACGATCACGTCGGTGGGGTCCGTGATCGCCGGATCCGGACCTCCTCGAAGCGGACGTCCCGCGTTCTGTGCCAGGTCAGCGCCTTCATCGCCACTCCTCGCTCCCGTTTCGGGAACTGGGAGGACGTCCGGACGGTACGTGCCCCGTCCGGTGAGGGCTGGTCCACGTGTCAGGGATTTCGCGCGTGGTTGCGCAGCGCGGTACGGCCCAGGAAGTACGAGAGTGCCCGCTGTGCCGTGCCCGGGTCACGTGGGCGGGTCTGATAGCAGGTGAGGCTGCAGAACCCCGTCGAGTTCCGGGCGGTCTGGTGCCCACACTCACCGCAGATCATGACGGAGCATTCGGCGCGCGGTGGTGGCGCCGTCTCGCTCTGTTTCGGTAGAGCGCGTGTCATCACGAACCTCCCGGACGTGCGGCTCAGTGGTAGCAGCGGGGACCGGATCGGCGGGCGGTCAGCTGACGCAGACCGGTCCCACCGTCCGGGGTGCCCCGCTCAGGGGGCCTCGCTGTCAGCGGCAGGGGGCTCACTCCCGGCAGCCCGCTCGGCGGGGCCGCCCTGGGGACGGTCGTCCGACTTGGCGCCGGGGCCCGCCACCCGTCCCGCATCCGGGCTGCCCAGGGCGCGTTGGATGCGCTCGGCAGCTGCTCCTACCTTCTCGTCGACGCTCTCACCGGAGCCGGGGGTGGCCTTCTGCTGCTCGCTCATGTCCGTTCCCTCTCGGTCGGCCGCTCCGCTGTGACGTGCTGCGTCACCTGCCGTGCGCCTGCCCCGTTCAGGTGGTTCAACACCTGGGGTGGGCGGGCCGCCCGGTGTCATACCGGGCGCCTCGCCGCCTCCGGCGTCCGCCGCTCCGGGGTGGCGGACGCCGGAGGCGGGGCGCAGACGGTCGCGCAGGGCGGTCAGGGCCGCGCCGACCGCGGCTCCTTGAACCGCGCGGCGGTTCCCGGAGACGTCGAGACGCAGGGAACAGGTTCGGTCCGGGGCGGCAAGGGCGATGTAGACGGTGCCGGGCTCGTGGCCGTCCTGCGGGGCGGGGCCGGCCACGCCGGTGGTGGCCAGGGCGTAGGTGGAGCCCAGGAGGCGGCGGACCCCTTCGGCCATCTGCTCGGCCACCTGGGGGTCGACCGGTCCGCGTGCCTCCAGCAGATCGGGGTCCACCTTCAGGATGTCCGCCTTGACGGCGGTCGCGTAGGCCGTGACGGATCCCAGGAACACCTCGCCTGCGCCGGGGGCTTCGGCGACGGTGAAGGCCAGCAGGCCGCCGGTGAGGGACTCGGCGACTGACAGGGTGCTCTCCGCCGCCGCGAGTGCGGCGAGGATCTGCCGGGTCAACCCGGCGTGCTCTGGCGTGGAGGACATCGTCCCTCCGTTCTGCCGCAGATCGAGCCTGCCGAGGCCCCTGGTGGCTGCGGGCTCCGGCAGGCCGGCCTGCCGGTGTCAGTTCGCGGGAGGGGGGAAGCGGTCCCACACCCGGTGGGTGCCCAGGTGGCCCACCAGGCCGTTGACCAGATCGGCCGCGCTGTCAGTGGTCACGATGCCGGGTGTGTGCGGGTCGAGGGAGGCCGAGGCCCACACGGGGTGCGCATCGGTGGGGCCGGCCAGCGGCTTGGCGTGCCGGTACGCCTCGCCGACGAGCAGCGTGACCCGGGAGTCCACGCCGCCGGCCGCGCCGTGCGGGGCGGACTTCGCGTCGCGCGCGCCGAGGTCGTCGGCCCCGGGGGTGGGCGCGCCGAGGACGAGGAGGGCGTCGAACTCCACCGAGCGGGCGGCGGCGAAGGTGCGTTGCACGGGGACGTCCTCGGCCAGGGGGGCGCCGGTGGGTGCGACGAGCAGTGCGGTCATCCCGGCGGCCCGTACCGCGTCGCGGGCCTCGCGAACCCTGCCGACGTCGGCGGCGGGGCCGGCGACGATCCCGATCACCCGGCCCTCGACCGGCCAGGACCCGGCCAGTTGGGACAGGGCCGGACTGGGCTCGGGGTCGGCGAGCTGCTCGGAACGGTGGGGTGCGGGCAGACTGAGACCGGCGGCGACCTCGGAGCAGAGGCGGGGGTCGATGTTGGCGAGCACCTGGAGGGTGCGCTCCTTGATCGCCTGCTCGTGGACCTTGGACAGCTCGAAGGTGTAAGCCGCGATCACGTGCTGCTGCTCGGTGGGGGTGAGGCTGAGCCAGAACAGCCGGGGCTGGCTGAAGTGGTCGGAGAACGATGCCGGGGCCTCGCGGACCTTCGCCGCCGCCGGAACGGGAGTCGGGAAGTCGACGTAGCCGCGCTCGGCGGGGCCGGCGAAGAACGGGCATCCGCCGTCGAGGGAGTTCGGCTTGTACGGGGCGACGCCGGTGTGGACGGCGTCCTGGTGGAAGCCGTCGCGGAGCATGTCGTTGACGGGCGCGTGGGTGCGGTTGACCGGGATCTGGGCGAAGTTGGGGCCGCCGAGGCGGGTGATCTGGGTGTCGAGGTAGGAGAACAGCCGCCCCGCGAGCAGCGGGTCGTCGGTGACGTCGATTCCGGGGACCAGGTGGCCGGGGTGGAAGGCGACCTGCTCGGTCTCCGCGAAGTAGTTCGTCGGGTTGGCGGTCAGCGTCATCAGCCCGACCGGCCGCACCGGGGCGAGCTCCTCGGGGACGAGCTTGGTCGGGTCCAGCAGGTCGATCCCGTGGAAGGTCTGCCCGTCGGTGTCGGGGAACACCTGGATGCCGAGCTCCCACTCCGGGAAGGCCCCGGCTTCGATCGCGTCGGCGAGGTCGCGGCGGTGGAAGTCGGGGTCCGTCCCGTTGAGCAGCTGGGCCTCCTCCCAGACCAGGGAGTGCACGCCCGCCTTGGGCTTCCAGTGGAACTTCACCAGACTGGAGGCGCCTTCAGCGTTGACCAGGCGGAAGGTGTGGACGCCGAAGCCCTCCATCATCCGGTAGGAACGCGGGATGCCACGGTCGGACATGTTCCAGAGGGTGTGGTGGGTGGCCTCGGTGTGCAGGGAGACGAAGTCCCAGAAGGTGTCGTGGGCGGACTGCGCCTGCGGGATCTCCCGGTCGGGGTGCGGCTTGCCGGCGTGGATGACGTCGGGGAACTTGATCGCGTCCTGGATGAAGAACACCGGGATGTTGTTGCCGACCAGGTCGAAGACGCCCTCCCCGGTGTAGAACTTCGTGGCGAAGCCACGGGTGTCGCGCACCGTGTCGGCCGAGCCCCGCGAGCCCAGCACGGTGGAGAACCGGACGAACACCGGCGTCTGCACCCCCTCGGCCAGGAACGCCGCCTGGCACACCCCTGCGGCGGTGCCGTACCCGCGGAAGACCCCGTGGGCGGCGGCCCCGCGGGCGTGCACCACCCGCTCCGGGATCCGCTCGTGGTCGAAGTGGGTGATCTTCTCCCGCAGGTGATGGTCCTGCAGCAGCACCGGCCCGCGAGGCCCGGCCTTCAACGAGTGGTCGCTGTCGGTCACCCGGCGGCCCTGAGCCGTCGTCAGGAACGCGCCCTCCTGCGCCCGGAGGGCCGGGTCGCCGCCGGCCGGGCGGGCGGTGGCGGACAGCGGGGCGGGCGCGGACTGGTCCGGCTTGGGCGGCAGCGGCTCCTGCGGCTCGGTGGGCTCGGCCAGCGTCGGTGGCCGAGCCCCGGGCGCACCGGGGAGGTCGGGGAGCTCTCGGTCCCTCAGCTCGGCGGTCTCATCCGCCACAGCGTCGACGACCTTCGGGACCGGGTTGGACTTGTCCATCATTCCTCCAGATCAGATACCGGCGAGCGGAGTTTTCAGCTTCCCGCCGGCCGGGGGACGGTGCTCGGCTCCCACGGTCAGGTCACGTCGGCAACCGTCCTCAGCCCGTGACTCCGCGTCTGCCCACCCAACCGGGCAGCACACACGCCACCCCGATCTGGCTGCGTAGACACCTCACGACATCGAGTGGTCAGGGCCGGGGCCGGGGCCCGTGCAAGACCGGCCCGCCGCCGGCGCGTACGGCACCCCCGCCCGCTCAGCTGTCGGGCCGCAACGAGCCGAATCCGGCGCTCCACCGTCCGTCTCCATGACGCTGCTGTTGCGCGGTGGGGCCCGGAACGCCGGTGAGGCGGCGGTCGACGCCTGGTTCCACGGAGCGGCGCGGTCGGGAAACCCGAACCCGGCCGCTGGTCGCCCGTGCAGGGCCCAGGCGTTGCTGTCTCACCGGGCTTTGACCAGCATCACCAAGGTCAGTCCCTCCGGGTCCGCACCGTTGGTGTTGGTGCGGCGCTCCCGGGCCCGGGGCGGGGTGTTCGGCCGGTAGGCGGCGAGGGCGAGGCGCACGTCGCGGGAGACGGCGAAGAGGTGCCTGGTCCCGGAGAGGAGCAGCAGGCGCAGGACAGGCGGGCTGGGCGCGATGAGGACGAGGGTCCGGCCGGTCCGCAGGGCCTCGGCGCGGCAGTCGAGAAGCTCGTTGAGGCCGGCGCAGGCGAAGAAGTCCACGTCCCGCAGGTCGACGCACACCACAGGACAGGGGAGCAGCATGGCCCGGTGCAGCGCGGTGCGGGCCGGCCTCGCGGTGTCGAAATCGAGGGTGCCCGCCAGGTAGCACAGGGCGGCGTCACCCAGGCGGGCGGTGACCGTGCGTATCGGCGTGTCCGGCAGGCAGGCGTCGTCGTGGTGGGGGTACATGGACTGGCCTCCAGGCCCGTCGATGGTCCCCACGCTACGAGGGAGCCCACTCGTACCAGCACCGTCCGGGGATCCCGGACCAGTGGTGGACGAGAAGCGGCGGGAGCGGCGTACGTCCGGTGTGGACACGCGCCGTCACTGCTCAGCCTACGCCGACCCACCCACTTCGGCACCGAACGGGCACGGCACCAGCAGTCCAGGCGCGGGCGATCCGGCCTGCGGCCCGGACCGTGAGCTGCGGTGATCCAGCTGCCGGCCCGTGACGGCGGGGCAGGACGGAGAGAGGCCGCGCGGGGCGCTGCGGACGCCGATCGTGGAGCCGAGGTGGCGGTCTCGATCGAGCCACCGCCGGGATCAGCGCGCGCGATCACCCCGCCAGGGTCCGCCGGGCGGTGGTCAGGACGGCCCGGGTGGCCGGGCTGCGGAGGGCGGCCCGGGCTGCGTTGGCTCCGGGGATGCCGTGCACGCCGCCGCCGGGGTGGGCGGAGGCGGAGGCGAGGTAGAGCCCGTTGACCGGGGTTTCGGGTCGGCCGGTGCCGGGAGTGGGTCGGAGGACGAGCTGCTGGTGCAGGGCGGTGGTCCCGCCGTTGATCGCCCCGCCGTGGAGGTTGGCGTCCATGCGCTGCAGGGTGACTGGGCTGAGGACGCGCCGGTTGCGGATCCGGCTGCGGAAGCCCGGGGCGAAGCGTTCGACCTGCGCCTCGATCCGGTCGGCCATCGCCTCCTGCTCGCGTTCGTTCCAGCTGCCGAGGATGCCGTCGGCGCCGGCGTCGTGCTCGATCCGCTGCGGGACGTGGGTGTACGCCCACGCGGACTCGGTGCCCTGCGGCGAGCGGGTCGGGTCCGCCGTGGTCATCTGGCCGACCAACAGGAACGGGCGGTCGGGGACGTGCCGGGTGGCGAGCTGCGCGGCGAAGCGGGTCAGGTCGTCCACGCCGTCGGCGAGGTGCACGGTGCCCGCGCCGGCCGCCGGCTCGGCCGTCCACGGCACGGGGCCGCTCAGCGCCCAGTCGACCTTGAAGGTGGAGAAGTCCCACTGGAAGCCCCGGTGCACGTCGCGCAGCAGCTGCGCGGGCAGGTGCTCGGCGGCGACGAGTTCGGTGAACAGCGTGGGCGCGGAGACATCGGCGAGCACCGCCCGCCGGGCCCGGACGGCGTTTCCGTCCGCCGTTCGGACCCCCAGCGCCCGGCCGTTGCGGACGATGACCTCCGTGACGCGTTCGCCGCACCGCACCTGCCCTCCGTGGCGCTCCAGGCGGCGCACCAGCGCGGCGGTGAGCGAGCCGGCCCCGCCGACCGGGACCGGGAAACCGTGGCTCTGCGCGAGCATGCTCATCAACCAGCCGAAACCGCCGCCGATCGCGGACTCCGGCGACAGGTCCGCGTGCAGGGCGTTGCCGGCCAGCAGCAGCCGGCCGCCCTCGCCTTCGAAGTACTCCTCGCCCAGCCGGCGGGCCGGCAGCAGCATGGTGCGGGCCAGTCGCAGCGCACCGGCCCCCCGCGCCTTCCCCAGCAGCCGCAGCCCGGGTCGCACCGGCGGGAACGGCGTGAACAGGCACCCCAGCAGCTCGCTGCCGAACCGCTCCCACAGCCCGTGCAACTCACGCCAGGCCTCACCGTCCCCTGCACCGAACCGCTCCAGACCCGCAGCGGTCGCCGCGACGTCCCGTTCCAGAACGGCACACCGGCCGTCGGGCAGGGGATGGGCGAGGACGCTCGGCGCGTGGCTCCAGCGCAGCCCGTCCTCCTCCAGCCGCAGCGCCCGCAGGACCGGCGACGCGGCAGCGAGCGGGTAGAACGAGCTGAACACGTCGCTGACGAAGTCCGGATCGACGCCGCAGTCGCTGCGCACCGCGCCGCCGGGCTCGGGCTGCTCCTCGAGGACCAGCACCTTCCAGCCGGCGTCCGCCAGCAGGTTGGCTGCGGTCAGGCCGTTGGGGCCTGCTCCGATGACCACTGCGTCTGCCATGGACAGCTCCTTGGTCGCTGAGGTGCGGGAACGCGCCGGGTCCCGTGCGCGCCGGTCGTCGGAAGTCAGGACGTGGGCCCGTCAGGGCCGGCGGTGGTGCGCTCCACCACGTCGGCCAACCGTCTGAGCATGCTGCGGTGCCGCACCTGTAGGAACGCGTCCGCTGCCGCGTTGTGCAGGGTCCCGACGCCTCGCAGGGGGTGCTCGTCCACGACGACCAGGCTCTCCTCCTCGCCCCACGGCCGGATCTCGATGGCGATCCTCGCGGTGCCGAGCGCGCCGCTGAGCGCCTCCAGTTCGAGCAGGTGGGGAGCCTCGCTCCGGCGGACGACCGTGCGCCCGCCGACCTTGCAGGGCCCGAGGGCCACCTGGTAGCGGAGATCCGCCCCGACCTGTGGCCACTCGCCCCTGCCGGGTGTGCTGCCTGCCACGCCGACCACCCAGTCGGAGAAGCGGTCCGGTTCGGCGAGCACGACCCACACCTGGTGCGGAGGCCGGTTGATGAGTTGGTGACGGACCGCCATGGTTCCTCCAGAAGTCCTCGGACCCTCCCGGGTCGGCGATTGGGATGACCAGCGAGGGGTTCGGCGCACCGGCGAAACGGCACCCCGCTACGCCGCGCTACCCTCCTCCACCTGGACCGATCGGCCGGTTCTCGGGTGTTTCATCGCGGCTGTGTGCGCAGCGCGGCGACCGGGTGCGGGGCGGCGAGGACGGGAGATCGACCTGCGCACACCGGCGGGAGTCGGCGCGCGTCAGTCGCAGTCGGTGAGGGCCGTCCGTAGGTCGCCCAGGGTCCGGGTGAGCAGGCGGGAGATGTGCATCTGGGAGAGGCCGAGGCGGTGGCCGATCTCCGCCTGGGTCAGGTCTGCGGTGAAGCGCAGGGCCAGGACGGAACGCTCCCGTTCCGGGAGGGCGGCGATCAGCGGTTTGAGCGACTGGACGGCCTCGACCGCCGCGAACGACGGATCGTCACCGCCCAGGTGGCGTTCCAGGGCGCCGGCGTCGTCCTCGTCCGCCGCACCGGGTGCGTCCAGCGAGCCGGCGGTGCGGGCGGTCGCCACCGCGATGCCCGCTGCCACCGCGTCCTCGGTCAGGCCGGTGCGGTCGGCCAGCTCGGCGTTGGCCGGAGGACGTCCCAGGGTCTGCTCCAGTTCGCCGGTCGCCCGGGCCACCGCGAGCCGGGCTTCCTGAAGGCTGCGCGGCACGTGGACGGCCCAGGTGGTGTCGCGGAAGAAGCGGCGCATCTCCCCGAGGATGGTCGGCAGTGCGAAGGTGGCGAACTCCACCTCGCGGGCCGGGTCGAACCGGTCGATCGCCTTGATCAGCCCGACCATGCCGGTCTGGAGGATGTCCTCCATGGGCTCGTGACTGCTCCTGAAGCGACGGGCGGCGAAACGGACCAGGGACATGTTGAGCTCGATCAGAGTGCCGCGCACGTACGAGTAGGCCGCGCTCCCCGGCTCGGCCTCGGCCAGCCGCAGGAACAGGGCACGGGACAGCTGACGGGCATCGTCGGTGCTGACCGTCCGTGGGGCAACGATCGTCTCGGCTGCCATCAGCTCCTCCTTCCGCAGGCCCCCGTCCACTACTTCTGCCCACTGGGGCAACGGAGAACCACCACGAAGAAGAAGATTTCCTCATATTCTGGACAGGTTCGCGGATGGGCCGGCTCCCGCGAGGGCAGACGCAGGGCAGACAACCGACCACTACAGGCCAGAGCGTGAGGTGACGGTCAGTGTCCTCCGATCCAGCGGCACCGCCCGGCCCGGCCGGGCCGCCTTCGGTGCGGTGTTTCCAGATCGACCTCAGCGCCGAGGCCCACCCGGTCAGCTCAGCCCGCCGGAGCGTGCGCGGCGCGCTGACCGCCCTCGCGGTGGCCGAGCTGGTCGGCGAGGACACCGTCCTGGTGGTCTGCGAGCTCGTCGCCAACGCAGCCCTGCATGCCGGCGGCCCCGGACTCCTCGGTCTGACCGTCCTCAGGGACGGCGCCCTCCTGGTCGAGGTGGGGGACACCAGCAGCGCTCTCCCACGGCACCGGCCGGCCGGCCGGGGGAGGCCGGGCGGGCACGGACTCCTCGTCGTCCAGCGCCTCAGCAGACGGTGGGGAAGCAGCCCGGCGCCGCGCGGCAAGATCGTCTGGGCCGAGATCCCGAATGCGGTACCGACGTCGGCAGTGGCTCGCATGGCGCCGTGAACAGCGTCGGACGCTCTCGCACGGAACGGAGACCCACATGGCGGATCAGCCTCGCACAGCTGACAGTGGCCGGGACGAGACGGAGGAGGAGCGGGCCGACCGCCGCTGGGGCGACCAGCTCCAGGAGGTGCGGATCGCCCAGACCGGCGCGCAGATCATGTTCGGCTTCCTGCTGACAGTGGCGTTCACTCCTCGGTTCGCCACCGTCGACGGCTTCGAACGCGGCCTCTACGCCGTGGTGGTGACGCTCGGGGCGTTCGCCGTCGGGACGCTCATCGCCCCGGTGTCGTACCACCGCCTGCTGGCCGGGGAGCACGTCAAACCACGGATGGTCACCGCAGTCGCCCGTCTGATCACCCTCGGGCTGGCCCTGCTCGCCGTCACGGTCTCCGCGGCGCTGCTCCTGCTCCTGCGGGTGGCCGGTCTCGGCGGGGCTGCCTGGGCGATATCAGGCGCCGTACTGCTCTGGTTCGTGCTCTGCTGGGTCGTCCTGCCGGTCACCACGCTGCGCCGCGCCCGACGGTGAACCCCGCGCCACGGCCCTGAGCGCCACGGGGGCCTGCCGTCGAGGTCGTCGGCGGTCCTGTCGCGGGGCCTTGTGTCGCGGGCCGCACTCTCGCGGTGCCTCGGTTCACTCTCCGGGGCGAGTCCGGGCCGCAGCTCCGCCGAGCAGGTCGACGACCGCCCGTTCCACCCTGTTCCCGATCCCGGGCAGCCCGGTGCCGCCGGCGCCCGCGCCGAGTTGCGGCAGGCTCGGGGCGATGGTCAACCCCTGGTCGAAGAGCTCGAACAGCTTCGGGTTGATGTAGGAGGCGCGGCAGACGGCCGGAGTGTTTCCCAGGTACTCGGACGTCTCCCGCACCACCCGGGCCGCGGCCCGCCGCCGCTCGCTCGCGGAGCGCTCGGCCACCGGCCAGGACGCGGCGAGCCCAACGGCGGCGAGGACTGTGGCGTGCCAGGTCCGGAAGTCCTTGGCACTGAGGTCGGCGTCGGCCGCGTCACGCAGGTACGCGTTCAGCAGCGCTCCGTCCACCGGGCACCACTGCGGCGCCTGCCAGTACCCGAACAGCTGGGGACTGGGGTCCCGGCGGCCGAGCAGCGCCCGTACCACCGCGGCGGTGTCGGCGTCCGTGAGGACCAGCTCGCGCCGACGCCCGGACTTGGCCGGGTAGGCGAAGCGGACGGCCGCGCCGCGCACGTCGACCTGCTCGCGGAGCAGCGTGGTGAGACCGTAGGAGCCGTTCTCCCGCTCGTAGAGAGTGGAACCGCTGCGGAAGAAGCCGAGGTCCAGCAGCCTGGTCGCGCAGGCCAGGACACGCTCCGGCCGCAGGCCCTTCAGTGCCAGGTCACGGCCGACCCGGCGGCGCAGCCGTGGCAGCGCGGGGGCCACCACGTCGAGCACGTGCGCGTGCTTGGCCTCCTCCCGGCGGGCCCGGAAGTCAGGGTGGTAGAGGTACTGCCGGCGGCCTGCCGCATCGGTGCCGACCGCCTGGATGTGTCCGCTGGCCTTCGGGCAGATCCACACCTCGCGCCAGGCCGGCGGGATGGCCAGGGCCTTGATCCGTGCAAGCTCTGCTGCCTCGTGCACCAACGTCCCGTCGGCCGCGTGGTAGCTGAACGCGCGGCCTCGGCGGCGCCGCTGCAAGCCCGGACCGTGCGGGTCACTTGTCGTCAGCCGACGCATCGGCATCGTCCGCCGGAGGACGGCGCGCCGCCGACTCGCCCGGTCACGGCTCGCGGTCCGTCGCGTCGTCCGACGTTTCCGTGGCGGGAGCGAACACGCCGCGGGTGCCGGTGAGGTCCAACAGCCGACCCACGCACGCGCCGGGCCGCAGGGTGAGCTGCCGCCCGGCGGCGAGGGCCCGGGTGCGCAGTTCGAGCAGGGCGTTCAGGCCCGAGCTGTCGGTGAACGTCACGCCCGTGGTGTCGACGTCGAGTCCGGCCGGGCCGGCCAGGGCCGCCTGGCTCAGCACGTCGAGGAGCCGTCCTGCGTTGTCGAAGATGATCTCCCCACTGACGTGGGCCACCGCGCGCTCCGTCCCGCCGGACAAGCTGACCTCCAGCGGGTCGTCGGTCACCAGCACCGTGACGGCCCTGCCGGGGGCAGGACGGTGAACCGGAGCGCCGAGGGGCCACTCCGGGCCGTCACGAGTGGGACGCGCCATCGAGCCACCTCCGTGAGCGGCCGCCCGCAGACGGCCCGTTCGAGCAGCGACCACTCCACTCTTTGCCCGTCGCGTACCGCATGTCAAGTTTTACACGAAATGGATGTCGTGCTTCTGCTGCCGTGAAACAGCGAGCCTGTTCTTGAGCCCATGGACACCGCAGAGGTGCCGGGACGGCGTGGACCTTCCTGACCAACCACGCCCGGGTCCTCGTCCAGATCGCCCGCGATCCCGGCATCCGGGTACGCGACATCGCCACCCGCTGCCTGCTGACCGAGAGCACCGTGCAGCGGATCATCGCCGACCTGGAAGCCGCCGGTTACACCGCTCCCGCTGACAGGGCGCGGTGTAACCGACCTCGCCACCACCCGGACCAAGGCCGCCCCGGCCCGCAGGTGACGAGAACCGGCCAGTCAAACTCCGCTGAGACAGGACAGCTGTTGAGCCTGTCCCTGCTGGTTTCGCTGCCGACCATGCTGGTGGCCTTCGCCCGCTACAGCCGCGACGGAAGCTTCGCCGTCCTCGGTGCCAATGTCCGCTTCACCGTCGTGATGGCCGCCGGGTCGGTGGCCGGCGCTGTGCTGGGCGGGCTGCTGCTCGGGGCGTTCCCGGAGGTGGTCCTCATCCCGGCGCTGGCTGTGATCCTTCTCGTCTCCGCCGTCAAGCTCGCCCGGCACGCCTGAGCCCGGTCGGCACCGGCGCACCGCGCCGGAGGGCGCGGTCAAGCCTCGCTGAGGCGGGTCGCGGGCCGCCGGGCGCTCCTTGCCGTCGTTCCCGGGCCGGCCGCCGAGCTCGCCTACCGCGCGGGCCGGATCGAGATGACGCTGCACCAGCTGCTCGCCCGCCTCGAACCGTACGCGGCCCCGGCCGGCCCAACCGCGACCGCAGCCGCTGCGGCCGTGCCGTCAGACCGATGCCGACCAGCGGGCCCGCGAGCGGGCTTGCGGAGCGGGCCGAGCGAAAACAGGCCGCCGCCCAGACGGCGGCAGCGGCTACAGCCGCCGAGGCGAAGCACACCAAGCCCCTGTGGCACCGCTGACCCAATCCGTCCGGCCCGCTGCTTCCCGGTGCAGGGCGCTGACCTCCGGCGGGGAGTTTCGGCACCAGGACGGTGAGTTCCAGCTGTCAGCCGCAGCTGGCCGCCCCCTCGTGCGCACCGCGACGGGCGGTCAGGCGGGGAGGTCGAGGGTGGCGACGGCTCCGCCGTCCGGGGCGTTCGCGAAGGTCAGACGGGCGTTGAGGACTGCGGCCTGGCCGGTGGCGATGGTGAGGCCGAGGCCGTGGCCGTGGCCGCGTTCCGCAGCCCCGGTGCGGAAGCGCTGCGGCCCATCGGCGAGGAGGGTGTCCGGGAAGCCGGGTCCGTGGTCGCGCACGGTGATCCGGCTGCCGGTGACGATGACCTCGACGGGGGCGGTGCCGTGCCGGTGGGCGTTGGCGACGAGGTTGGTGATGATCCGCTCCACCCGGCGCGGGTCGGTGCGGACGGTGGCGGGCGTCGTCAGCCGGAGCCGGACAGCGCCGTCGCCCTTCCTGCTCACCTCGTCGATGAGATCTCCCAGCGGTACCTCGTCGAGGCGGGCGCTCTCGGCACCGGCGTCGAGACGGGAGACCTCCAGCAGGTCCTCCACCAGGCCGCGCAGGGCGCGGACCTGGGTGCGCACCAGATCAGTGGCCTCATCGTCCTCGGGCAGCAGACCGGCGGCGGTGACCAGGCCCATCAACGGGGTACGAAGTTCGTGCGCGACGTCGGCAGTGAAGCGCTTCTCCGCGGCGAGCCGCGCTTGCAGCGTCGCGGCCATCTCGTCCACGGCCGTGGACATCTCGGTGATCTCGTCGCGGGCGCGGCCCCGGCGGCCGATGCGGGCGTCGAGATCGCCGTCCGCGATCCGGCGGGCGGTCCGGGAGGTGTGGCGCAGGCGCCGGTTCATCCGCTCCGCCGCCAGCGCGGTGACGGGTACGACGACGGCGAGGGCCGCGAGGGCGGCCTTGACGATGCTGCGGTCCAGCAGTTGGAGGCTGCGCACGCTGGCGCTCAAGTCGGTGCGGACAGTCAGCACCTGGTCGTCGCCGACCGGGACGGCCGCCCACATCCAGTACCAGTTCGGTGCTTTGACGTCGTACCACAGCGCGTACTCACCGGGGACCTGCGAGTCCTGGACCGCCTGGGCCAGCGGCCCGGGCAGACTGGCCTTGGGCTGGAGGGAGGCGTAGTCGGGGCGGCGGCCGGTACGGGAGAACTCCTGCTCCGCGGAGCCCAGCCGGGCGATCGCCAGGTCGCGCCCCGTCCGGTCGCCCCGCTCCGCAGTCGCTTGGTGGACGAGCACGCCGATCACCACGGCGATCGCACCGCAGGCGAGCGCGACCAGGGCGGTGATCTTCCAGCGGAGGGAGCGCGGGTCCAGCAAGTGCGGACCGACGCCTCGTGCGGTCATCGCGTCAGCTCCGCACGAGCTTGTAGCCGAAGCCCCGGACAGTCTCGATGCGGTCGGCGCCGATCTTCTTCCGCAGCCGCACCACGCACAGGTCGACGACTCGGGTGTCGCCCTCCCAGCCGTAGTCCCACACCTCGCGCAGCAGGCGGCGGCGGTCCAGGACCGTGCCAGGGTGCTCCGCGAAGACCAGCAGCAGACGGAGCTCGGTGGGAGTGAGGGGGACGGCCCGGCCGTCCAGACACACGTCCAGGCCGCGGAGGTCGATGGTGAGGGCACCGAAGGTGAGCAGGTCCGGCCCTTGCCCGGCAGGGGAGCGCGGGGGCGGGCTGTGCGGCTCGCCCGGCACGGGCTGCTCCGCTCGTGCAGGCTGCGCGGCGGCTTGGTCGCGGAAGGTGGCGCGGCGCAACAGGGAGCGGATGCGGGCGACGAGCACGGGGATGTCGACGGGCTTGACGACGTAGTCGTCGGCGCCGGCCTCCAAGCCAGCCACGACGTCGAGGGCGTCGCCGCGGGCGGACATCATCAGGATGGGGGTGAGGGTCTCCTCGCGGACGCGCCGGCACAGGCTGATGCCGTCGAGGCCGGGCAGCATCACGTCCAAGACCAGGACGTCGTGCTCGCCGGCCCGGACGGCGTCCAGGCCGTCGAGGCCGTCCCCGGTGACCTCGACCTGGTACCCGTAGCGTTCCAGGGCCAGTTGGACCGAGCGGCGGATGATCGCGTCGTCCTCGACGAGCAGCACGTTGACCGCGTCGGGTACTCGGGTGGCGGACAAGAGCTCTCCGATGTCGTCGCTCGGGGGTGGGGTGCTCATTCCAACACGCCGGGGACCGGTCGCGGCTGCCGGGGCAGCGGTGCGCGGGCCGCTGCCCCGGGCGGGTGCGGGCGGGCGGAAGCGGTCACAGCCGCAGGGACGCCGCGACCGGGAGGTGGTCGCTGCCGGTGTCGGGCAGAGTCCACGCGGACCGCGCGGTGATGCCCTTCACCAGGATCTGGTCGATGCGCACCACCGGGAACGGCGCGGGCCAGGTGAAGCCGAAACCGTCCCCGGCCTCCTGCTGGGCCGAGCGCAGCTGCCCGGTGAGCGGTCGCAGCGCGGAGTCGTCGAAGGAGCCGTTGAAGTCGCCCAGGACGACGACCCTCGCGAGCGGCTCGCTCCGGACGGCCGCAGCGAGCTTGGCGGCCGCGTCGTTGCGGTCGGCGGTGGTGAATCCGGCGTCCAAGCGCACCCGGACCGAGGCGAGATGGGCCGTGTAGAGGGCGACGGGGCCCTTGGGCGTCTGGACGGTCGCGCGCAGGGCCCGGGTCCACGGCATGATCTCCACCGGCTCCACGCCCTGCAGCGGGTACTTGCTCCACAACCCGATGCCCCCGCGCACCTGGGAGTACGGGTAGGTGGTGGCCAGCTCGCGCCGGTAGGCCTCCTGCGCGCGGCTCGCCAGTTCCTCCACCGCCACGACGTCGGCTCCCGAACCGGCCAGGGCACGCGCTGTCCGGGCGGGGTCGGGATTGTCCTCGTTGACGTTGTGGCTGACGATCGTGAAGTCCCCGCCGCCCGTGCGTTTGTCGAGAAGAGCCGGTGTGAACAGGACGCTCCAGAGGAGAGCGGGCAGCAGCGTGGCCACTGCGGCCGGGGCGGAGCGTCGCAGTGCCGCCAGGAGGAGCAGCGCCATGATGCCCAGGCCCGACCAGGGCAGCACGGTCTGCCAGAGGCTGGCGAGGTTGACCGGGCCGTTCGGCAGCCAGGGGTTCAGCCCCATCAGGGCGGCCAGTACAGCGGCGGCCCCCGCGATCAGCCGCCCGCGCCGCCCCGCAGCCCGACGGGTCGGACGGTGCGGAAGACGGCGACGGACCGTCCGGCGGCGCAGCCCGTCTCCGCCGCCCGACCCGTGGGCCGGGACCGCGACAACCGTTGCCGGGGCCGTGCCGGTGCGCGTGCTCACGCCCACTCCCGCTGGCCGCCGTCGAGCGTCGGCAGGACACCGGGCAGTTTCCGCCGCAGGGCGTCCACGAGTCGGCCACTGCTCTCCAGAGCCGCCCGCATGCCGTCCGCGGGAGCGGCGCCGGCCCGCTGGCCGAGCACCACGCCGTAGACGAGCCGGCGCCCCGAGCCGCTCTTGGCGTCGGTGACCTCCAGCGCCCACATCAGGTTCCCGCCCGCCGAGGTGGTCGAACCGGTCTTCAGACCCACCACCCCGGGCAGGTCGAGCAGCCTGTTGGTGTTGTGCAGCGGCTCGGCCCGGCCCGGCAGCGTGGTGTCGCGCAGGGCCACCGTGGCCCGCAGCGCCGGCTCTTTCATCGCCTCACGGGCCAGTTTCAGCTGGTCGGCGGCGGTGGACACGGTCGTGGCCTCCAGACCGCTGGCCCCGGTGTAGGTGGTGCCTGTCATCCCCAGCCGGGCGGCCTCCGCGTTCATCCGGGACACGAACGCCTCCTCGCTGCCCGCGTCCCACCGGGCCAGCAGCCGCGCCACGTTGTTGGCGGAGGGCAGCAGCATCACCTCCAGCAGCTTGCGCTGGGTCAGGCGCTGCCCGGCAGTGACGGGAGCGGTCGACTCGTCCGCCGAACCCGCCTCTGCGGCGGCCTGCGCGTCGACCGTGATCGTCGGCCCGTCCTCGCCGTCCTTGAGCGGATGGTCCCGGAGAACGACGTACGCCGTCATCACCTTGGTCACGCTCGCTATCGGCACCGGCTGCTGCCCCCCTCTGACAGCGAGCACGCCGACCTTCGCCGCCGCGACGGCCGACTGCCCCTCCTGCGGCCACGGGAGGTCGAGAGCGGCGATTGCGTCCGACACCGGTAGCGCCAGTGCCCGGCTCGCCCGGCTGTCGTTGACCTGTCCGGCACCGTCGCCTTGCCGAGGGACCAGCGTGCCACCCCCGGCGCCGACACCGACGAGGAGGACGGCGGCCAAGGCCCACATCGCCCCCCGGCGCCTCAGCGGGAGCCGACCGGCGGTGGTGTGCGGGTCTCGGACTTCAGGTTGCGTGGACACAGACACGACAGCGGCCTCCCAGAGCCAAAGGGACGAAGAACCCCGGTGGCAGTGGTCACCGGGTGTGCCTACAGGCTCCGCGACCGGCACTTCAGCCTGCTCGTAGCGGGGCTTCCGTTGACGCGCGGCTGTGTATCAGCCGTGTACTGAATGACTGTCGTATTCCAGCTGGGGTGGGGACCACCGGGCCGGTGGTGGCCTGGGTGCTGTCCTGGGGGTGTCAACGGTGCTGGGTGGTCAGGGTGTTGCGGACCGCTTGGTGTCGT
The DNA here is from genome assembly GCF_044766665.1 of Kitasatospora sp. NPDC101801. Lineage (NCBI taxonomy): Bacteria > Bacillati > Actinomycetota > Actinomycetes > Kitasatosporales > Streptomycetaceae > Kitasatospora > Kitasatospora sp. NPDC101801. The sequence continues at coordinate 86,257 of NZ_JBIWML010000021.1, forward strand.
GGGGGGTCTACGTTGGGCTACGAGTGACGATGTGGTGACGCGCGATGGTGTGGACGCGGTGGGCGAGGACGGGCTGCAGGAGGTTGCGGGTGTCCTGGGCACCGAGGTGGCCGGGGCCGGATGTGGCGGCCGGGGCGTTGGACGGTGCCCTGCCGGATAGGGCGCACGGCAGGGGTCTGGCGGCGGGCCGGGTAGTCGATGCCCTGGCGGGGAAGACCGGTCTTCCGCGGACCGCGGTCGCCCGCAGGGTGGAGATTGTGGCTCCGGTGGTCAGGGCGAAGTGGGCCAGGGGAGGCGGCCCTGTCACCTGAGCGGGTGGTCTTCTCCCGCCAGGCTGGCACCCGGCCCTTGTGGCGGGTGCGTTGTTGCGCAGGGGGTGCTGTCGCGTCGGGTGACGTGCGCGGATGGCCTGGTTCCGCTGTGCCTGCGCGGGGCGCGACAGTCGTTCTGCGACAGGTCTGCTGCGCCACGCGCTCGGCCGTACGGCGGGCTCCGCACCGCTGATGCCGTGGTGCGGAGCCCGTCGGCGTGTGCGGACGTGCGGCCGACAGGCGCTCGGGCGCCTTCGCCGCCGCGTTGGTGGCGAGCGGGCCAGGCGGAGGCCAGGCCGTTTGGGGGCATCGGTGGCGGGCTGCCCGAGCAGATGGCAGCGTCTGAGGCGGTCCCGTCGCCGGGCGCGCTTGCGAGCTGAGGGACGGCGGGTGCGAACGACGAGCCCGGGGCCGCTGGACGCGGCGCCCCGTCATCTGGAGGTCGGCATGGCCCTGTTCCTGTTCATCGTCCTGATCGCGGTGGTCTTCGGCTTCGTCGGAGTGTTGGTGAAGGGCATGCTCTGGCTGCTGGTGATCGGAGCGGTGCTGTTCATCCTCGCCCTGGTGTTCGGTGGGATGCGGCTCGGCAAGCGCAGTCGAAGCTGACCCGCTCAGGACCGCCCCGGCGACGGCGGCCGGGGCCGTCGGGCGCGGTGGTTGCACGGGCGCGGTGCGGGCCTCCACCATCACCGCGCCTTTCCACGAATCCTTCACACCATTCGGGCGAGTGCGAACCGGGTGAGAGGGTAGCTGGGTACGGACCGCTGCCGAGGGAAAGGACCGACATGGCCGTTACCAGTGAGGGACTCCTCCAGAGCACCTGTGTACGAAGCGGTACGGAGGCACCGGCGCCAAGCCGTTCCTTCGAGGCGGCGCCCGAGCTGGCCGACGTCGAGGAGCTGCGCGAGGTCGCCCCGGCCGACGCCCGGGACCTGACCCGCGTGCTGCTGGTGCGCCTGGCCGCACTGGAGGAAGGCACCCGCGAGTACTCCTACGTCCGCGCTTCGCTGGTGGAGCTCAACCTCTCCCTGGTGCGGTTCGCGCTGCGGCGCTTCGGCGCGCACCGCGACAGCATGGAGGACCTGATGCAGGTCGGCTCGGTGGGGCTGATCAAAGCCATCGACCGGTTCGACCCCGAGCGCGGGGTCGAGTTCACCACCTTCGCCATTCCCACGATCGTGGGCGAGATCCGCCGCCACTTCCGCGACACCACCTGGGCCGTCCATGTGCCCCGCCGCCTGCAGGAGCTGCGTCTGACCCTGGCCAAGGCCCAGGACGCGCTGTCGCAGAAGCTGGACCGGGCGCCGACGGTGGCCGAACTCGCCGAGCTCGTCGGGATGTCGCAGGAGGAGGTCATCGAGGGGCTGACCGCCGCCAACGCGCACAGCACCGACTCGTTGGATGTGCCGGCCGGTGACGACGACGAGGGCCCCGGCGTGCTCGGTGCCCGCCTCGGCGGCACGGACGAGCGCTTCGCCTTGGTGGAGGACCTGGTGTCGCTGCAGCCGCTGGTCGCGGCCCTGCCCGAGCGCGACCGCCTCATCCTGTCGATGCGCTTCACCCAGGAGATGACCCAGTCCCAGATCGGCGAGCGCCTCGGCCTTTCCCAGATGCACGTCTCCCGCCTGCTCGCCCGCATCCTCACCCAACTGCGCCAGGGCCTGGAGGCAGCCTGACACCCGCCCGGGGCGGGGCTGCCCCCGCCCCGGGCGCGCGGACCGACCGACACGAGGAAGTCCCAGGAGGGGATGAGGATGCCGGCGCACGACGACGCAGCAGCACGCCATGCGGCGGGCCCCCAGGACACGGAGATCGGTCTGCACGTCGAGGTGCGCCCCGGCACCGACCACAACGTGGTGCGCATCTCGGGAGACCTGGACATCGAGACGCTGGCTCCGGCCCGGGAGGCTTTCGAGCGGGCTTTCTGGGACATCCAGGTCGTGGTGGCCGACCTGGAGGGGGTGACCTTCTGCGACTCCTCCGGCCTGAACCTGCTGCTCCAGACCCGGGCCGACGCGCTCGCGGCCGGTGCGCAGTTGCGCCTTGCGGCGATATCGCCGCCGGTGAGGCGGCTGCTGGAGATCACCGGCGCGCAGGCGGCGTTCGACGTGCACCCGACGGTCGGGGCGGCGCTCGCCGAGATCCCCTGACCCCGAGGTCCGGGTCGGTGCTGGTGGCAAGTCGGGAACTACAGGTCGCCCAGCCGTATCAACCGCCCCACAGCGGGCAGCCGCATAGTCGGTGACGATCTCCGATACGAAGGGCTGACCGCATGAGCGCTTCCCCTCCGGCTTTGAACGGACAGCCTGCGGGACACCCGCCGCTCCTGCCGACGGGCGGGCAGCGCCGCCGCCTGGCGCTGGCCGACCGGCAGCGGCCCGTCGCAGTGTCGCGCGGCTTCACCCGCATCGCCCTCGCCGACTGGTCGTGGCCGGACGACGGCGATGTCCTGCTGCTGGTCGCCGAACTTCTCGCCAACGCCGCGCTTCACGGTGGCGGACCGCTCGACCTCGTCCTCGACGCGACCGAGCAGCGCCTGCGGATCGAGGTCAACGACGCCTCGCCCGTCCTGCCCGTCCCGCGGAAGCCGCACCTGCCCGCCCGGCCCGGTGGCCATGGCCTGTTCGTCGTCGCCCGCACCTGCGACCGGTGGGGCGCGGCCCCCCAGCCGTGGGGCAAGACCGTCTGGGCGGAGCTCGACATGCCGCCCGGCACCGGCAGCTGACCGGACCGCGCGTCGGTCGCCGGGGTCCGCTCCGCGTACGGGGGTCAGCGCAGGAGGACGGCGAAGAGTTTGCCGTCGATGACGCTGTAGTGGTTGGTCCGGCCACGGCGTTCGTGGGAGAGGTAATCGGTCTGCTCCAGGCCGGCGATGATCCGCTGGACGGCCCGTTCGGTGAGCAGACAGCGGTCGGCGATGTCGCGGACCCGGATGCCGGGTCCCGGGCGATCTGCACCCGCACCCGGGAGTGGTTGGTCAGGAACGTCCACTGCCTGGGCCACCGCTTGGTTCGGCACCCCGACAGCTCAGGGCGGTGCGCGGCGCGTTACACGACGGTGAAAACATGCCAGACTTTTCGTGCTTTGGTTGACGTGACATCAGGATCGGGTCATGGTGGAGACACGTCCAGTTTCCCGCCGCCCGCCCGGGGCGGCCCGAGTGCGCCGGAGGTGCCCGGTGACCACTCCGACCCGCGCCGGACTCGACCGGCTGACCACCTTCCTCGCCCAGCGCCTGGGCCCTCTGGACGGTGGGGACGACCCTGCGGGCCTCGACCCGGCCCGCCGTTCTGTGCGGCACATGATCACAGGCATCGACGCCTACCTCACCGCCGCGGCGGCAGGATCTCCCTCCTGCCTCAGTCTGCGCCCCCGGGCCCAGGAGCTGTGGGAGAGCCTTCAGCACGCCGCCGAGGCGGGCGACACCCCCGTGGCCCCGGCCCCCGTCCGGCCGGCGAGCGCGAGCGCGGTGGCAGGTGCGGCGGCATGACGACCCAGCAGAGCGCCGGCCCTGCGCCCACGGACCTGCGCACCGACACCCTGCGCGTCGGCCCCGTGTCCGCCTGCCTGCTCGCCGGCGACCTCACCATCGACACCGAACGGCAGGCAGCCCGGGCCCTTGCCGCCGCCCTGCACGGCGGGCCCGCGGTGCTGGCCGTCGACCTCGCCGACGTGGAGCTGTTCACCTGCTCCGGCCTCAACCAGCTCCTCGTCGCCCGCCGCCACGCCGCCGCCCAGGGCACCGACCTCGTGCTGGTCGCGCCCAGCCGCTTCGTCCGGCGCGTGTTGGAGATCACCGAGACCACCTCATTGTTCTGCGTCGTGGAGAGCATCGACGCCGTGGCTGAGGACGCGGTGGGGCGCGCGGCTCCGTGAGCCCTGCGTGGCGCCGGGCCAGCCCAGGCGGGCCGCCCGTCACCGCCCCGCCCGCGCTCCCGCGACAGCCCGCTCCCCTTGTTTTGTTTAGTGGGACGCGGTGGTCTCCGTCGTACCGGCCTCAGAGGGAGCCCGGGGTTGCGCTGAACGGCGGTACCGCGGCGCGTCCAAGCGGGGGAGCCCGTGGGTGTGTGGATGCTGAGGCGATGACGCAAGGACGACGAAGCCGCCGCCTCACCCGGTTCAGGAAGATCACCTCCGCCACCACCGTTGCCGCCCCGGACGCCGAGCCGAAAACGGCCCCCCGGGTACCCGTTCCGGGCGGCTACCGGTGCTGCGCCACCACCCTGAGCGAGCACATCACGCTCGGCGGCACGGTGGTGCGGACCCGCCGGCACCAGCCCGCCTGCACGACGTGGAGCGCCCGCTACTGAACTGGGTCTGTCCAGCCAACGGCTCTGTCCCGTATTCGGTGGTGACGGATTGTCACATCGGCCTGGCGTGTGCGGACTGGGAATGCCGGCAGGTCAGCGCGCCGTGGACATCTGCCGGAGCCTGGCCGGGTGGGACTGTCCGTCCCGGAAGTCTGGACGTCTCGGGGAGAGGCGGCCCCACCTGTCACCTCCTTGACCTCCCGCCATCACACTCCGCCACGAAGCGCACATTCCGTCACCACCGAATGTGAGCCAGAGCCGATGACCGTACAGACCCCTGGCAATTGATGGCGTGACATGCGGGAGGCTCGCGACCGAGTGCCGATCGCGAGCCTCCCTTCATGTGTCAGCGTCAGTGGTTACGTTCAGCGATGACTTCACGCACGCACTTGATCCAGTCATCCCAGGCAGCCGGATCGGTTGTTTCGCCATCCTCGTGGATGTGGATGTCGCCAAGGAGAGTGAGCAGGTCGTCGCCCGCGCGGTTAGCGAACTGCCATACGAACTTGGACATGGCGAGGAAAGCCTCCCGCTCATTCAGCGCCATGGTGTATTTGGTCATCAGAACTTCTTCGCCTTTCCTGCCGGGTTCAGTCCACCGTTGGTGATGGTGTTGCCGTTGCGGACCTCAGCCCAGACCTGTGATCCGTCGGGCAGGTCCATGAAGTACTTCTGGAGAGAGCCGTTCGCACCATTTTCTCCGAGGTTAATGCTCAACTTCAGGTTCTCCGGCTTCACCGCGCTCTCGATGGCAGCCCGGTTGGCAGGCGTATCGTCCGCGTAGTGCCCTCGGTCGTTCCGGAAGATGTGGGACAGGTCGTCGCGGAAGGACGGCCTTCCCGCAGCTCCCGCATTCGCGCCTTCCGCCGCTTCTGCGGTTTTGGCGGCAGAGCCGGCCACCGATGCGGCTTCGAGTTCGCGGGCGGCCTTGACCACGACGCCCTCGGCACCGATGGCGAGGGTCGCGATACTGGCGAGTGTCTCACCGTCGCCGTACAGGTCGCTGTCGGTGTCTGCACCATGCGACTTGGCGTATTCGTCCCACTTCTCAGCCAGGTGACCAGCGCAGGCTTCTTCCTGGAACCAGCAGCCAGGGCCGAGTTTGGTGACGAAGTCCAGGGTTGACGGTATGAGCCGGGGCATGCCCCAGAGAAGGTCCTTACCCGAGCCGGTGGGCTTGCGCATGTTGTCCGCGCCGCAGACGTTGGTGCCCATGACGTAACCGCAGCGTCGTGGGTCGGACGCGATGCTGTAGCCCTGCTTGGGTGCGGCCGGCTTCGGCGGAGCGGGCTTGACCTTGATGGTGACGGTGTAGTTCGTCGGCTTCTTGCTGAACTCGATGTGGTCGACCTTGACGTTATTGTCCGAGTCGGGCGGAAAGACCTGGGTGTAGGTCCAGTTACCAGGCCCGCCTGACCAGGTTTCGATACGTCCGTCGTTGCACGGTCCGCTGCAGGCACCTTCGGGCCGCAGACCCGTGGGGTCACTCAGGTAGGTCGGCGCGTTGTTGCTGTAGGAGTAGGCGTTCCACTGCTGCGGATCCCCGTCGTCCAGCACAGGGTCGGGACTGATGAACCGCCCGCTGCCGGGCTGATATTCACGGGCGCCCAAGGCGGTGAGCCCGGTGGTGTCGTCCTTAACTCCGCCGACGAAGCCCTTGTCCCCGGCCCAGCTGGTGGGCTGGGCCCCGCGCGGGTTTCCGAACGGATCCATGGGTCGACGGGACTCGGCCAGGGTGGTGGCGTCAAGGGCGAGCGTGTTGCTGCCGTGCGGATCGGCTATCTGGAAGGTCATCGACGCCCCGCTGCGGACGGCAGTGAGGCCGTTGGGCAGCGTGTAATACCGGACATCGGCGAGCTTCGCAGTACCAGTGCTCGTGTCGTAGGTCAGTTCGTCCGATCCCAGGAAGACAGTGGTCTTGCCTGACGTCGTGCGGACGAGCAAGGAACCGTTGGGTCCGTAGAGGTACCCAGTTGAGCCGGACGGGTCGGTGAGAGCGGAGAGCCTGCCCTCGGTGTTCCAAGCCAGGTCACTGCTGCCTGCGGACGTGGAGATCCTGGTGGTGTTACCGGCAGCATCGTAGGTATAGGAACTACCTGCGCTGCTCTGCAGTGCGTGTGCGCCGCCGGTGCCGTCGCCGGTGTTGCCCTTGCCCGGCGTGGGGAATGCCTGACTGACGGTAGTGTCACCGCTCGTCTCGTGCTTGACCAAACTCGTCCGGTTGCCGGTGACGTCGTAGCGATAGCTCTGCCAGTACGGGGCGGGACCGGCTACGTTCGACTGCGCCGGAGTGGCGTTGGTGCAGCTGCCCTGACCGGGAACGGAGGGCTGCGGCTTGACCGTCACGCCGCCCTTGTCGGTCCAAGCCTCGCTCAGGCGGCCGAGGTAGTCGTAGCTGAAGCACTGCAGGTCGGCCTGGGCAGGAGTGTTGTTCGCGATGTCCTTGACGGAGGTGACGCGCCCGGCCTGGTCGTAGGTGTAGTTGGTCTGCTGGGTGGCTCCGGTTGAGGCGGTCTGCTTGTCGATGTACTGGGAGACCGTCCGGCCGGTTGCCTCGTCGTAGTTGACGGTGGAGACGATCTGGGTGCCCCAGGGGTTGACCGTGGTGCGGACCGGTCGGCCGTAGGCGTCGTAGTTGGTGGACAGGTCGTAGGTGGTGGTTGCCGAGCCGAAACTCAGCATCGGCCCGTTGACGTCGTACGTGTAGTTGACCGTCTCGGCCTGACGGTCCGCCAGGGCAGGGGTGTTGGTGGCCTTCAGAGTTCCGGTGGCCTGGTTGTACGAGGCGCGGGTGGTGTAGCTGAAGGTTCCGGTCTGGCCAATCACCTTGCCCGGCATGGACAGGGTGGTGCCGGTGGAACGGTAGCCCTCGTCATAGCCGTACACCTTGCTGGTGTACGCATCGCCGGTCGCACCTCCGACGAACCGGGTGGCGGTGGCAGGCTTGCCCTTGCCTGCGGCGACGGAGTCGTAGCTCCAGGCCATGAGCTGCTTGGCCGGGTCAGTCGTTGACTGGCCTTCGAAGAGGCCGGTCTGACGGCCGATCAAGTCATAGCTTCGGGTGAGAGTGACCTTGCGGTTGTCAGTGGTGCCGGTCAGCCGGCCTGCGCCGTCGTAGTTTCGGGTCCCAGCCCCGGCGTCCGGATCGGTGCTGGCGATCAGCCGGCCTCGCAGGTCGTAGTTGTACGTCCAGCTGTTCTTGCCGGTTGCGTCGGTCCTCGACGCTGCCTGGCCGCCGGGGGTGTAGGTGGTGGCGGTGACATCGGCGTCGGAGATCACTCCGGTTGCGGTAGCAGTCCGGTACTGCCACAGCTGGATGGTTCGGCCCCGGGCGTCGGTGAGGGTGGAGCTTGGAGTGCCGCCCTGGACCGGGTTGTTGTCGGTGCGGTCGACACCGGGGTAGCTCGTGCTGGAGCGCCACTGCTCCTGGCCCAGGGATTTGAAGACCGAGGTGGTCGGGCGGTCCTGGCCGTCGTAGACGGTCTGGTTCTGTGCCGGGACCTGGGCGTCACTGGTGCCGAACAGGGTTCCGTTGGGGCTGGTGTCGTCGTTGTACCAGGAGGGGTTCTCCTTCGCCGGTCGGCCGTGCGAGTCGTAGTAGACATCGGAGATGAGGCGGCCCTGGTAGGCGGAGACGCCTGGAGTGCTCTGTGTCTGCCGCAGCCGTGCCAGGCCGTCGAAGATCTGGACGTTGATCTGGCGGTATCGGTCGGTGTCGGGCAGGGCCGAGGTGGTGATGGTGGTGGGACCGTTTGTCCCGTTCACCGCGTAGTCGTACTTCTTGTTCGCCAGTGCGCTGGTCGGCTGCCCAGGCAGCCACACTGCGGTCAGCCGGCCGAGCGCGTCGTAGGTCTGGGTGGTGACCTTGCCGTTGAGGTCGGTGGTGGTCAGGGGCAGTGCCCTTGCGGGGGCGAGCGTGGTGGTCGCGGTCCAGTCAGTGCTCGAGCCGGGTGCGGGCGAGGTGACCGTGACCTGGTTGGGCAGTTCACCGGCCCCGGCGGAGCTGTAGGTGGTGCGGGTGACCGCACCACCGGTGTGCTGGCCGTCGGTGCTGTTCGGGTCGGTGGCGGAGGTGACTCGGCCGTAGAGGTCGTAGGTGCTCGTGCCCTTGGTGGCGAACACGGCCGTGGTGCCGTCGTAGCGGTCCAGTACTTGTCCGGTGGTCAGGTTACCGGTGTCGCCGGCCTGGCCGAACGGCTTGTCGTCGTAGAAGCTGCGGTCACCTGAGACGGTATTGGCGACCGTGGGGGTGGTGCACGCGCCGCTCACCGTGGTGCGCCCGCTGACCAGCGAGCGCAGCTGCGGATTAGTCGAGGTCGCGTACGAGGTCAGGGTGCACAGCTCGGGCAGGCCGTCGGCGGTGTCCGAGGTCTTGACCGGACGGTTGCCGTTGGCCGGGTCGGTGGTGACGGTGCTGCCGGTGGTCCGCCAGCCCCCGTCGGCCTTGAGGGCCCGGTTGGTGACGGTCGTGCTGGTGGCGGCGTAGCGGGCTGTCAGAGCGGGCAGTCCCGATCCGCGGGCGTGGGTGGCTGTGACGACCGGGCCGGTGGCCTTGGTGGTGGTGTACGCGGTGAGGCTGCCGCCGGCCTGGGTGTAGGTGCCGGTCTCGTACGCCTGTCCGCTCAGCCAGTCGTCGTCGGTGAGCTGCTCACCGGCCGAGTTGGTGACTGCGGCGGTCCGCTTTGACCCGGAGGCGAGGGTGTCGGCGTCCATGCCCTGCAGGTAGCTGGTCCGGGTCTGTCCCTTGGCGCCGTCCTGGCCGTCACCGGTGGTCACGGTGACGTTAGCGAAGCCGCGGAACTGGTCCCAGGTGCGGGTCTTGGTGTCGGCCAGCGACGAGTCGTTGCGGTGCCAGGCCGCGGGCCCGTACTGGTAGGAGGTCATCTTCTGGGGTGAGTTGGTGATCGGGTCGTTCTCGGTCACCGACTTGACGGTGTAGCGGTTGAACCAGTCGTCGACGGGGTCGGCGCCGCTTGCCGAACCCGGGGGGTACCACTTGACGTTGTAGCAGGTGGTGGTGTTGCTGTCGGCCGAGGACGGCATCGTCTTGTTCAGCCGGGAGCAGGCGGGGAGGTTGTAGTCGACGTTGGTGCGGCCGCCGGTCTCGGTGGTGACCATCTGGATCCGGGGGCGGTTGTAGGCGGCCGGCGCGGGCACGAGGTTGGTGCCGTCGACCCGGTTGGGCAGCATGACCGGGGTGAACGCGGTCGCCGGCAGCGCGATCGTGCCGCCGTCCTGCCCGGTGCGCTGGACACTCGCGAGCCACAGAGCGGGCTTGCTGGTGTCGGCGGGGTCGGGGAAGGAGTGGGTCAGCGCGTAGCTGTCGATGGTGCGGTAGGCACCCGAGGTCAGCACCTGGGTGCTGATGGAGGACAGCCGGGTGTTGCTCCAGAACGACGGGCCGGCGTTGTTGCAGGTACCGGTGGCGGCGCAGTTCTGGTCGTAAGGGACGTCGGGCCAGTGCGAGGCGTTGGCCGTGCCGATGGTCGCGCCCGCGCAGGTGAACCCGCCGGCGGTGGAGCAGCGGCCTTCGGGGGCAGTGGCGAAGAGGACCTTGGCAGCGGGCTTGTTGGCGCCCTTGGCCGTGATTTGGTCGGCCAGGCGCTGGCCGTATCCGATCGAAGTAAGGGCTCCGCCGCGGCTGTAGGCGGTCAGTGTGCCGGTGCCCTGGTTCTGGCCGGCGCCGCGCGAGTAGTTGTTGGCTTCCGTGGCGTAGTTGTAGACGGTCAGGTTGCCCCGGCTGTCGACGGCGTAGTCGAGGTTCCAGCGCCATGCCTGGTTGCACCAGGAGGCCTTGCCCTTGGCCGAGTCGTAGCAGGGATCGCCCGCGTTCGGTGAGTAGACGGGCACCGACCAGGCCGAGTTGGTGGCCGGGTCGCTCTTGTCCCCGCCGGGCAGGTGGTTCAGGCCGAAGTAGAGGGAGTTGCCGTCGTTGTCGGTGACTTTGGCGTACTCGCCCTGGTTGGCGCCGTTGGCGGCGCCGGTCAGGAATTCGACCTTGGTTCCGTCGTCGTTTTTCAGCTTCCAGGTGCCGGTGGTGTCGTCGCGCACCAGCTCTCCGGAGTGTCCGCCGAGCGACATGGTGGCGTTGTTCCCGGCCCAGCAGAGGTCGCCGGAGCCGGTGATGCCGTGCTTGTCGCAGCCCCAGTAGGAGCGTTCGATGAAGCCCGGACTGTAGTCCCAGCCGTCACCGATCCAGGATGCCTGCGCGTTGGTGGAGGAGGTCCGGCCGTCCACCGAGGACGAGTCGTAGGAGAGCGAGACCGCGGGTGCGCTGCCGCCCAGGGCGGGAGGCACCTGGATCTGGTAGCCGTAGGTGAAGGAGCCGGACGCGTTGCCGGCGGTCCAGCCGCCGCTGGGGGAGAGGCTGGTGGCGGAGAAGGTCCCGTCACCGCCGGCCGCGCCGGCGGAGGCAGCCAGAGCCTGGGGTGCTGCCTGCAGTCCCGACTTGGCTTTGGAGTCCGCTGTCGCGGGGGCCCAGTCCTTGGGGACCTGGTAGCGCGGCTGCACCGGCTTCGCGCCGGGGGCGGCTGTTCCCTTGACCGAGGTGGTGACTGGCAGCGGGGTGCCGTCCGGGCTCCAGATCCGGTCGGCGTCCTTGGCGGCAGCCGATGTGGCCGCCGGCGAGAGAAGGGAGACCGCCAGACCCAGCATGCCCACAGTTGCAGCCGCACGCCTTCGGCCCGATAGGTGACGCATACGCGCTTCACCCCAGATTGATTTCACAGCAGACTTACCTTTTCTTGAAAGGAAATGACAGAACGTCAGAAGGTTTGGTCGTGAAGAGTGACGACCGCAGGTACGGCCCCTGGCCGGACCCCCGCTCCCATGGCGGCAGGGAGCCAGGCCGGGACAGGCGGAAGGGGCGGGGCGGCCGGCGAGGGCGCAGCCGCTATGTGAGTGGAGCAGGCCGGTGCTGACGCTCGACGTCGGGCGCGGGGCCGGGTGAGGTGCCCGCTGGGAGCGCTGCCGGATCAGTGACGAAGGAAGTCGGCAGCGTGTCGGGCGGATGGTCGAAGGGCCGTCCGCCCGACACGGGCGCGCTCAGTTCGGCCGGAGATCGGGCCGGTGGTGGGTCAGCGGGTCAGGAACCGACGTGCTTGAAGACGATCTTCGTAGTGGCATCCTCCGACCAGAAGACGGAGAGTCCCTTGGAGGCTGATGCCCCCAGTGCCCTCAATCGACCGCCGTACCTGGTGCCGTCGGCCGGGTTGAGGAAGGTCAGCTCGATCTCCTGGTCGCCGGGCGAGTTCGCCGTGCCGGCCAGGTCCCAGGCACCGCTGTCGGAGGCCCGGCGGACCGGTTGTCCGGTCGCGGGAGAGACCTCGACTGGGTAGTCCTGGCTGGCGAAGGTGCCGTCTGCCGCGAAGGAGATCCTCGCCCCGTCCGGACCCAGCCAGGTACCGACCAGGTCGGAGGCCTTCGCGTCGCCGCCGGACAGGTCGTCGGTGGAGATGCCGTAGCCGAGCAGGAGCGCGAGCAGGGTGGCCAGCGCTCCGGCAGCGATCTTCAACCGCCTGCTCACTTGATCACCATGCTTTCCGACCAGGTCGCGTACTGGGTCTTGGTTGATATCGGCCCGCCGAGCGCGTCCGCTGCCCGGTTGATCGGCCCACCAATGTAGCTGTCCCAGAAGTTTCGCAGCACCGGTGGGTGCACCAGCGAGTTGAAGGTGGTCTTGTTGGTGACGGTGATCTCCACATCGGCGACGCCGGATCTCTTGTCCACCGACTTCACCTGGTACGAGATGTCGTAGGACCCGACGAACACCGAGGTCGCACTGCCGTACCGTCCGCCCGAGCCGGCATCCTTGATTCCGGCGGTCAGACCCAGCGTGACCACGTCGGTGTAGTCCTCGAACAGGCGGTAGGCCCCCTCGCGGCTGAGCACGTTGTACCCGAGCTTGTCGGACTGCTTGCCCTTGGCGATGCCCTTGCCGATCAGGTCCCGGACCACGTCCATCGAGTGGTCCCGGCGCAGCTCCTCGGTGAACTCGTCGCCCGGACCGAAATGGATCTCCTTGGGGCCGGTGCCGCTGATCCATTGCAGTCCGACCGTGACTGCGCTCGGCTTCTTGGTCACCTTCGAGGTCGCCTTGATGCAGCCGTACGGCATCGAGCCCGTGCAGTTGGACGCAGCAGCCTTGGCGGTTCGCGCGTTCGACGCCTTGTCGTTCGCGGTGAGCGGTGCCTTGGGTACACCGCAGTACCCGGGTCGGCAGCCGCCGCCCTTGGTAGGGGTGAGTCCCTTGCTCTGTCCCCAGTCCGTGTTGGCCGTGCTGCCGCACCCGCCGGGGCAGCCCGCGCCCGGGCTGTACCCGTAACAGGCGCCCTCGGTGCCGCAGCCGTCCGGGATCAGACCGGTCGGGTCGGTCAGATAGGTGGGGGCGTTGTCCCCGTACGCGTAGCCGTTCCACTGCTGCGGGTTGTCACCCGCCAGCAGCAGGTCCGGGCTGACGAAGCGTCCGGTGCTCGGCTGGTACTGCCGGGCACCGAGGGTGGTCAGGCCGGTGCCGTCGTCCTTGAGTCCGCCGATGAAGCCGCGGCTGCCGGTCCAGCTGCCCGCCTGGGCACCTCGGGCGTTGCCGAACGGGTCGCTCGGACGCCGTGCCTCGACCAGAGACGTGGCGTCGAGGGCGAGTGTGTTGGTGCCGTGGGGGTCCGCGATCTGGAACGTCATCGAGGTCCCGCTGCGCACGGCGGTCAGGCCGTTCGGCAGCGTGTAGGAACGCACTGTGGAGGACTTCCCTGAGGCCACGTCGTAGGTCAGTTCGTCCGCTCCGAGGAAGGCAGTGATCTTCCCCGCCTCGTACCGGACCAGGAGGTTGCCGGAGACGTCGTAGACGTAATCGGTCGAACCGCCGGCACCGGGCTTGGAGTAGCGCGTGAGCTTGCCCTCGACGTCCCAGCTCAGGGTGCTGGCGCCGGTCGTGGTGGTGATCGCGGTGGTGTTTCCGGCCGCGTCGTACCGGTACGTGGCCGGTGCGTCGCCGGTACCCGCCTGCAGCGCGTGCGGGCCGCCGGTGCCGTCGCCGTTGTTGGCCAGCCCGGCCGTCGGGAAGGTCTGGGTGACCGTCACGTCGGCACCGGGACTTCCGGCCGGGTCGTGCTTGACCAGGCTCGTCCGGTTACCGGTCAGGTCGTAGCCGTAGCTCTGCCAGTACGGCGCGGGACCACCGATGGCGGTCTTGACCGGGGTCGTGGCGGTGCACCCACCGAGGCCTGCGACCGACGGCTGCGGCTTGGTGGTGACGGTGCCCCGGTCGGTCCATGCCTCGTTCAGACGTCCGAGGTAGTCGTAGCCGAAGCACTGGAGGTCGGTCTGGGCGGGGGCGTTGTCCGGTACGTTCCGCACCGAGGTGACCCGTCCGGACGGGTCGTAGGTGTAGCCCGTCTGCTGGGTCGCGCCGGTGGCGGCGGTCTGCTTGTCCACGTACTGCGAGAGCACGCGCCCCGTGGCCTCGTCGTAGTTCACCGTGGAGACGATCTGAGTGCCCCACGGGTTGACGGTGGTGCGGACCGGCCGGCCGTAGGCGTCGTAGTTGGTGGACAGATCATAGGTGGTGGAGGCTGAGCCGAAGGACAGCATCGGTCCGTTGACGTCGTAGGTGTAGTTGATCGTCTCGGCCGGGCGGTCTGCCAGCACCGGAGTGTTGGTCGCCTTCAGACTGCCGCTCACCGGGTTGTACGAGGCGCGAGTCGCGTAGCTGAACGGGCCGGTCTGACCCACGACCTTGCCGGGCAGCGTCTGCACCGAGCCGGTGGATCGGTACCCGTCGTCGTAGCCGTAGACCCTGCTGGTGTAGGCGTCGCCGGAGGTACCGCCCACGTAGCGGGTCGAGGCAGCCGGCTTGCCCTTGCCGTTCGCGATCGAGTCGTAGCTCCAGCCGGCCAGCTGCTTGGTCGGGTCGGTCGTGGTGGTCCCCTCGAATAGGGCCACCTGACGGCCGATCAGGTCGTAGGTCCGGGTGGTCGCGACACCCCGGCCGTCGGTCCGGGTCAGTACCCGGCCGGAGGCGTCGTAGCTGGTGGTGCTCGTGCCTGTGTCGGGGTCGCGCAGCTTGGTCGAACGGCCCCGGAGGTCGTACTCGTAGCTCCAGACGTTCTTGCCGGTGGAGTCGGTGCGGGTGGCGACCTGTCCACCGACGGTGTATGCCGTGGTGGTGACGTCGGCGTCCGCCCGGTTCCCGGTCGCCGTCGCGGTCCGGTACTGCCAGAGCTGGACTGCCCGCCCCCGGGCGTCGGTCACCGTCGAGGTGGGAGTGCCGCCTTGAGCTGGGGTGAGATCGGTCCGGTCGGCTCCGGGATAGGCCACGCTGCTCCGCCACTGCTCCTGGCCGAGAGAGTAGAAGACCGACGCGGTCGGGCGGTCCTGGCCGTCGTAGGACGTCCTGGTCTGTGCGGGGACCTGGGCGTCACCGGTGGTGAACAGGGTCCCGTTTGGGGCGGTGTCGTCGTTGTACCAGGCGGTGTTGGCCTTGGCCGTCCGGCCGTGCGAGTCGTAATAGGTGTCCGAGATCATGCGGCCCTGGTAGGCCGAGATCCCCGGAGTGGTCTGGGTCTGGCGGACGCGGCCGAGGCCGTCGTAGATATCCACGGTGACGGTTCGGTACTGCTCGTCGTCGGCGAGCCTGGAGGTGGTGACGCTGCTCGGGCCGCCCGTCCCGTTGACCACGTAGGCGAAGGTGGTGTTGGCGGACTGTGCCGTGCTCCGGCCGGGCAACCAGAGCGCGGTGATTCGGCCGAGAGCGTCGTAGCTTGTGATGGTGGCCTTCCCGTTGAGATCGGTTCGGGTGACGACCTGCCCACGGCCCTGGGAAAGCAGGGTGCTCGCCGTCCAGTCGGTGGCGGATCCCGGGGCGGGCGAGGTGACGGTGACGGCCGTGGGCAGTTCACCGGTAGCACCGGTGTAGCTGGTCCTGATGACTGCGCCGGTCGGATGCTGGATATCGACCGAGGTGGGATCGGACGTGGAGGTCACCCGGCCGTAGGTGTCGTAGCCGGTGGTCGCGGTCGTCACGTACTGCGCGGTGCCGGTGCCGTCGTAGCGGTCCAGGCTCTGCGTCGCGGTGGCGTCGCCGGTGTCGCCGGCCTGGCCGAACGCCTTGCCGTCGTAGAGCGTGCGGGTGTCGGCCACGGTGCTTGCCGCGGTGGCCGTGGTACCGCAGTCCCCTGTCAGGGTGAGCCTGCGGCTGACCAGCGAATGCAGCTGAGGGTTGGTGGAGGTGGCGTACTCGGTGCGGATGCAGACCTCGGCCAGGCCGTCGGCGGTCTGGCTCTCGCTCACCTGACGGTTGCCGTTGGCCGGGTCGGTGCCGACCACGCTGCCTGTGGTGCGCCAGCTTCCGTCGGCCTTCAGAGTGCGGTTCGTGGTGGTGACCTTGGTGGACTTGTAGCGGGCTACCAGGGCGGGCATGCCGGCTCCCCGGGCCTGGGTTGCCGTGGTCGCCGGGTTGGTCGCCCGGTTCACCGTGTAGGCGGTGGGCGATCCGTCGGCCTGGGTGTAGGTGGTGCTCTCCAGCACCTGTCCCGCCAGCCAGTCGTCGTCGGTGACCTGCTCGCCCAGCGAGTTGGCCCGGGTGACCGCACGGCGGGCACCCGAGGTGAGGAGGTCGCCGTCCATGCCCTGCAGGTAGGTCGTCCGGGTCTGGGTCCGGGCTCCGTCCGCGCCGTCGCCGGTGGTGATCGTCACGTCGGCGAAGCCCCGAAAGACATCCCAGGAACGGCTCTTGGCCTCGGTCAGGGCCGAGTCGTTCCGGTGCCAGGCGGCAGGCCCGTACGTGTAGGACGTGATCTTCTGCGGTGCTCCGGTCAGCGGGTCGTTCTCGGCGATCGACTTGACGGTGTATCGGTTGAACCAGTCGTCCACCGGGTCCGCGTCGGAAGCCGAGCCTGGCGGATACCACTTGACGTTGAAGCACGTGCTGGTGTTGGTGTCCGCCGAGGCCGGCATCCGGCTGTTCAGCCGTGAGCAGGCGGGCAGGTTGTAGTCCACGTTGGTGCGGCCACCGGTCTCGGTGGTGACCATCTGGATCCGCGGGCGGTGGAACGCCGCAGGGGCTGGCACCAGGTTGGTGCCGTCCACCCGGTTGGGCAGCATCACCGGGGTGAAGGTGGTGGCGGGCAGCGTAACCGGCGTCCCGCCGTCCTTGCCCGTCCGCTGGACACCGGCCAGCCAGAGCACCGGCTTGGTGGTGTCCGCCGGGTCGGGGAAGGAGTGCGTCAGCGCGTATACGTCGACGTCCTTGTAGCTCCCGCCGGACAGCACCTGGGTGGTGATCGAGGCCAGCCGGACATTGCTCCAGAACGTCGGCCCGTAGGTGGTGCAGGTGCCGGTCGCGGCGCAGTTCTGTTCGTACGGGACGTCCGGCCAGTGCGAGGCGTTGGCCGTACCGAGCGTCGCGCCGGTGCAGTTGAACCCGCCCGCGGTGGAGCAGCGGCCCTCGGCGGCAGCGGTGAACAGCACCTTGGCGGCGGGCTTGTTCGCTCCCTTGGCCGTGATCTGGTCGGCCAGCCGTTGGCCGTAGCCGATGGACGTCAGTGCACCGCCTCGGGTGTAGGCCGTCAGGGTCCCGTTGCCCTGGTTCTGCGCACCGCCGCGTGAGTACCTGTTGGCCTCGGCGGAGTAGCTGTAGGTGGTGAGGTTACCGTGCTGGTCCACCACGTGGTCGAGGTTCCAGCGCCATGCCTGGTTGCACCAGGAGGCCTTGCCCTTGGCCGAGTCGTAGCAGGGGTCGCCGACGTTCGGCGAGTAGACGGGCACCGACCAGGCCGAGTTGGTGGCGGGGTCGGTCTTGTCCCCGCCGGGCAGGTGGTTCAGGCCGAAGTAGTAGGACACCCCGGCGCTGTCGGTGACCTTGACGTACTCGCCCTTGTCAGCGCCGTTGGCGGCGCCGGTCAGGAACTCGACCTTGGTCCCGTCGTCGTTCTTGAGGTGCCAGACACCGGCGGTGTCATCCCTGACCAGTTCACCCGAGTGGGTACCGAGCGACATGGTCGCGTTGTCGCCGGCCCAGCAGCGGTCGGCCGAGTTGTCGATGCCGTGCTTGTCGCAGACCTGGTAGGACCGCTCGATGAACCCAGGGTTGTACTCCCAGCCGTCACCGATCCAGGAGGCCTGGGCGTTGGTCGAGGAGGTGCGACCGTCCACCGAGGATGAGTCGTAGGAGAGTTCGACCCCGGGCTCGGCACCGCCGAGCGCCGGGGGCAGGTCTACCGGGTAGCTGTAGGTGAACGCTCCGCTGGTCCCGCCGGACGCCCAGGCGCTGCTCGGGGAGAGGCTGGTAGCGGAGAAAGTCCCGTCGCCGCCGGCCGGGCCGGCGGAGGCAGCCAGGGTCTGGGGAGCGGCCTGCAGCCCTGCCTTGGCCTTGGAGTCCGCAGTGGCGGGGGTCCAGTCCGTGGGTACCTGGTACCGCGGCTGCGCCGGTTTCGCGCCGGAGGCGGCTGTCCCCTCGACCGACGTGGTGACCGGCAGGGGAGTGCCGTCCGGGCTCCAGATCCGATCGGTGTCCTTGGCGGCAGCCGATGTGGCTGCCGGCGAGAGGAGGGAGACCGCCAGCCCGAGCACACCCGCAGCCGCAGCCGCACGCCTTCGCCCGGATAGGTAGCGCACGCGCGATGCACGCCAGAGTGGTTTCACAGCAGATTTACCTTCTTTTAGATGGAAATGACAGTCCGTCACATATGCGTGATCTTGGATGTGATCACGCCCCCGTTGAACGGATGGTTCGACCGGCCGCTGAATTTGCTCGACGCGTGCGAAATGGCAGGCCCTCGGGAAGCGGGGAGGCGGACGCGTGAAGGAGTGGAACCCGGCGCAGTGAATCGCTATGCCCGGGTACGTGAGCGATTGCCAATCAGCGCACCGGAGACCTGGCGCGGCCGCTCCCGGCAGACGAGTCCTGCGCCAGCTGCCAGCGGCTGGAATCGCCTCCGCCGGGGTCGGTGAAGCGCTGCGCAACCTCCTGGTCGGTGCGCACCTCGACGCGGACGCAAGGCTGCCGAAGACCCAGCTCCGTGGGAGGGATGTCACTCCCGGAGCGGGCGGATCTGCCCATGGGGGCAAGATCGTCGCTGCGCATCGGCTCGGCAGTGCTGGCGGCGGTCAGCGCCGCGCCGTAGTGCGCGGTGAGCGTTGTTGCGACCGCCCCGAGTTGGGCGGTGCCTGGCGTCGCCCTGACCCCGAGGACGAGGGAGAGCAGGGCCATGGCAAGAGCCCAGAGGGCCGGTGCTCCCAGCTTCATTCGCCCCCCCGGATCATGTCGGCTCGATCCTCGGGCCGTGAGATATGCAGCGAAATTTACGGGGAGCGCATCCCCTCACGTCAAGGTGATCATGAAATCGCAGCACGGTGATGCACACCACATGCCTGTGAAAGATCTATAAGACAAGGCAAATCGGGCATTTAGGATGGTAACGAATTGACGTTCTCTCAATGCTGGATCATCTTTCAGATTGGTCTCTGTGCGAACGTCGCCAGTGCAGTCTTCGGTTGGGAAAAGCCCGTGCAAAAACTGACGCCGAGTCAATTCTCGGTGCCCCGGAAGCGCCCGAGAACGTCCGCGGCAGCGCTCTTGGCGGCCCTCGGCCTCACCACTGGCCTCCTGGCCGCCGCTCCCGCCGCCTGGTCGGCCGGCCAGGCCGACTTGGACGCCACAATCGCTGCGGCCGACGCGGCCCACACCAAGGACACCCCGCCCGCAGCTGGGCGCCCCCTGAGTGAGGACGAGACCAGCCGGGCCATCGCAAAGGCGCTGCAGAGCAGCGTCGAGGTGCCGATCCCGTCGCTGGACACCGAGTACACCGAGACCGTGGCCACCCCGGCGGGAAAGCTGTCGGAAACCCAGCATCCCAAGCAACAGCGGATGAAGCGTGGGGACACCTGGGTCGCCCTGGACTCCTCCCTGGTGGCGGGGCCCGGTGGATCGCTCGTTCCGAAGGCGACGCCGTCGGAACTGGTGCTCTCGGGCGGCGGCAACGGTCCGCTGGCGACCATGAGGTCCAAGGACGGCAAGCGCCTCGCGGTGAGCACCCCGTTCGCCCTGCCCAAGCCGGCGGTCACCGCTAACTCGGCGCTGTACACCGAGGTCCTGAACGGCGTTGACCTCAAGGTGACCGCCAGCGAACAGGGCGGCTTCACCACCGTGCTGGTGGTCAAGAACGCCGACGCCGCAGCCAACCCGGCACTGAAGAACCTCAAGTTCGCCACCAGCGCCGACGGCGTCACCGTCACCGCGGACGAGGGCGGCAACCTGGAGGCCAAGGACGCCTCCGGCACCACCGTCTTCCACGCACCCGCACCGCTGATCTGGGACTCCAGCAGTCAGCAGGCACCCGCCGCAGCCCCCCGCGCCCTCAAGGCCGCCCCAGCCCCCAAGAGCACCCCCACCGCACCGGCCACGTCCATGGCGACCAGCAACGCGGACGGACCGGGCACCGGAGCCAAGGTGGCCACCATGCCGGTCAAGGCAACCGGATCAGCGGTGGAGCTGACGGCCGACCAGACTGTACTGGCCGGCCCCGACACCAAGTACCCCGTCTACATCGACCCGTCCTGGATCCCCGCCACCATGGACCGCCAGTCCTGGACCTGGATCCAGCAGGGCTTCCCCGGCACCAGCAACTTCAACAAGGCCGGCAGCTCCGGCGCCGACCGGCCCGGCGTCGGCTACCAGGGCTGGTCCAGCCCGTACGGAATCGAACGGACCTACTACCAGTTCAACGTCTCCGCCTACAAGGGCGCGATCGTCAACAAGGCCACCCTCAAGGTCGACGAGTACTCCACCTCCGACTGGTCCTGCAGCAACAAGTACGGCGTCAACGCCTACCTGTCGGCGGAGTTCGACGGCAACACCACCTGGAACAACCCGCCCGCCCGCTACGACTTCCTGGGCACCGCGCAGGTCGGCGGCGCCCGCCAGAGCGGCTGCTCCGGCAGCGTCGCCGTCACCTGGGACGCCACCACAATCGTCAAGAACGGCATCGCCGCGGGCTGGAATGTCGCAGCCTTCACGATCCAGGGCAACGAGAGCGACCGCAACGCCTTCAAGCGGTTCGACTACAACGGGGCGGCGCTGTCCATCGAGTACGACCGCGTACCGAACGTGCCGACCAACCCGCACGTCGGTCCCGCGTCACCGCACACCGTCGTCCCCGGCGGGTCCAGCGACGCCTGCGACAACAGCGGCCTGGACAGCTGGGGCTGGGTCAACTCCGCCGACGCCAGCCTCAACATGACCGTCACCAGCCCGGTCCAGGGCCAGCTGGCCGGCTGGTACCACATCTGGGACTACGCGCAGAGCGGCGTACCGGAGATCGCCTCCGGTTACACCGGCATGGTCAACAGCGGCGCGAACGCTCCGTTCCAGCTTCCCGCCGGAGCCCTGAAGGACGGTCACCACTACGGCTGGGGTGCCTTCGCCACGGACACCCTCCCTGGCGTCGGCATGACCCAGTTCTCGCCCGACTGCCACTTCAAGGTCGACCTGACCGCACCCAACGTCTCCTTCCCGGCTACGGTCTCCGACCCGAGCAAGCAGTTCCCGGCCGCCGGCAACGGACAGACCCCGCAGATCGCACTGGGGCAGAGCGGCACCGTTCCGGTCACCGCCACCGACCCCAACCCCTCGGGCGGACTCACCTCCGGTCTGGCCTGCCTGCGATGGAGCTACGACCCGCAGCTCACCAACGCCGCCTGGCAGTGCGGCGGAACCATGCCCACCGCGGGCATCCAGGTCACCCCGGGCAACTGGGGAACCCAGATCCTCTACGTCCAGGCCCAGGACAACGCCGGCAACAACTCCCAGGTCTCGCCCTACGCGTTCTACGTACCGTGGAACGCCAGCGGCCCGGCCCCGGTGTTCGGTGACGTCACCGGCGACGGCGCGCCGGACGTGCTGAGCCCGGACTCCAACGGCAACCTGCGCGCCTACACCGTCCCGGGGAACCCGGTCGCCAAGAGCCCGGCCACCTCGCTGGCCGCCAAGGTCACCGACTCTCCCGACAAGGACAGCTGGGCCAACTACCGCACCACACACCGCGGCACCTTCAGCGGCGGCAAGAACGTGGACGACCTGCTCGCCCATAAGGACAGCTCACCCAAGCTCTACTTGTACCCGAACCCGGGCAACACCAACGTCCAGGGACGGTTCGACAACAAGGCCGAGCTGGCCAAGCCCGGCTGCGCCACCGGCTCCGCCGAGTGCACCGGATACGCGACCACCTGGTCGACCACCCGTCAGATCGCCGCTGTCGGTGACCCGGTCGCCACCGATCTGGACCCCGGCAAGCAGTTCCGCAACAAGTCCGGCCTGCTGACCGTGGAGAGCGGTGCCGACGGGGACGCCGGGCTCTGGTACTACCCGACCATCGGCACCAACCAACTCGGCACCCCGGTCCGGCTCGCGGCCACCGGCTGGAAGAACCGCGAACTGCTCTCCCCTGGCGACTGGGCCGGTCAGGGCCACCCCGGCCTGTGGACCAGGGATGCCGCAACCGGCGTGCTGCTCGGCTTCACCTTCACCACCGGCACCGGCAGCATCCCCGACGAGTTCGGTGACCCGGTGCAGTACCCGACCCTGACCGCGATCAGCGCCCCGACCGATATCGGTGGCACCCTGACGACCAAACTGTGGCCCCGGGTCGGCTCTGACGGTGACCTGACCGGTAACGGCAACCCCACTCTGTGGGGTATCACCGAGGCAGGCGAGATCCAGATCTGGACCGGCAAGCGGGCCGGCACCCCGACCGCCCCGAAGTACAGCTGGCAGACCGGCCCCGACACCGTGCTCACCACCGCCCAGGTCCCCAACCAGTGGCTGCTGAACAGCACCGCCAGGGGAACCGACTCCGGCGGCACCAACCCCGCCACCCTCGTCGGGAACGCCGCCTGGACGACCGACCACAAGGGAACCGCCAACAGCGCGGCCAACCTCAACGGCGCCTACTACAAGACCGCGAGCCCCTCGGTCGACACCAGCAGGAGCTACTCCGTCTCCGCCTGGGTCAAGCTCGACAACACCGACGGCTATCAGACCTTCGTCACCCAGAACGGCAAGGAGCGCGGCTCCTACTACCTCCAGTACTCCAAGGCCTTCAACGCCTTCGCGTTCGTCACGCCCGACTCGGACAACTACTGGACCGGCACCTACCACCACGCCAACGGCGCCACCCCGCCCCAACTGGGCGTGTGGACTCACCTGGTGGCCACCTTCAACGCGGGTACCGGAAGCATGACGCTCTACGTCAACGGCAAGTACGCCGGCGCCGACACCAACCCCACCCCCTGGAACGCCACCGGCCCCATCACCATCGGCGCCGACGCCGCCGCCAACTACCCCGTCGGCAACCTGACGGCCGGCGCCACCAGCGACGTCCGCACCTACCCCTACCCCCTCACCTCCGAGCAGGTCACCGCGCTGTACAACAACTGACCTCGCACCACCCAACGTCTGGCCCTCCACTTCTCATGGTGGAGGGCCAGACGCCGTTTCGCCGCCAAACTCTGCTCAGCACCGCAGCGCCTGGACGGGGTGACCGCCGACCTCACGCTGCTGGAGATCCCGCACCTGGCTGTCCCGGTCGCCCGGCCACCCTCGGCGGCCGGGCCTGCGCCCCCGGTCCGGCTTTGACGTGCGGATTGCGCAGGGAGGATGCGAAGGTCGCACTGGCGCAGGATCTGGCGCAGGGCGTTGTCGATGCCGCCGGTCACGGTGTGGACGAGCCGGTCCGCCGGGTCCCCGGTCTCGCTCTCGTCGTAGAGCGCTTCGAGGCCGCTCCCGACCCTCCACTCCACCGCGACGGACCGGCGGTGAAGCCCACACCGAAGTCACCGACCGGGGCGAAGACGATCCCGGGGTCGCCCGGGCCGGTGCTGGCGGGCAGGCCGGCCAGTTCGAGGGCACGTTGGAGCCGCGGCAGGAACTGCTCCGCCCGCCGGTCGCCCCGCAGGCTCTCCGCCTCCTCCCGGAGGCCGAGGTGCTCGGCGAGTTCGATCATTTCGGGCCGGCGGTCCGGCCCGGCGCTGCGGCCGGGAGTGGTGGTGTGCCGGGAGTGCTCACGAGTTCCCTTTCAGTGAAGGACCGGGTGGTGCGGACGGGGCGACGGGGCTCGGTCAGGCGGGGTCCGGAGTGGGGTCGAGGACGGCTTCGGCGGCCTTGACGATCTCGTCGAGGGTGTAGACGCGCCGGTTGATCAGCGACGTGGCCAGGGCTGCCGCGAAGGCAGCGGTGTGGAGGGCCAGGTCGAAGAAGTCGCTCTCGCTCCGGTCTCAGATCCCGGCCATCGTCTGAGTGATGCCGTTCAGCGACGTGCGCAGGTCGGTGCCCTCCGCGGGGAAGAAGCTGCACAGCAGACGCGGGACCAGGCCCTCACCGTCGCCCTCCCCGTCGGCCGGGACGTCCTCAGCCAGGCGGCGCAGCAGCTCGCCGGGCTCGATGTCCTGGTGCGTGGCGAACTTCTCGGTGACGGCGGCTGCGGAGATGAGGATGCCGGTGGCCAGCATCATGATGTGCTCGGTGCCCTCGCCGGCCGCGACGTCCAGGCGGGCCTGGGCGGCCACGACCTGGGCGGCCGGGTTCTCGGAGGTGCTGCTCGCGTGCTCGGCGGCCGGGTTGAGGGCGGCGGGCAGGAGGGCGATGGTCGGATTCTCGGCTGACTTGGGCGGCATGCGCAGCATCGTGCTCCTGCCCTGCCTCCCCTGTCCGGCGAATCCCAGAACGACCGGCCAGGTCTCCTCCGGAACCTTGGCGTTCGGCGAGCATCGCACCGCCTGATCGAGAGCACGGGCCCGATGCCTGCTGGCCGCTGCGGGCCTCCGTCGTGCGGCGCGTGCCGTCCGGCTGCGTCCGTGCGCTTTTGACGGCCTGTCAGGGGAGCGGAACGGTGGTGGGCGCAAGGACTTGCAACCGGCTTGGCAGAGGCAGTGGTCATGGCCTTACGGTTCAGGGGTATTGACCCGGACACACCCAACGGTGGTTCTCCGACCGTGTGGTTGGAGGACGAGACGGCGGAGATCGTCGTCCAGGGCTGGCTGCCGGACATGGAGATGTACCGCGTGGTCAGCGAGACCGAGTGGGCGGAAGGCCACGCCACCGGTGTCCCGGATCACGAGGGCGTCGTCCGGATCCCGGTCAGGATGATCCCGTTCCTGCGCGGATTGCCAAGCGCACGTCTTCTCCCCGGTCCACAGCCTGCGTCTGGCCCGGGTCTCGGCCACGCTCGCCGCACCGGTCGAGACCGAGGACACCATGGTCTTCACCGACCTCCCCGAAGTCCGCGGCCACCTCAGCGAGCCGTACTTCGTCCGTGTTCTCGAAGGCGGCCTGCCGCGGTACGTACGCGACGCCGGGCGAGGCCACGCGGTACCCGCATGGGTATGACTCGCTGGCGGGGATCATCATCATCGACATCTGATCCACCGGGGCTCTGATCTTGAGCGATCGGGGGCATGCGAAACGTTTCGACCGCCCGAGATTCCAGGGGGATGAGGCCGCTTCGCGCCCCTGGGACGTCCGAGGAGGCGTGACCCACCGGCGGGCCGGCGCCCTCACGGGGAAGGCGCCGGCCTTGAGCTCACATCAGCTGACTGTCGCCCACTGGTGGGCGCTGCCCTGGTGGACGGCGGCGTAGATGCGGTCGCGCAGCAGGTTGGCGTCGTGGTCGGTGAGGGTGCGGTCCAGGTGCCGCAGGACCACCTTGAGGAGGACGTTCTTCTGATCCGGGCGGGCTCCGAGCCGCTCCAGGGCCCGCGGTGGCAACTCCGTGCAGGGCGTCTGGCTGAGGATCTCGACGGTTTCCACGCAGTCGGCGTCGGGGCCGAGAGCGTCGCGGACCCGGTCGCCGAGGTCTTCGGCCAGGTCATCATGGTCAACGGCAACGGACAGATCCCGGCGGATGCCGGGCATCACGGACACGGTCCGGTAGGGGGCCAGGTCGGCCATCTGGGTGGCCACGGAGGGCTCGGCCGAGCGCAGGATGCGGATGTCCGGAATGCCCTTGAGCAGCATCAACATGCGGTCGAGTCCCATGCCGAGGGCGAGGCCGCTCCATGAGGCGTCGAGGCCGGCCCGCTCCAGCACCTTCGGATGGGCCAGCCCGCACTCGGCCACCTCGATCCATTCGCCGTCGCGGTCCACGTCCACCTGGCGGCCGGAAAGGGTGTAGGGGTGGACACGGTCCTCGTGGCGGTGCTTCGCTCCGGGGAGGATCCCCGCTACGAGAGTGGTGACCATGTCGTCCAGGTCGGTCGTGGTCATGGGGACCGGGCGGCGGGTGACGCGCCACAGGTCGAGCTGGTGGGGCGTGCCGGTGTGCAGGCGGTCGATGCTGTCGCGGCGGTAGACCAGTCCGGGGCAGACCAGGAGCACGTCGTCGGCCGGGTCCGCTGCCAACGCGCGCAGCGCCGCCGGGATCAGTGCGCTGGAGTGGCTGCGCAGCATGCTCTGGTCGTCGACGTAGCGGGTGTACCGGGCGTCGCGGGTGATGTCGTCGGCGCGGTAGCCGAGGTTGTCGTAGTTGTCCTCGATGGTGACCGTGCGCTCGCCGCGGCTCCAGCGGACCTCGCATCCCCAGCGTTCCGCCAGGGCCTCGACGGCACGGTTGAGGACGAGCTGGAGAGCGTGCGGCCCAGTGGCGGGGTCGGTGAGGTCGCGGACGGACAGGTCCCGGGCGAGCTGTTCAGCGGAAAGGTGAGCGGGCATGTCGGCCTCCTGGCCAAGAGCAGTGACGGGGTTTCGGAAACCCCCCAGCCCCTGGGCCTGGCCGCACGGTGGGGTCAGCCTGCTCAGCTCTGGAGACGTGGCGAGGTCCGACCCCTGCGGCGCCCTTCGGGGGCCAGGGGGCCGGTAAATCGGCGAGAGATCGCTACGACGGCCACACCAGGACTATAGCTGGATCCTGGGACCGGAACTCAACTGTTTCCATCAGCTTGCCGGGGTCAGGTCACCGGCGGGCGTCGCCTGGTGCCAGCAGGCTGGTGATCTCGGCGATCGCCTCCGGAGACGGCTTGAAGTAGCGGCGGACGCTCTCCGGTTTCCGGTGCCGGGACTTCGCCATCAGCGTCAACAGTCAGCTTTCTGCTCACCGAGGTGGGTGAGGGCGGAATGGCGGTACTCGCGCAGGCTCCAGCCCGTTCCCGCCCCGCGCAACGCGGTGTGCTGGCCCAGTGCGCCGAGCCGGTCCACGTTCAGCTTCAACCGGCCGTTCGGCTGCACCGCCGCGTTCGCACACTTCAGCGGCCAGCACACCTGGCTTTTGGACCTTGCTCCGTGATGACAGCAACTACCGCAGCACCTGACACCACCGCACGGGCTGCCGGTTCGCCGGACGACGGTGCGGTGGGTCGAGGGGTGTCAATCCCCTGGTTCAGGGCTCGGTCATGGTCCTTGACCAAGTGTGGTGGAGTCGTTGGGGTTGCGGTGGCAGGCTGGGCAGCGCCAGAGGGCGGTGATCAGTGCGATC
>NZ_JBIWML010000022.1:0-685 GCF_044766665.1 Kitasatospora sp. NPDC101801
ACGGGTGTGGTGCGGTCATACAGTTTCATAGGGTTTCGGTGGTCATAGCACGAGGGAAACGCCCGGTTACATTCCGAACCCGGAAGCTAAGCCTCGTAGCGCCGATGGTACTGCAGGGGGGACCCTGTGGGAGAGTAGGACGCCGCCGAACAAGTATTCAAGGCCGTTGGCCCCAGCGATTCGCTGGGGCCAACGGCCTTTTTTGTTTTTCCCGAAGCACCTCAGGCCACTGCCCGAAAGCGGATGGTGGCCGGATGCCGGACAATGGAGCTGGTGTGTGGCCACGCGGGCCCCACCACACCGCACCGGGCGACGTCATCGTCGCCCTGGCCGCGCGGTCGAGCAGAAGAAGCAGAAGGAGTCACCACGATGTCGAACCCTCCCCAGGACCGTCCCGACCGACGATCGGACGACGGCCGCGGCTACGAGCCCCGGTCGCGTGGGGGTTTCTCCAACGACCGTGGTGGCCGGCCGTCGGGTGACCGTCCGTCGTATGGCAACCGTGATGACCGTGGTGGCCGCCCCTCGGGCGACCGCCCCTCGTATGGCAACCGTGATGACCGTGGTGGCCGTCCCTCCGGTGACCGCCCCTCGTATGGCAACCGTGATGACCGTGGTGGCCGCCCCTCGGGCGACCGCCCGTCCTATGGCAACCGTGATGACCGTGGTGGCCGCCCCTCCGGTG
>NZ_JBIWML010000022.1:781-111229 GCF_044766665.1 Kitasatospora sp. NPDC101801
GGTGACCGCCCCTCGTATGGCAACCGTGATGACCGTGGTGGCCGTCCCTCCGGTGACCGCCCGTCCTACGGCGACCGCCGTCCCTCGGGTGACCGTCCGTCCTACGGTGACCGTCGCCCGTCCGGTGACCGCCCCTCGTATGGCAACCGTGATGACCGTGGTGGCCGTCCCTCCGGTGACCGCCCGTCCTACGGCGACCGCCGTCCCTCGGGTGACCGTCCCTCGTACGGCAACCGCGATGACCGTGGCAGCCGCCCCTCGTACGGTGACCGTCCCTCCGGTGGTGGCTTCCGTCGTGACGACCGCCCGTCGGGTGACCGTCCCTCGTATGGCAACCGTGATGACCGTGGTGGCCGTCCCTCCGGTGACCGTCCGTCCTACGGTGACCGTCGCCCCTCGGGTGACCGCCCCTCGTACGGCAACCGGGACGACCGGCCGCGTCGTGACGACCGCCCGTCGGGTGACCGTCCCTCGTATGGCAACCGCGATGACCGTGGTGGCCGTCCGTCGTTCGGTGACCGTCCCTCCGGCGACCGGCCCTCGTACGGTGACCGTCGCCCCTCGGGCGACCGTCCGTCCTACGGCGACCGTCGTCCCTCGGGTGACCGTCCAGCGTATGGCAACCGTGACGACCGTGGTGGCCGTCCGTCGTTCGGTGACCGTCCCTCCGGCGACCGGCCCTCGTACGGTGACCGTCGCCCCTCGGGCGACCGTCCGTCCTACGGCGACCGTCGCCCGTCCGGTGACCGTCCGTCCTACGGTGACCGTCGTCCCTCGGGTGACCGCCCCTCGTATGGCAACCGTGACGACCGTGGCAGCCGCCCGTCGTACGGTGACCGTCCCTCCGGTGACCGGCCCTCGTACGGCAACCGCGACGACCGGCCCCGTCGTGACGACCGCCCGTCGGGTGACCGTCCGTCGTACGGCGACCGTGGCGGCCGTCCGTCCGGGGACCGTCCCTCGTACGGTGACCGTCGTCCCTCGGGCGACCGTCCGTCCTACGGCGACCGTGGCGGCCGTCCGTCCGGCGACCGTCCGTCCTACGGCAGCCGTGACGACCGTGGCAGCCGTCCGTCCTACGGCAACCGCGACGACCGTGGTGGCCGCCCCTCGTACGGCAGCCGGGATGACCGGCCGCGTCGTGACGAGCGGTCGGACTACGACGACCGTCGGGGCAACTTCGAGCCGGTCAAGCGGCTGCCGATCCCGGACGACGTCACCGGCTTCGAGCTCGACGGCGATGTCCGTCAGGACCTGAAGAGCCTGCCGAAGACCCTCGCGGACGATGTCGCGCGCAACCTGGTGATGGTGGCCCGGACGCTCGACACCGACCCCGAGGAGGCGTACCAGTACTCCCGCGTCGCGCTGCGGCTGGCCTCCCGGGTCGCCTCGGTCCGTGAGGCGGCGGGCTTCGCCTCGTACGTCACGCAGCGGTACGCGGAGGCGCTGACCGAGTTCCGGGCCGCCAAGCGGATGACCGGCCGGGTGGACCTGTGGCCGGTGATGGCGGACTGCGAGCGCGGTCTGAGCCGTCCGGAGCGGGCGCTGGCGATGGCCGGTGAGCCCGAGGTGAAGCAGCTGGACAAGGCCGGCCAGGTCGAGATGCGTCTGGTCGCGGCGGGTGCCCGTGGCGACATGGAGCAGTTCGAGGCCGCCGTGGTGACGCTGCAGAGCCCCGAGCTGGCGTCCAACGCCATCCACCCGTGGACCGCGCGGCTGCGGTACGCCTACGCCGAGGCGCTGATCGCGGCCGGCCGTGGCGAGGAGGCCCGTGAGTGGTTCGCCAAGGCGGCCGAGGCGGACACCGACGGGCAGACCAACGCCTCCGAGCGGCTTGCCGAGATCGACGGCCTGGAGTTCACCGATGCGCTCGACCCCGAGATGGCGGACGAGAACGGCCGTGAGATCGCGGACGTCGAGCAGGGCGCGGACGATGACGAGGACGACGAGCTCGACGAGCTGGTCGAGGACGCCTCCGACGACGTGGACGACGACCGGGACGACCGGGACGAGATCGTCGAGGAGCGCCCGCGTCGGCGGATCGCCGTGGACGACACCGGCGACGACAAGGTGATCTACGAGGACGAGGAGGACGTCGAGGAGTACTACGACGAGGACGACCTCGAGATCGACGAGGTCGACGACGTCCGGGACTCCGGCGACCGCCGCTGACACCGCAGCACCGCACACCGGAAAGGCCCCGACCGCACCAGCGGTCGGGGCCTTTCCCGTTTCTCAGCCCAGTTCGAGGCTGCGGAGCACCAGCCCGGTGGCCGGCTTCGGGCCGAAGGAGGTGGACTTCCGGGGCATCGTGACGCCCTGTTCGGCCAGCCGCCGCACCACGTTCTCCTCCACCGGATGCAGCAGGACGGCGGTGCCGCCGGTCCGGGCGGCCTCGCGTTCGGCGGCGGCCGCGGTGTGCAGGTAGCCGATGTCGTCGGGGCCGTCCGGCACCTGCCAGACGTGGTCGAGCAGGGTGGCGTGCAGCACGGTGGCGTCCAGGTGGCGCCACTCCTCCGGCTTGCCGGCCGGGACGGTGGCGGTGAGCAGGGCCTCGTCCGGCTCGGTGACCAGTCGGAAGCTCGCGTCCCCGGCGGTCAGCAGGAAGGCGTTGCCGCCCTGGCGCTTGGCGTCGGCGAGGGCCTGGAGCGCACGGTCCAGCGGACCCGGCACCTCCTTGACCTGCCAGCGGTCGCCGAGCCCGGCCAAAGCCTCGGCGAGCGGCAGCCGGTACAGCACCCGGTGGATGGCCCGGACCCGGAGCGGGTAGCGGGCGGTGTCCACCAGCAGCACCATGCCGCGGTCCCAGGGGCTGCGGGGCAGGTGGCGGTGCTCGCGCTGGAGCCGCAGGTACATCTCCCAGCGGTGGTGCCCGTCGGCGATCAGCGCCCGACAGGTCGCCAGGTCCCGGGTCACCTCGGCCAGTTCGGCCGGGTCGGTGACGGCCCAGAGCCGGTGGTGGGTGCCGTCCGAGGTGGTCGTGGTCAGCAGTGGTTCGCGCAGCACGGTGCGTTCGATCACCTGGGCGGCACCGCCGTGGCCCCGGTAGGTGAGCAGCAGCGGTTCCAGGTTGGCCTTGGTGGTGCGCATCAGGCCGACCCGGTCGGCGACCGGACGGGGCATCACGTCCTCGTGCGGCAGCACCACGCCGGCCTCCCGGCCGCTGACCGCCAGCGAGCCGATCAGTCCGCGTTGCAGCAGGCCGTCGGCGCGCTGCTCGTAGACGTACAGCGCGGCCTCCGGGTCGGGGGCGAGCACGCCCTCGCGCTGCCAGTCGGCGAGCAGCCGGGCCGCGTGCCGGTAGCGGGTGTCGCGGTCGGGGCGGTCACCGCCGCCGTCCGGTTCGGGGCGCGGCAGGATCAGCCGGACGATGTTGTGCGGGTCGGCGGTCTCCAGGTCGAGCCGCCGGTTCGGGTCCACCACGTCGTACGGCGGCGAGGTGACGGCGGCCAGGTTTCCCACCCGGTCGGGGCGGTACCGCAGGCCGCGGAACGGGGACAGGGACAGCCCCGCGGTGGCGACGTGCCCGGGGTCTCCGGGGCCGCCGCTCGGAGCTCGGGCTCCACTGTCTGCACTGGGTGTCGTCATCCTGGGCATGGTAACCGGGTATGTGCTGTTCAGTGATCACAAGCGCCCGAGACCGCTCGGAAGGTGTGTCAGATCGGGTGGCGGCGGCCGGAGGGAGCTGGGGCAGGGATGAGTGGAAGCGAAGGGGTACCCGAGGGCGGGGTCTACGACTGGTTCCGGCGCGGGGCGCAGCTGCTGGCGCAGGGGCATCCGGCGGCGGCGGTGCAGCTGCTGGCCAGGGCGGCGGACGCGGAGCCGGAGTCGCGGAGCATCCGGGAGACGCTGGCCCGGGCGCTGTTCGACGCGGGGCGGTTCCGGGAGGCGATGGAGAACTTCAGGGCGGTGGCGCTGGCCGATCCCTCCGACGACTACGCTCAGTTCGGATGGGGCGTGGCGGCGGCCCGGCTGGGTGACTTCGAGACCTCGGCCGAGCATCTCGCGCTGGCGGTCGCGATGCGTCCCGGCGCCGAGCACTACCGGGCGGCGTTGCGGCAGACCAGGGCGACCCTGGCGGCCCGGGCCGGCGCGTACGGGCCGCTCCGGCCGGGCGCCCCGGGGTACCGGGGCGAGGCAGAGCAGGACACCGGCTGACGGTGTGACAGCTGACGACTACCGAGGATGAGGTGCAGTGGGCATGACGGAGACCGCGACCGGGGCAACCGGCCAGGCACGGACCGCTCCCGGGGGCTCCGACCGCCCGCTGACCGAGGCGTACGACACCGCGCTGCTCGACCTGGACGGCGTGGTGTACGCCGGTCCGAACGCGATCGAGCACGCGGCGGACTCGCTGGCCGTCGCCCGGGACGGCGGGATGCGGTTGGCGTACGTCACCAACAACGCCTCCCGGCCGCCCCGGGTGGTGGCCGGGCACCTGACCGAGCTGGGTGTCCCGGCCGAGCCGGCCGACGTGATCAACTCCGCCCAGGCGGCGGCCCGGCTGATTGCCGAGAAGGTCCCGGCCGGCGCGAAGGTGCTGGTGGTGGGCGGTGCCGGGCTGGTCGAGGCGCTGGCCGAGCACGGCCTGGTGGCGGTCCGTTCGCTGGACGACCAGCCGCTCGCGGTGGTGCAGGGCTACGACCCGTCGGTGGGCTGGCAGCAACTCGCCGAAGCCTCCTACGCGGTCGCCTCCGGCCTGCCGTGGGTGGCCTCGAACACCGATCTCACGGTGCCGACCGCGCGCGGCATCGCGCCCGGGAACGGGACGTTGGTGGCGGCGGTCCGGACGGCCACCGGAGTGGAGCCCGAGGTGGCGGGCAAGCCGCAGCCGCCGATGCACCGGGAGACGGTGATCCGGACCGGGGCGAAGCGTCCGCTGGTGGTCGGCGACCGTCTCGACACCGACATCGAGGGCGCCTGGAACGGCGGGGTGGACAGCCTGCTGGTCTTCACCGGGGTGACCACGCCCGCGCTGCTGCTGGACGCACCGGTCGAGCACCGGCCGACGTACCTGGCGGCGGACCTGCGCGGCCTGCTGACGGCCCATCGGGCGGCGGTCGCGTTGGACGGGGGCTTCGAGTGCGGGGGCTGGCGCGCCTGGGCGGAGGACGGCGTACTGCGGCTGTCCGGCGCGGGGGAGGACCGGTACGACGGGTTGCGGGCCCTCTGCGGAGCCGCCTGGACGGCGGGTCCGGGGCTGGACGGGCGGAAGGCACTCGCGGAGCTGGGCTTCTAGCCGTTCGGCAGGTGCTCGACCGCCTACGGCGCCAGGGGCTCGGGGAACTGCGACGCCGGCCTCGGGAAAGGTGATCCGTTCAGGAGTGGTCAGGCACTTTCGCAGTGACCCCGGCGCCAGATCTCCTCGCAGTTCCCCGAGCCCCTGGGTAGTCGACGGCTGAGCGCCTGCCTCAAGCGCAGCTTGAGCCCCTGGACCGTAGAGCCGGACGCCCTGCAAAAGGTGCAGCCCCGAGCCGGCTGGTTCAGAGGAGCGTGCGCAGGCGGAGCAGGTCGCGGAAGCCGGCTTCGAGCTTGACCCGGCCGGAGGCCCAGGCGGAGGCGAAGTTGAGCTTGCCGCCGACCATGGCGACCAGGTCGTCGCTGGTCATGGTGAGGCGGATCTCGGCCTTCGCCGGAGGCGGGCCGGGGGTCTCGACCACGTCGGCGATCCGGCCGTCCCGGAGGCGGCCGGAGAAGGTCAGGTCGAGGTCGGTGATCCGGCAGGTCAGCGAGCGGTCGAGGGCGGCGGCCTGGCGTACCTCGCCGTTGGTGCCCGCGAGCTTGCGGCTGAGCTGCTCGAGTGCGCTGCGGCACTCCTCGGTGCTGGCCATTGCTGCTGATCTCCCTCGGGTGCTGCGGCTTGCTGCCCACGCTATCGCAGCGCTCGGGCCGTCCCGGCGGGGCCGGAGACGGTAGCGTCGGGTGCGAGGGTTCGCGGACGGCACGGAGGAGGTAGGCCGAGATGCTGCGGGATGCGGTGCGTGGGGTGGTCGTGGTGGCCACCGAGGTCGCCGAGGAGGCCGGCAAGCGGGTGGCCGGGCTGCTGGAGCGGTCGGGGGTGAACGTGGCGGCGCTGGAGCAGTTCCCGCCGTCGGCGAAGACCTTGCAGACGCTGGCCGAGGAGGCGGTGACGGCCGGCCGGGCCGGGGTCGACCTGGCGATCGGGGTGACTCGCAGCGAGGTGGAGAAGGTCTTCGAGAAGGTCGGCGACCAGGTGATGAAGGTCGGCGTGGTGCTGAGCTTCCTGGAGAGCCGGCTGCGCGAGGCGGAGGAACCCGTGCCGGCCCCGGCCCCGGAGGCTCGTGCGGGCGGTCTGTTCGAGGCCGGCTGGGAGGAGGAGGTCCGTCCGGCCGAATCCGAATCCGAATCCGACACCGAGCCGGAGCAGGAGCACGAGTGGGCCTGGGCGGACGAGACGCCCGAGCCGGTCGCGCCCCCGGTGAAGAAGCCGGCAGCGGTGAAGAAGGCACCCGCCGCGAAGACGACCACCGCCAGGACCGCGACGGCGAAGAAGACCACAGCGAAGAAGACCGCCGCCAAGAAGGCCGCCCCCCGGAAGCCCGCCGATGGCTGACCTCGGCGAGGAGGGATTCGTCCCCACCGGCCGCCCCGAGGTCGATGCGGTGCTGGCCCGGCTGGGCGAGCTGGACGGGGCGGAGACCGGGGCGCACGTGGCGGTGTACGAAGATGTACACCAGCGGCTCGCGGACACGCTCGCCGCTCTCGATCAGTAACAGGAGACGGAACCCCAGTGGCAGTGGCACGACGCCGACTCGACGCGGAGCTGGTCCGCCGCAAGCTGGCCCGTTCGCGTGAACACGCGAGCGAGCTGATCGCGGCGGGCCGGGTGACCGTCGGCGGCACCACCGCGACCAAGCCGGCCACCCAGGTGGAGACGGCGGCGGCCGTGGTGGTGGCGACGGACGAGAACGACCCGGACTACGTCTCGCGGGGCGGCCACAAGCTGGCCGGTGCGCTGGCGGCGTTCCTGCCGCAGGGGCTGGCGGTGGAGGGGCGCCGGGCGCTGGACGCGGGCGCCTCGACCGGTGGCTTCACGGACGTGCTGCTGCGCTCCGGGGTCGCGCACGTGCTGGCGGTGGACGTCGGGTACGGGCAGCTGGCGTGGTCGCTGCAGAGCGACGACCGGGTGACCGTGATGGACCGGACCAACGTCCGGGAGCTGACCCTGGAGCAGATCGGCGGGACGCCGGTCGACCTGGTGGTCGGGGATCTGTCGTTCATCTCGCTCGGCCTGGTGCTGCCCGCGCTGGCGCGGTGCTGTGCCGAGGACGCGGACCTGGTGCTGATGGTCAAGCCGCAGTTCGAGATCGGCAAGGAGCGGCTGGGCAGCGGCGGCGTGGTGCGCAGCCCGGAGCTGCGGGCCGAGATGGTCCGTCAGGTGGCCGCCCAGGCGTGGGCGTCGGGCCTGGGGGTGCGGGCGGTCACGGCGAGCCCGCTGCCGGGTCCTTCGGGCAACGTGGAGTACTTCCTCTGGCTGCGTCGGGACGCCGCGCAGCTCGACCCGGCCGAGGCGGACCGGGCGGTCGCGGAGGGGCCCCGATAGGGTGCGACGCAGACGTCCGGTCCATCGCGAGTGCGGTGGCCGCTCCGGGGCAACGGCGACCCGGCAGGCGTAGGGAGAGGGCAGCAGCATGAGCGAGGGACGCACGGTCTTCCTGATTGCACACACCGGTCGGGAGGCCGCGCTGCGCAGCGTCGAGGCGTTGGTGCAGGGTCTGTTGAAGGCGGGGATCAGAATCCGGCTGCTGGCGACCGAGGCGGTCGGCCTCGACCTGCCGGACGGGGTCGAGCGGGTGGACGGCGGGCCCGGCGCGGCGGACGGCTGCGAGCTGATCCTGGTCGCGGGCGGGGACGGCACGTTGCTGCGCGGGGCGGAGCTGGCCCGGGAGTCCGGGCTGCCGATGCTGGGCATCAACCTGGGCCGGGTGGGCTTCCTGGCGGAGGCCGAGCGGGACGATCTGGCGGTGGTGGTCGACCGGGTGGTGGACGCCGACTACGAGATCGAGGACCGGATGACCCTCGACGTCGTGGTGCGTACCAACGGTGATGTGCTGTACGAGGGTTGGGCGCTGAACGAGGCGTCGATCGAGAAGGCGTCCCGGGAGCGGATGCTGGAGGTGGTGACCGAGGTGGACGGCCGTCCGGTCTCCAACTTCGGCTGTGACGGGGTGGTGCTCTCCACGCCGACGGGTTCCACGGCGTACGCCTTCTCCGGCGGTGGCCCGGTGGTCTGGCCGGAGGTGGAGGCGCTGCTGATGGTGCCGATCAGCGCGCACGCGCTGTTCGCCCGGCCGCTGGTCACCTCGCCGGACTCGGTGCTGGCGGTGGAGGTGCAGCCGAAGACCCCGCACGGGGTGCTCTGGTGCGACGGCCGCCGGTCGGTCGAACTCCCGGCCGGAGCCCGGGTGGAGGTCCGCCGGGGCAGCACGCCGGTGCGGCTGGCCAGGCTGCACCGGGCGCCGTTCACCGACCGGCTGGTGGCCAAGTTCGCACTGCCGGTGACGGGTTGGCGCGGGCGCGGCGGTTGCTGACGGTGGGCTGACGGTACGTCAGACCGCCAGTGGCAGGGTGCTGTCGAGGCCGTTCCAGCGGCCGGTGGCGGCGAGTCGGGCGGTGGCGGCCAGCCGGGCGACGGCTTCGGCGGCGGCCGGGCCTGGGACGGTGAGCGGGATCCGGATGTGGTGCTCGAAGGCGCCGTCCACGCCGAACCTGGACCCGGCCGCGATCCGCACCCCGGTCTGTTCGCCGGCCTTGGCCAGCGCGCCGCCGGACAGTCCGCCGGTGCCCACCCAGAGCGCCAACCCGCCTGGGGGCAGGGCCACTTGCCAGTCGGGCAGCTGCTCGCGCAGGGCGGCGGCCAGGCCCTCGGCGCTGCTCCGCAGCCGGGCGTGCCGGTCGGCCCGGATCGCGGGCAGCGGTTCGGCGAGCATCTCGGCGGCGATCAGCTGGTCCAGCACCGGGCTGCCGATGTCGGTGTAGACCCGGTCGGTGGCCAACTGCCGGACCAGGGCGGCGTTCGCGCGGACCCAGCCGATCCGCAGGCCGCCCCAGAGGATCTTGCTGGCCGAGCCGACGGTGACCACCTGGGCGCTCCGGTCCAGTGCCGCCATCGGCCGGGGCATGGCCAAGTCGCCCCGGCCCCAGTCCAGTTCGGCCGGAGTCTCGTCCACCACCACGGTGGTGCCGGCGGCCCGGGCGGCGGCCAGCAGGGCCCGGCGCTGCTCCTCGCCCACCAGCGCGCCGGTCGGGTTGTGGAAGTCCGGGATCACGTACGCGATCCGGGGTGCCGCGCCGCGCAGCACCCGCTGCCACTCGGGCAGGTCCCACCGGGGCCCGGCGTACGGGACGGGGACCAGCCGGGCCCCGGAGCGGCGCAGCGCCTGCAGGGTGTGCGCGTAGCTGGGTGCCTCGACGGCCACCCGGTCGCCCCGGCTCAGCAGCGCGCGCCGGACCAGCTGGAGCG
Source organism: Kitasatospora sp. NPDC101801 (assembly GCF_044766665.1). Lineage (NCBI taxonomy): Bacteria > Bacillati > Actinomycetota > Actinomycetes > Kitasatosporales > Streptomycetaceae > Kitasatospora > Kitasatospora sp. NPDC101801. The sequence goes on from NZ_JBIWML010000022.1 coordinate 10,266, forward strand.
CGGCCATCGCGCCGGTGGTGACCAGGATCTGGTCGGCCGTGGTGGGCAGCCCGCGCTCGGTGTAGCGCCGGGCGATCGCCTCCCGCAGCACCGGGACGCCGGTCGGGAAGTTGCCGTGCCCGGCGGCGTACGCGGGCAGCTGCTCGACCGCGCGGGCGGCGGCCTCGCCGAGGAAGGGCTGCGGGGCGGGCAGTGCGGCCACCCCGAGGTCGAGGGTGCGGTCGCGCTCGTCCGGCGGCACCGGGTGCAGGGCGTCGGTGGGCGGCCGGCTGCCCTCGGGCAGGGTGGTCCAGCTGCCGGAGCCGCGGCGGCTGCGCAGGTACCCCTCGGTGCGCAGCGCCTCGTACGCGGTGGCCACGGTGGTGCGGCTGAGTTCCAGTGCCTGGGCCAGTTCGCGTTCGGCGGGCAGCCGGGCGCCGACCGGCAGGCGGCCCTCGGAGACCAGCAGCCGGACCTGCCCGGCCAGCGTCCGGTAGGCGGGCCGGCGGCCCTCGCCGTCGGGCAGCCGGGCGCCGCGGAGCAGGCGGGCCAGTGCGGGCGGGGTCACGGTGCTCTGCCACTCGGCCATCTGAATCAGTCCAGTTGAGAGGAATTGGCCCTGGTTGTCAGTCAGGTGGACTCCCCATGATGGCAGGGCGGCCACCGAGCCGCCAGGGGCGCCGCTCCGGCCCACCGGACACCCCTGGCCCCACTGCTTCGGAAGGAGCCACCGATGGCCACCCTCTCCTCCGCCGTCCCCCGGACCAGCTGGAGCACCGACCGGCTGGGCCGTCGGCTGCCCCAACTCCTGTTCGGCCTCTGGCTCTATGGCACCAGCCTGGGCGTGATGGTGCGGGCCGGCCTGGGCGTCAACCCCTGGGACGTGCTGAACCAGGGCATGGTGCACCACTTCGGCCTGACCATCGGCAACTGGGTCACCATCATCGGCGCGCTGGTGCTGCTGCTCTGGATACCGCTCCGGCAGGTCCCCGGCATCGGCACGGTCGGCAACGTGCTGATCCTCGGGGTCGCGATGGACCTCACCCTCGGCGTGCTGGACACGCCCGGGAACTGGCCCGCCCGGATCGCCCTGCTGGCCGGCGGCATCCTGCTCAACGGCCTGGCCACCGGCCTCTACATCGGCGCCCGGCTCGGCCCCGGCCCCCGGGACGGGCTGATGACCGGTCTGCAGCGCAGGACCGGCCGCTCGGTCCGGCTGATCCGGACCGGCATCGAGCTGACCGTGCTGGCCGTCGGCGTCCTGCTCGGCGGCACGGTGGGCGTCGGCACCGTCGCGTACGCGCTGGCGATCGGGCCGCTGGCCCAGTTCTTCCTGCGCTGGTGCACCGTCCCGGAAACCCGCTAGCAGTACGGCCGACCACCCCGGCGACATCACTCGCACAGCGCCCGAAAGGGATGAACTTGCCCGTGCGGGGCCGCCGCTCGTCGCGCGGCGGGGCCGGAACCTCGTAAGGTCGTCTCCGTGTTGGACGAGATGCGGATACGGGATCTTGGCGTCATCGACGACGCGGTGGTCGAACTTGCCCCTGGCTTCACCGCCGTCACCGGTGAGACCGGGGCGGGCAAGACCATGGTGGTGACCAGCCTCGGGCTGCTGCTGGGCGGCCGGGCCGACCCGGCGCTGGTGCGGCGCGGCGCGGACCGGGCCGTGGTCGAGGGGCGGCTCTCGCTGCCGCCCGGCTCCGCGGTGCTGGAGCGGGCCCTGGAGGCCGGGGCCGAGCTGGACGACGGCGCGCTGCTGATCAGCCGCACCGTCTCGGCGGAGGGCCGCTCGCGGGCCCACGTCGGCGGCCGGTCGGTCCCGGTCGGCCTGCTGGCCGAGCTGGGCGAGGACCTGGTGGCCGTGCACGGCCAGACCGACCAGCAGCGGCTGCTCCGGCCGTCCCGGCAGCGCGGCGCGCTGGACCGGTACGCGGGCGCCGCCGTGGCCGGGCCGCTGGCCCGCTACCGGGAGACCTACCGGGCCCTGCGCGAGGTGGCCGCCACCCTGGACGAGCTGACCGTGCGGGCCCGGGAGCGGGCCCAGGAGGCCGACCTGCTCCGGTTCGGCCTGGACGAGGTCGCCGCCGCCGAACCGGTCGCCGGGGAGGACACCGAGCTGGCCGCCGAGGCCGAGCGGCTCGGCCACGCCGACGCGCTCTCCTCCGCCGCCACCCTGGCGCACGCCGCCCTGGCCGGGCACCCGAGCGACCCCGAGGCGGTGGACGCCGGCACCCTGGTGGCCCAGGCCCGCCGCGCGGTGGACGGCGTCCGCCAGCACGACGAGCGGCTGGCCGGGCTGGCCGACCGGCTGAACGAGGTCGGCTACCTGCTGGCCGACGTGGCCCAGGACCTGGCCGGCTACGCCGACGACCTGGACGCCGACCCGGTCCGGCTGGCTGCGGTCGAGGAGCGCCGCTCGGTGCTGGCCCAGCTGCTGCGCAAGTACGGCGGTCCGGAGAACACCCTGGCCGAGGTGCTGGCCTGGGCCGAGGCCGGCTCCGCCCGGCTGTCGGAGCTGGACGGCGACGACGACCGGATCGAGCAGCTGACGGAGCGGCAGGACACCCTGCGTCAGCAGCTGACCACCCTGGCGGCCGAGGTCTCCGCGGCCAGGCAGGCTGCGGCCGGCCGGTTCGCCGAGGCGGTCTCCGCCGAGTTGGCCGAGCTGGCCATGCCGCACGCCCGGGTCACCTTCGACCTGTCCAGGACCGACGACCCGGCCGGGCTGGCGCTGGACGGCCGGACGGTCGCCTTCGGTTCGCACGGCGTCGACGAGGTCGAGGTGCTGCTCGCCCCGCACCCCGGCGCCTCGCCGCGCCCGATCGCCAAGGGCGCCTCGGGCGGTGAGCTGTCCCGGGTGATGCTGGCCGTCGAGGTGGTGTTCGCGGGCGCCGACCCGGTGCCCACCTACCTCTTCGACGAGGTGGACGCGGGGGTCGGCGGCAAGGCCGCGGTCGAGATCGGCCGCCGGCTGGCCAAGCTCGCCGAGACCGCCCAGGTCGTCGTGGTCACCCACCTCCCGCAGGTGGCGGCCTTCGCCGACCGGCACCTGGTGGTGGAGAAGACCCATGACGGCACGGTGACCCGCAGCGGCGTCAAGGTGCTCTCCGACGAGCAGCGGGTACGCGAACTCTCCCGGATGCTGGCGGGCTTGGAGGACTCCGAGCTCGGCCGGGCGCACGCGGAGGAGCTGCTGGCCACCGCTCGCGCACCCCGGCTCGGTTGACCGCTCGGCGGGCGCGCCGCCGGGGTGGGCCCCCGACACGTAGGGGTGCCGACTGTCCAAGAGGGCGCCGGACCTGGCAAGGTGGCCGCTGGACACTGACTGACCAGTTCATGATCGAGTCGGAGCGAGACGACGTGGACCCTTTCGCCACCAGGGCCGGCAAAGGCACCGAACCGGGGCAACTGCACGTGGTGCTGGTGCTCTCCGCGGCCAGCGGGGGCGTCGGCGCCCACGTGCGTTCGCTGGCCCAGGGCCTGGTCGCGCACGGCGTGGCCGTGACCGTCTGCGCCCCCGGCGGCACCGACGCGCTGTTCGGGTTCTCCCGCACCGGCGCCCGGTTCCACCTGGTGGACATCACCCCCACCTCGGGGGCCCGCAGCGACGCCACCGCGATCGGTGAGCTCCGGCGCGCCTTCACCGGCGCCGACATCGTGCACGCGCACGGCCTGCGGGCCGGGCTGCTGGCCGACCTGGCGCTGCGCACCGCGGGCCGGTTCCCCGGCCTGCGCCCGGAGACCCCGCTGGTGGTGACGTCCCATCACGCGATGCTCGCCACCGGACTCGACCGCCGGCTGCAGCGCCTGATGGAGCGTCGGGTGGCCCGCTCGGCCGACCTGGTGCTCGGCGCCTCCTCCGACCTGGTCGCCCGGGCCCGCGAACTCGGCGCCACCGACGCCCGGCTCGGCCCGGTCGCCGCCCCGCCGATGCCGGCCGGCGGCCTGGACCGGGCGGCGGCCCGGGCCGCCCTGCTGCACGGCTCCGCCGAGCGGCCGGTGGTGCTCGCGGTCGGGCGGCTGGTCCAGCAGAAGTCCTTCGGCCTGCTGCTGGACGCCGTCCGGTACGGCCTCGGCGACGGCGACCCGCTGGTGGTGATCGCCGGTGAGGGCCCCGAGGAGGACGCGCTGCGCGAGCGGATCGCCGCCGAGAAGCTCCCGGTCGAGCTGCTCGGCTACCGCACCGACGTGCCCGACCTGCTCGCGGCGGCCGACCTGGTGGTGGTCAGCAGCCGCTGGGAGGCCCGCTCACTGGTCGTCCAGGAGGCGATGCGGGCGGGGGTCCCGGTGATCTCCACCGCGGTCGGCGGCGTCCCCGAACTGGTCGGCGAGGCGGCGCTGCTGGTGCCCTACGGCGACCCCGCCGCGCTCGCCGGGGCCGTCCGCGAGCTGCTCGCCGACCCCGAGCGCCGCAGCACCCTGGCCGCGGCCGGCCGGCTCCAGGCCGAGACCTGGCCCGACGAAGCCGCCACCGTGGCCCAGGTCCTCAGCACCTACGACGAACTCGTCCAGCGCCCCTGACCTTTTGCAGGGCGCCCAGTTGGCACACGCCAGGGGCTCGGGGAACTGCGAGGAGATCTGGCGCCGGGGTCACCGCGAAAGTGCCTGACCACCTACGCGACGATCACCTTGCAAAGGTCGGCGTCGCAGTTCTGCGTTCCCGGTCAGAGCAATAGGTTATGTGAGCAGGTCACGAGCCGTCGAGGACCACGTGGCACAACGGCAAGGGCCCCGTCCAGCTCACGGCTGGACGAGGCCCTGCGGGGTTCTCATGAGACAGGGTTGCAGCGCCTCTAGCTGGCCTGCCCTTGCTCTTCCCAGCGGGTGACCCAAAGTGGCACCACGCGGACCGTAGCGGGGCACGGGAGGATCGGTGCGGGTTCCTGCTGTTGCTCCGGCAGGCGGGCGACGCGACCCCGAACGAGCGCGTTGTCCTCCCCAGACAGGGGCCGCGTCCGCTCGGCCACGTGGGGCGGTACCGGCAGGACCGTGAAGCTTCCAGGCTGGAGTGCGCGGATGCTCACGGGCTCGGTACGCGGGCCCTGGGCACGGTGTCGACCCTGGTACTGATCAGGGGCACTGGAGATCATCCAGGCAGCTACGAAGGCCAAGGCAAGGCAAGTGGCCCAGGCGAATGCCCAGGCAGTAAAGTTCGTCACGTCGTCGCTCCCAAAAGCGTCGGCCACGCCCCGGGAGTGTTGACGCACTCGCCGGGGTCTCTGTTTGGTTGTGGGTCGAACCGTAAGTGGACGGTCGGTGATCTGTCTAGCCGTCAGGTTGGCTGACAGGCCGAAGCCCCATCCGGGCGACCCCGGACGGGGCAACTCGCATCAGCACCAAGCAAATTAGGCGGCCACGGCCTCGACGCGAGCCCTCAGTCGGTCGTCGGCGATGCTTCCGATCGGTCGCCACGTGTAGCCGCTGACTTCCTCCTCCTGGAGGGTCACAAGCTCACTTCCGGACGTACGGAACACGAACCGGAAGTCCACGTGGAAGTGGTCCGGCTCTCCCTTGGCCGGGTTCTCAGGGATCGGGTGTACGTCGACGTGTACGGGTCCGCTTCCGACCAACGTCACGGCTTCGGCGGGGATGCCTGCTTCCTCGGTCAGTTCACGCAGTGCGGCGTCGCTCAGCGTGGCGTCCTCGGCTTCAAGGTGCCCACCGGGCGTCAGCCACTTGTCAAGCGCCACGTGATGAATGAAGAGCACATGCCGGTGTTCATTGACCAGGACGGCCCCTGCCGTGACGTGGCCCCGGAACTCCTTGCGACTGGTCAGTTCGGCACCAGAGTCCAGCAAGGACAGCGGCAACGCCAAGTCGGCCTTGTCGTACGGGTGTTCGTCAAGGTAGGCCGTCAGCGTGGCGCGGATGTGGTCGGCTGTGATGGTCATGGGATCACCTGTTGTAGTAGTTGAGCCAGGTAGCCGCGATGGCGGCTCGATCCTTCGCTGGTACCTCATGCATGCCGGGGTCAAGGTCACCCCGGGCAAGCATGCGGATGCCCGCCAGGATCTCCGCCTGAACAAGGAAGATGAACGGTCCAACGCTAGCGCCGTGAAGGAAGTTGACGGCATTTCCGTTGTTCATCAGATAGAAGTAGTGCCCCGTCGTACTGAACCGCGTGACGCTGTCGCCGGAGCTGGTCCGGGTGTACCCATCGGGCAAGCCGTCTAGCTCCAACTCGTCTTCGCTGCTGGTGACCGTCGCGACGTACGCTCCGTTGTGGAGCTGCGGGAAGTCCTCCCCTCGTAAGGCCAGTGCTCCCGTGGCACAGAGCACCAGGCCCGCCCGCCGGATGGCCCTGTCACGGTCCTGTGCGACCGCAAAGCCCTGGGAGAGCGCCTGGGCCCTCCGCACAGGGTCAATGTCGTACACCGTGACCTGAACTCCCTTGGCGTGCAACAGCCTTGCGATACTTGAGCCCAACTTGCCGAAGCCAATCACCAGCGCCCGCCGGCCGGGCAGGATGTCTCCTCGCCCCCTCATCAGCGCTTCGGTGCTGAATACGACGGACTGACCGACTAGGTAGTCCTCAGGGTCCTTGAGTGGCGAGCGGGCAACTGACAGCACCGGGCAAGCAGGCTTGGGGAGTTCGGTGTACCTCTGGTGGCCGTTCTCGGTGTCTTCGATCACTCCGAGAATCCGGCCAGAGAACCGGTCGCAGAGCACGTCCAGCGACGGGGCGAAGTAGCCACCTACGTCCAGCAGCACTACGTCTTCCCCGGCGGCTCGGGTCTCCAGGTAAGTCAGGGCCGTGGCCGGGTCTGCGAAGAGATCGCGGGACAGCTCATCAACCGGGGTGTGCTGCTCGACCTCACGCCGGGCCCCGGGGTCGATGCTCTTGGGCTTCGGCAGCACAGCACGCAGCTCTGCCAGCGCTGCCACCGACCGCACGAACGACGGCCGCTCGGGGAGAAGGTGCGTCACCAAGAACGCCGACGGGCGAACCTCCGGGATGAACTGACCCGCGATTTTGGCGAAGTACGTGTCAAGGCGTGCACGCTCCGAGGTCTCCACTGGACACCCCTCCTTGTCTCCGTTGTGGTTGTTCCAGCTCCCGACTCGGCGCAGGAGCCATCGTGCTGATCAGGACTGCCTATCCGGGCAGTTCTCGGCCCCACAGCAGCAGAACGGCCAGTCGCCAGGCACACCCCGGCCCGTGACTCGCGCGGACACCTTCGGGTCGTAGTCGTTCAAGGGGGCGCTCGCGGGCTTCTGCTTGCGCCGCTCAGCCCTGTACTGGTCATAGCTCTGCGCCTGGTGCAGCCTCTGCACATCGCCGCGCTGGGTAGCCGCGTGACCGTCCATGGTCGAAGCCATGGTGCCTCCCTCTCAATCGGCGCCAGCCGTTGTGTGAATCACCAGTACAGGCGGGCCCGGCGGTGATGGACAGCGCAGGGATGCCGCATCCGTGCCGCATCTCTGCCGCATACTCGCCGCGTCGAGCACCCTGACCTGGTAGAACGGATAGCCGGAGAGCGGAGGCAGGATGGCAGTCAGGCGGGAGAACTTCGTACAACGCCGGAAGAGTCTGGGATTTAGCCAGGAATCATTCGCCCAGGCTGTCGGAGTTGACCGTTCCACGGTCGGACGGTGGGAAAATGGGGAAACAGAGCCGCAGCCATGGCACCGCCACGCCATTTCCCGGGAATTGCGCGTCTCGGCAATCCAAGTGGATATCCTTATTGCTACGACAAGTGCGAATCCAGGGCCACTGGCCGTGCCAAAAGTGGCCAGCAGCACTCAACCGTCGCATGACGATGAACTTGAGGCGCTGGATCTCGCGCGCCGAGTTGCAGCAAGCGATGTCGGCAATGAAACGCTCTCGCGCCTAGAGCAGGTATTCGATGAAATGGCCAGACAGTATCCATCCTCACCTCCCCAGGATCTTCTGGAGCGGGTAAGGAAATACTTCAGCTACGTTGCGGGATTGGTCGACGCCAAGAAGACGCTTGCAGAGCATCGCCGATTGCTCGTGGTCGGCGGGTGGTTCTCCCTTCTGGGTGCGACCTTGCATATCGACCTAGACCAGCCGGACGCTGCAACGGCGCGATTGCAGACGGCTATGTCGCTTGCGCAACACGCAGAGCACCCGGAAATCCAAGCTTGGTGCTATGAAACCGACGCATGGAGAGTCCTCACGGATGGGGACTATTACAGGGCCGTTGAACTCAGCAGGATGGCTCAATCTCTGGCACCCATGGGCAGCTCAGTCGAAATCCAGGCAACAGCCCAGGAGGGTCGAGCCTATGCCCGCCTGGGGCAATCCAAAGAAACCTACACGGCCATAAGTCGGGTCCATCAGCTGGTTTCAACGATGCGGTTTCCGGACAATCCTGAACATCACTTCCAATATGATCCGGGAAAGTCGGTTGCTTATACTGCCACGACCCTTGCGTGGGTCGGAGATCCCGCCGCTGAGTCATACGCGCGCGAGGTGATTACGCAACTCTCTCCATCGAATGACATTTCAAAATGGCCTCGCCGAGTCGCATCGGCCAATATTGACTTGGCACTGTCGCTCGTTGTTTCGGGGCGTCTTGATGAAGCCTGTAATGCCGCGCAGGGCGCCATACTCTCCGGCAAAATCGTGCCCTCGAACCACTGGCGAGCGTTGGAGGTTGTACGAGCAGTAGAAGCGCGCAAAACCGCCGAGGCGAAAGACCTACGTGAGGCTTACGAAGGAATGCGGCCCGCAATAGCTTCGCCAGAACAGTCGCAAAATCGCGCTTGAACAGCACCAGCCCCCGCACCGCCCCTGTGATGGGGAGGGTACGGGGGCTGTTGTGGTGCTGGGTCAGTCCCAGTGCCAGGGGCCGGACTCGTACGTCCGGCCCTCCTCGTCTTGCAGGGGCGGCAGGGCCTGGGCCCAGTCATCGGCGTAGAGGCGGAAGGCCGGAGCCAGCCCGGCTGCCCAGTCCCGGACTTCGTGGGCCCGGGTGATCTCCAGAAGCAGCAGGCGATACCGGGAGTACACCGCGTCATCCGGCCGTGGGGCCTCGTAGGGCTCGGTGTCGTCAAGCCACAGGCAGGCGTCGGTACTGAACAGCCGGTCGGCGTCGGGGTGGTCGGCGAGCACTGCCAGCACGTCCGCCGGGGCGGGGTCGGGGGCTGCCAGCAGGGCGCGTACTCGGTCGGTCAGGGAACCGGTGCCGAGCCGGCGGGCCCTACGCCGCTGGGCCACCGCGCACCCCCCAACGGGCCCGTGCCATGGCGCGCGCTGCCGCCGAGCGGTCGGCCCCGGACACGGCCGCTGTGGCCTGCTCTGGGTCCGGCATGACCGCCTTGACGATGGCCCATGCGGCGGCGCGTTCCCGGCGGGCCTCCGCAACGGCCGGGTTGGCGACCAGCGTTCCCCGGGTGCCTTCGATCAGGACCCCGTGGGCGGTCACGGCGGTGTCGCAGTCGGCGGCGCGGTCCAGGTGCTGACCGGCCAGCGTCAGGGCCTCCTCCGCGAACTCGTCCGGCTCGCACACCTGGCGGAACAACTCCACCAGCCGTGCCCCGGCATTCTCCTCTTTGGGCATGGTGCCCCTTTCTGTTGTCTCGATGTGCACGCGCACGCATTGCATGCCCATGCATCGGGGCGGAAGCTATACGCCTGCGGGGGCCGGGAAGGCCTTAGAGGGGTCCCTCCCCGCCTCCTACAGGTCGCGTCGGCTGAGTACGTTCCTGGCCTGTTCAGCGGTCATGTCGGCAGGAATCTCGAAGGATGAAATCACCTCACCGCGCCGACGTTCGGCCAGCTCAATACGCAGAAGCCGGGCCCTGTCTTCGCTGCCGATCCGGTTGTAACTCAGGATCTCCCGCTGCCACAGGGACGGCACCGCAGTGAGTTCCTTCTCCGTCATGGTGGCCCATCGCCCGCTGGCGACGACGTCATTAGTGCCGACCGCCTGGGCGAGCTTGGGGAAGGCTTCCCATGCTTCCCGGAATATCTTCGAATGGCCACTGGAAATGATCGGTGTGCCGCCGTCCGCCATTCCGGACAGTCCCAGCTTTGCGGTGATCCGGGCAAGCGTGTCACTGGTTCCGGTCCATTCGGCGAAAGCTGACTCAGCCGCATTGATAGCCGTCTGGGCCTTTTCCTGCGTGCCGTCCACCCGGGAGATCAGAGTGCCGCGCCATTCGATGAGAATTGCCCGGTCGCTTTCCAGTCGCTCATACCGGCTTCGGAGGGTCTGCATGTTCTCCAAAGCGGCCTGAATTGCGAGTGCCGCGTCATGGCGGCGCCCGGTGATATCGGCAGGCTTAAACACGCCCTTCGGCTTCGGTCCGCCATCGGCGTGGGTACGGTGCTCCGCCCGGCGTTCCCTTTCCGCCCTGCGGGCTTCTGTCCTGATCAGTGAAAACGATTCCACTATGTCAGTTGCCTTGTCACGGGCGGTCTCGAATTCCTGCCATGCGGCCTGGGCTGCGGGCGGGGTGGTGGCATCGTGCCAGGGCCGGGTGTGCAGGTCCGAGCTGGCCAGGCTCCACAGGAAGCGGACCTTCTTGTCCAGGTCGTCGTCAGTGCCGTTCACGTGCGTCTCTCCTTGGGGTGGGGCGTAGCGGGGGCCGGCGGGCCGGGACTGGACCACCGGAGCGGGACAGAAAACCGCAGGTCAGAGGCATGCTTCCCCCTTGTCCCGGGTGTCCCGGTGGGTCAGCGCGCGAAGACGGACCCCGGGCGGGGAGGCTCCTCGTCTTCGTCGTCCGTGTCCTCGACCGGCGGGGGCAGGACCCGGGACCAGGCGTCCTCCAGGTCGGCCCAGCGGTAGCCGTAGGCCCGGCCATGGGCAGCGCGGATACGGATGGATTTCAGGCCGTGCTCCCGCAGCAGCGCGCCGATATCGTCGGGCCGCACCTCGTCACGCCCGTTGAACCGCTCGAATGTCAGCGCGTCCATTTCCAGAGCGGCACTGACTATGTCGTCCTTACTGATTCCGATATTCCAGCGACTTGCCGGGCGCGACATGTAATGACGGCGAATAGCGGCCAGCAGCCGGGCGGACGGTGAACCGGACACGTGGTCCGCCGATTCCTCTTGCATCAGGGTGACGGCTTCAATGCACCGGACGGGCCAGACTCCGCCCGCGAGAGTGGCGACGGTGAACAGGCAGGACCAGATTTCGTGGTCCCGGCCGTCCGTAATCGCCGTGATCCGCTCGTCCAGGAGAATGGCCAGCATGTCGGCGGGTTCCGATATCCGCTCGGCAACTTCCGCAGCCCACCTGGACAGGCTTTCCCGGACGGCCAGCAAATCCCGGTCGTGAGCCACAGGAAGGAATGAGGCGGGGCGTTCGTCACGGGTAGCGCGCTTGGTGTGGACGACGAATGTCCGGGTCACCAGGGCGTCCGGAAGTCGGGCCGTGGCCAGGCCGGCGAACGCGACCGGCGCGAAGCAGTCGTAGCGGATCACTTCCGTCTGCTTGTCCTTGTGTGCCCGCACGACAGCCGCGCCACGCTTGTATCCGGCATTAAGAATGATCGTCAGGTCGTCCTGTGATCCCGCCGAATGCGCGGAATAGGTACGGTCGAGTTCATCGGGGAAAAGTGACACCGGATAGGAACCCGGTTCATCCGATGCGGCAGCCGAACTGATAATGCGCAGCATTGCGGCGGCGGATAGAGAACCGACGTCCTGGCCATTGGCCGCGATGCGGCTGAGGATTCCAGAGCGCGGGTCTTTCCACTGCCAGGGGCGCCGGAGAAGATCCCAAGGCGCGGGGCAATCGGCAGGTGGTGGCAGCGGGTCAGCAGGTGCGTGTACGCGGCCCACAGGGTCACAACGTAGTAGTGGTGCTGCTCCGGGAACCAGACGAACCGGCGGATGACCGCCTCTGCCCGGGTGAGCGCGTCGGCCCCGCCCGGGGTGACATGGGCCTGGGCGGCAAGGGTTGCGGCCAGGCCGTCAGCGTCGGGGCCGCTCATGTACGCCCCTGTTCGTTACTGACTTCGGCTTGTCAGGGTGAGGCTGGGGTGTTGAGGGTCAGGCCGGTGCCGGCTATGAACCCGTCGAGGGTGTCGGGTCGGTACTGGAGTCGTTTGAGCCGGTTTCGGACGAGGGCTTCGAGCTGGTCGAGGGCCATGACGGCGAGGTTGGCCAGGCTGCGTTTGACGTGCGCCCAGACCCACTCGACGGGGTTGAGGTCGGGCGAGTAGGCGGGCAGCAGGAACACCGTCAGCCAGGCGCGTTGGGCGATCAACTCGCGCATGAAGCGGGAGACGTGGGTGTTCAGCCGGTCCCAGACCAGCACAATGGGCGCTTTGACGAGGTGGTGGACACCGTCGACCAGGGCGATGAAGTCACGCTCGCTCATGCTGCGGCGCTTGCCCTTGCCCGCGGGGTGGGTGATCAGCCGGTGGCACAGCCGGGTGCGGGAGCCTGGCCGCATCGCGACCAGCCCCGCCACGGACAGGCGGCCCGCCCGGCGGCCGCTGACCGTCACGACCGGGGTGCGGCCGCGCCGGCCCCAGGTACGTCCCCTGGGCGGTCGGCGGGTGAAGCCTGCCTCGTCCTCGAAGCAGATGTAACCCCCGCAGGCCGCCCGGGCGCTTTTACCTCCGCCCAGGTCACCTCTTTCCACACGGTGACAGCCCGCTCGTCGCGCTCGGCGACCCGCCGCGCGGGGACCTGCGGGCTGAAGCCGAGCCGGTGCATCAACCTCGTCGCCCCGGACACGCTGTACGTCACGTGGAACTTCCGCCCGATCAACGTGACCACCCGCGAGGCCGTCCAGACCTGGTCCTCCACCCAGCCGTGCGCGGCCGGGCCCTGGTCCAGAAACACGGCCAGTTTCTCCAGGCAGCGCGGTGAAAGACGACACCGTGACCCGCCCGGCCCTCGGGAGCCCAGCGCCTCCGCTCCGCCCTCTTGCCACAACTGGTGCCACTGGTAAGCCGACTTCACGCTCACCCGTAGACGCAGAGCCACCTCCGCCGGCTTGACCCTCTGCTCGAACAGCTCGGCCGCCCGCATCCGCACCGTCTCCCGGCGCACCCGCCCCGCAGCGGTCAACCCGCCACCATCCGCATATCTCACACACCACCAGATACCGTCACCCCACCACGCACATCAGCCACTTCCACACACTTCACCCTGACGCGCCGAAGTCAGTAAGGACGTTGGGCAGCACGTAGGCGACTGCCTTGGCGTGGGTGCCCGATGCGGTCAACCTGCCAGCGGCCCACAGCAGTTCATCCGACACGGGGGCGGCCTTCCTGCGGTGCTCCACCAGCAGGGCCAGGGCGATGCCGCGCGGGTCCACGATGCCCGCCGTGGCGTGCGGGCCACCCAAGGCGAACAGCGGGTCCCGGCCGGGCCTGTCCGCCACGGTGACGTCCAGCCCCAGGGTCTGGGCGGTGTCGGCCAGCGCCTGGGCGGTGCGGGTCGTGCAGCCGGGGACATTCACGGCCAACGGGTCCGACAGGGTCTCGAAGTGGTCCCCGTACTCGCCACAACGTCCCGTTGATGCAAGGTAGTTGACCACCTCTGTCCGGCCGTGCGGGGCCGTGTCCACCGACCATCGTTCACCACCAGGCCGTACCTGATCCAGCTTCGCAGTGACCCGCCGGACGGCTTCCGCGTGCGTGATCCGGGGTCCAAACAGCGCCATGCCCTGCCCTCCAATCGGCAGCGCGGTTGGCTGCCCTTGCTCCTCTAAGGAGGGCGGGGGTAGAGCGCGCGGCCACCCGGGGGGACAGGACGGGACAGCGGGACACCCCGAGCACGCAAAGGCCCGCCATCGGGGGTGATCCCCAATGACGGGCCGTTGCGGGTCCCTGCGGGCCGTCAGGCGGCCTGTGTCTGGCTTCCGCTGGCCACGGGCTGCCGGGCCTTGGCCTTCCGCTGCCGGGTCCGCTGCGCGGCCTGTACGGCCAGCTTCCGCACCCCCGGCTGCGGGTCGTCAATCCACGTCACCACCACGCGGTCCGCTATGGGCGTGCGGTCACCGGGGCGTGCGGCCGGACGGACCGTCAGGTGCCCCAGGGCGGCCTGGAGAAGGGCCCGGCGCCCGTCGATGTCCTGCCCCGCCCACAGCTCCGCCAGCGTCTCACCGTCGCCCAGCGGTGCCAGGTCGTCCTCGCCGGACAGGGCGGACAACTGCCCCGTCAGGGTGACCACCTGGAGGTCCAGGGCCTCCGCCAGCCGCACGTAATCCCGCTCCGGCATGTTGCCCTTGAGGTAGTACCGGTCATCAAGCTGGGCGCGCCGCTCCCCGGCCTGCTGGAGGGCGGAGCGCAGCTTGTCCCGCTGCGCGGTCTGCTCCGGGTTCATGAACCCCAGCCACCGGCGGCCAATCGCCTGGACCGTCACGGACCCCGGGGGCAGGGACCGCACGTGGTTGATCCACAGCACCTCCACCGCAGCCTCCAGCCGGGCTGACGCGGTGGTGAACCCAACGCAGGCGGCCGGGCCCTGCTCCACCCGCGTACGGCAGGTGAGGACCACGCCCCCACTCTTCGCGGGCCCGCCGCAGTGCGGGCAGCGCAGGATGAGAGGCAGCAGGGCAGTGCGCTGGCGGTGCCCGCGTCCCCGGCCCGTGGCCCGGGGCCTGTCCGTGGAGCGGGCGGCCAGATTCCCCTGGATCGTCACCCACTCCGAGTACGTCACAACGCCTTCGCCACACGTCACCGGCAACCCGTCCGGGCCCATCAACGCCCCGGGGCGGTCGTACTTCCCCGTCGGCTGCCCGAACTCGTCCAGCACCGGGCGCGACTCCGGGACGAGCCCGGCCCAGCACGGGGAGTGGGCCAGCTCCACAATCGCCCGCTCCGTCCACGGCTTCCCGTTGCGCCGCACGGCCCCGTCAGCGGTCAGCTCGGCCACGATCTCCTTCGGCCGCCGGTTCTCCCACAGCCGGATGCCGATACGGCGGGACACCCCGTACTCCGCCCCGTGCGGCCTCACCCGCTTCGCCCCCTTCGGCCCGTACGCCTCCAGCCCAAAGGGGGCACGGCCACCGGTGAAGCACCCCTCCTCCTTGTGGACCTTGATGCCGTTGGTGACGCGGAACGCGATCTCCGCCGCCTCTTCCCGCGCCCGCTCGGACAGGAAGGCGAACAGGATGCGCCCGCCCTTCCGGCTGTCCAGCCCCTCAGTGACACTCACCAACCCGGCCCGGCGCTGGTCGAAGGCATCCAGCAGGACACCGACCTTGCCCATCCCCTCACGGGACAGCCGGTCCGTCTTCCACACGTACAGGGCCCGGGAGATCCCGGCCAGGACCGCATCACAGGCGCCGTCGAACTCCGTGCGGCGCACCCACGACTTCGACGCGGACTTCTGCTCGAACCAGATGTGGCGGATCTTCACCCCATGCTCGTGGGCACGCCGGGCAATGTCCCGGACGTGCCCACGCAACGTCGCCAAGTCGTCCTGCTTCCGGCTGCGCCGCGCGTATCCCTCCGCCAACTCATCCGGGGTGCCCGTCGCCACCTCCCACAGGCCCAGGTCGGCGAGCTGCGCGGGGGTGAAGCCAAGGCCCAGCAGGGTGGCACGGTCGGCACGTACGGTGGTCTCGGTCAGGGTGCCGGTCACAGGGCGTCCTCCAGGTCAGGGTTACTGCCCTTCCTGGGAGAGCGAAGATCGCTTCACCAGGCCCGGACAGAACCTATTGCTCTGACCGGGCTCCGTTCCCCGAGCCCCTGACCGTAGATGCCGGGCCACCTGCAAAAAGTCGGCGTCGCCCACGCGGCGGAGCCGCACATCAGCAGAGCCCCGAGCCCCTGGGGGCTGACGCCCCGGGGGGCCGGTTCAGAGGGCCGCTTCCTCCCGTTCACGGCCGTCGGGCTGGGCGGCGAGGTAGGCGCCCGCGCAGGCGGTGAGGCGGAGGGCGGTGTCGATCAGCGGCACGTGGCTGAACGCCTGCGGGAAGTTGCCGACCTGACGCTGGGTCCGGGAGTCCCACTCCTCCGCCAGCAGGCCGACGTCGTTCCGCAGCGAGAGCAGCTTCTCGAACAGCTCCCGTGCCTCCTGCACCCGGCCGATCATCGCCAGGTCGTCGGCCAGCCAGAACGAGCAGGCCAGGAAGGCCCCTTCGTGCCCGGAGAGCCCGTCGACGTTGTTGCCCTCCTCGTCGTGGGTCGGGTACCTGAGCACGAAGCCGTCCTCGGTGGACAGTTCGCGCTGGATCGCCTCGATGGTGCCGATCACCCGCTTGTCGTCCGGCGGCAGGAAGCCGACCTGGGGGATCAGCAGCAGCGAGGCGTCCAGCTCCTGGCCGCCGTAGTACTGGGTGAAGGTGTTGCGGTCGGCGTCGTAGCCCTTCTCGCAGACGTCCCGGTGGATCTCCTCGCGGAGGGCCTTCCAGCGCTCCAGCGGGCCCTCGGCGGGGGTCTGTTCGATCAGCTTGATGGTGCGGTCCACCGCGACCCAGGCCATCACCTTGGAGTGCACGAAGTGGCGGCGCGGGCCGCGCACCTCCCAGATGCCCTCGTCCGGCTCGCGCCAGTGCTGCTCCAGGTAGGTGATCAGCTTGAGCTGGAGCAGGTGGGCGTGGTCGTTGCGGGTCAGGCCGGTCATGTGGGCCAGGTGCAGGGCCTCGACCACCTCGCCGTAGACGTCCAGCTGGAGCTGGCCGGCCGCGCCGTTGCCGACCCGGACCGGCTGGGAGCCCTCGTAGCCGGGCAGCCAGTCCAGCTCGGACTCGGTGAGCTCCCGCTCCCCGGCGATGCCGTACATGATCTGCAGGTTCTCCGGGTCGCCGGCCACCGCGCGGAGCAGCCACTCGCGCCAGGCCCTGGCCTCCTCGCGGTAGCCGGTGCGCAGCAGCGAGGAGAGGGTGATCGCGGCGTCCCGCAGCCAGGTGTAGCGGTAGTCCCAGTTGCGCTCGCCGCCGATGTCCTCGGGCAGCGAGGTGGTGGGGGCGGCGACGATGCCGCCGGTGGGGGCGTAGGTGAGCGCCTTGAGGGTGATCAGTGAGCGGACCACCGGCTCCCGGTAGGGGCCCTGGTAGGTGCACTGGGCGACCCAGTCGCGCCAGAACTCGACGGTGTCGTCGAGCATCGCCTCGGCGTCCGGCGCGGCGGGGGCGGGCAGGTGGCTGGCCTGCCAGGTGAGCGCGAAGGCGATCCGCTCGCCCGCCTCGACGGTGAAGTCGGCGTACGTGGTCAGGTCGCGGCCGTAGGTCTCGGCCACGCCGTCCAGCCAGACCGAGTCCGGCCCGGCCACCGCGACCGTGCGGTGGCCGCCGTCGGGCTGCTCGACCCGGTGCACCCAGGGCACCACCCGGCCGTAGCTGAACCGCATCCGCAGGGCCGAGCGCATCCGGACCCGGCCGGAGACGCCCTCGACGATCCGGATCATCTGCGGGACGGCGTCCAGCCCGGCCAGCGGGCGGGGCGGCATGAAGTCGATCACCCGGACGGTGCCGCCCTGGGTGTCCCACTCCTGCTCCAGGATCAGCGAGTCGCCCCGGTAGCGGCGCCGGTCGGCCGGTACGGCGGGGGCGGCTGCGGTCGGCGGGATCGGGATCTCGCCGCTGTCGGTGAACGCCGAGCGGGCGGGCGGCGGGGCCGGGGTGGCGGGGCCGGCCACCGGTTCGGCGGGGCCGATCCGCCAGAACCCGTGTTCATCGGTCCCCAGCAGACCGGCGAACACGGCGGGAGAGTCGAATCTGGGCAGGCACAGCCAGTCGACCGCCCCGTCCCTGCTGACCAGGGCGGCGGTCTGCATGTCCCCGATGAGTGCGTAGTCCTCGATACGGCCGGCCACGTGGGTCTCCAGTTCGCAAGATGAGCTCGGCGGCCACCGATGGCGGGGCGCGCGGATGCTGCGGGGCCGGAGACGTCCGGGCGGTGGCGGCTGGTGGCCACCGGGGCGGGGCCGTGATGGGCCCCTGGCCTGGACGGGAACTGGTACGGGAGGCGGTTGTCCGGTCGCGCATCGGGGACCGAGAGGCGTCGTCCTGACCCCTCGCCCTCCGCGTGCTCTGTCTGTCGGCGATGCGTCCGTGCAGAATACGTCGGCGGCAGTGGGCGAGGCACCCCGAAGAACCCCTGTTCGTCAGCTGTCACACGGTTTGACGTCACATTGGTCCGGCTGGGGCAGTCGCACTGGTCCGGACGAGTCAGGCGGAAGTGATCCTTCCGGGCCAGCCCGGACGGTGTTCCGCGAACGCCGGATGAACGCGGGGCGGACGCGCCGAGGTGCCCGTGACCGCGTCCACGGCCTCGCGCTGATACCCTGGTATCCCGTGGACTGGTGGGCATTCGCCCCGGAGCCGCCGACCCCGACGACCCCGCCGGAGCAGCCGAAAGGCTTCCGGCCGAGTGCGAACTCCTCGTCGGCCAGGCGACCGGCGGTCCCTCCACCGGCGTCACCTTCGACAGCGACCCACGGGAGCCCCCTCTTGGCACAGCCCCAATCCGGCAAGGCAGCGAACGGCCGCGCCGTGACGACCAAGCACCTCTTCGTCACCGGGGGTGTCGCCTCCTCGCTCGGCAAGGGCCTCACCGCCTCAAGCCTCGGTGCCCTGCTGAAGGCGCGCGGCCTGCGTGTGACGATGCAGAAGCTCGACCCCTACCTCAACGTGGACCCGGGCACCATGAACCCGTTCCAGCACGGTGAGGTCTTCGTCACGGACGACGGGGCCGAGACCGACCTCGACATCGGTCACTACGAGCGCTTCCTCGACACCAACCTGCACGGTTCGGCGAACGTGACGACCGGCCAGGTGTACTCGACGGTGATCGCCAAGGAGCGGCGCGGCGAGTACCTGGGCGACACCGTCCAGGTCATCCCGCACATCACCAACGAGATCAAGTCCCGGATCCGCCGGATGGCGACCGAGGACGTCGACGTGGTGATCACCGAGGTCGGTGGCACCGTCGGCGACATCGAGTCGCTGCCGTTCCTGGAGGCGGTCCGCCAGGTCCGCCACGAGGTCGGCCGGGACAACGTCTTCTTCGTGCACGTCTCGCTGCTGCCGTACATCGGCCCCTCGGGCGAGCTGAAGACCAAGCCGACCCAGCACTCGGTCGCGGCCCTGCGCAACATCGGCATCCAGCCGGACGCCATCGTGCTGCGCGCGGACCGCGAGGTGCCGCAGGCCATCAAGCGCAAGATCTCGCTGATGTGCGACGTGGACGAGGAGGCCGTGGTCGCGGCCATCGACGCCAAGTCGATCTACGACATCCCCAAGGTGCTGCACTCCGAGGGCCTGGACGCGTACGTGGTCCGCCGGCTCGACCTGGCCTTCCGGGACGTCGACTGGACGGTCTGGGACGACCTGCTGCGCCGGGTGCACGAGCCCCAGCACATCGTGAAGGTGGCGCTGGTCGGCAAGTACATCGACCTGCCGGACGCCTACCTCTCGGTCACCGAGGCGCTGCGCGCGGGCGGCTTCGCCAACAACGCCCGGGTCGAGATCAAGTGGGTGACCAGCGACGACTGCCTGACCCCCGAGGGCGCGCAGGAGCAGCTCGGCGACGTGGACGCGATCTGCATCCCCGGTGGCTTCGGCGACCGCGGGGTGGACGGCAAGGTGGCCGCGATCACCTACGGCCGCGAGCACAAGATCCCGCTGCTCGGCCTGTGCCTGGGCCTGCAGTGCGTGGTCATCGAGGCCGCCCGCAACCTGGCCGGCCTGCCGGACGCCAACTCCACCGAGTTCGACGCGGCGGCCAAGTACCCGGTCATCTCGACCATGGCCGAGCAGCTGGCGATCGTGGACGGCAAGGGCGACCTGGGCGGCACCATGCGTCTGGGTCTCTACCCGGCCAAGCTGGCCGAGGGCTCGATCGTCCGTGAGGTCTACGGCGGCGAGCAGTACGTGGACGAGCGTCACCGCCACCGCTACGAGGTCAACAACGCGTACCGCGCGGACCTGGAGAAGACCGGCCTGCAGTTCTCCGGCCTTTCCCCGAAGGGCGACCTGGTCGAGTACGTCGAGTACCCGCGCGAGGTCCACCCCTACCTGGTCGCCACCCAGGCGCACCCGGAGCTGAAGTCCCGGCCGACCCGCCCGCACCCGCTGTTCGCGGGTCTGGTGGCGGCGGCCATCAAGATCAAGACCGCCGGCGAGTAAGTCCCTCCCCGGCGGGTGACGGCGGTCGTGCGATTCCTCGCGCGGCCGCCGTTCTGCGTGAGTTAGTGTCGTACTGACGAAAAGGGGAGTGCGAGATGACGGACGGTCAGCGGCAGATCAGGGACCAGGCGGAGGAGTGGACCGTACGCTCCAGTGAACAGCCCTTCCAGGGGCGGGTCACCGGGGTCCGGACCGACGAGGTCCTGATGCCCGACGGTGGGTACGCGCGGCGCGACTACCAGACCCACCCGGGCTCGGTCGCGGTGCTCGCCCTGGACGAGCAGCAGCGGGTGCTGATCCTGCGCCAGTACCGGCACCCGGTCCGGCAGCGGCTCTGGGAGCTCCCGGCCGGGCTGCTCGACGTGCCCGGCGAGAACCCGCTGCACGCGGCGCAGCGGGAGCTCTTCGAGGAGGCCCACTGCAAGGCGGGGGAGTGGCGGGTGCTGGTCGACTTCTACACCTCGCCCGGCGGGACGGACGAGGCGCTCCGGCTCTTCCTGGCGACGGACCTGTCGGCGGCGGACGGGGACCGGTACGAGGCGCACGGGGAGGAGCTGGAGATCGAGACGGCGCGGGTGCCGCTCGCCGAGCTGCTCCGGCTGGTGCTGGCGGGCGAGCTGCACAACCCGACGCTGGTCTCGGGGGTGCTGGCGGTGCACGCCGCCCAGACCTCGCCGGTGGGGCTGGCGGGCCTGCGCCCTGCGGAGTCGCCCTGGCCGGCCCGGCCGTTCAGCTAGGCACTGGGCTCAGCTTCTGGCAGGTGCTCCGGGTCTACGGTCAGGGGCTCGGGGCTCTGCTGTTGTGCGGCTCCGCCGCGTGGGCGACGCCGGCCTTTTTGGCAGACGCTTCGGGAGAGTCAGGGGCTCGGGGAACTGCGACGCCGGCCCTTGCAAGGTGATCTGTTCAGGGGTGGTCAGGGACTTTCGCAGTGACCCGAACGCCAGATCTCCTCGCAGTTCCCCGAGCCCCTGACCGTAGATGCCCCATCGGCTACCAAAGGTGCAGCCCCGAGCCCCTGGGTGGTCGACCGCTGAGCGCCTGCCAAAGGTGCAGCCCCCGCGCTCTGCGAGAGGCGCAGCCGTTCTGCGTCCGCAAGGGTGATTTGGTGGTTGGTAGTACTGGTGTCAGCTCCTGTGCGGGTGGTGGGTCGAACTACGCTTCCCGGACGGGGCCCCGGTGCGGGCCCGTCGGCTGACCGGTCGGGAGTGGCGCAGGTGGCGAGGAAGACGGCGACGATGGACGCACGGCCCGCCCCGGTTCCCGGCCAACTGCCCGAGGGGGCGGGGCTGTTCGTCGGCAGGGGGGCCGAGCTCGCGGCGTTGGCGGCGGCCCGGGGGCGGGTGGTGGCGGGGCGCTGCCCGCTGCTGGTGGTGGCGGGGCGGCCGGGGTCGGGGCGGACCTCACTGGCCGTCAGGTTCGCCGCGTCGGTGGCGGAGGAGTACCCGGACGGGGTGCTGTTCGCCCGGCTGTCGGCGCCGGACGGGACCAGGGTGGCGCCCGGGACGGTGGCGCGCCGGCTGCTGGAGCAGCTGGGCGAGCCGGCCGTGGGAGCGCTTCCGACGGGGGAGGAGGAGGGCGAGGACGACCCCGCCTGTGCGGCGGTGCGGGCGGCGGTGAGCGGGCGCCGGGTACTGCTGGTGCTGGACGACGTGCGGGATTCGGGCCAGCTCTGGCCGTTGCTGGCCAAGGCGCCGGAGGTGCTGGTGGTGGCCACCACGGCGGGGCCGCTGACCGGGATCGAGGGGATCGACCCGGTGATCCTGGGCGGGCTGTCGCAGTCGGCGTCGGTGGAGCTGTTGAGCGGCCTGGTGGGCGGCACCAGGATCGGCTGCGACCCGGTCGGCGCCGCCGGCCTGGCGGAGAGCTGCGCCTGCCGGCCGACCGCGCTGCGGCTGATGGCGGGCTGGCTGCGGGCCGCCCCCAAGGCGGCGGTGACCGATGCGGCCCGGGAGCTGTCCGAGGCGGTCGGGGCGCGGACGCCCCCGGCCTCGGAGCGCCGGAAGAAGCGCCGGGGCAAGGCCGGGGCGGACCGGGCGGAGCCCGCGGCGACCGAGGAGCCGACCGCCGAGGGCCCCGTCCCGGTCCCGGACGGCGACCCGCTGGGGGCGGCCTTCACGCTGCTGCACCGGTCGCTGCCGGCGGCCGAGGCCCGGATGCTGCGGATGCTCACCCTGGCGCCCGCCCAGTCGGCCGATCTGCGCACCGCCTCGGCCCTGGTGGGCTGCCCGGCGCCGGAGGCCGGGGTGCTGCTGGAGAAACTGACGGAGCGTGAACTCCTGGACCGGGAGGGCGAGTCGGCGGACGGCACGCCCCGGTACCGGGTGCCCGGGCGGCTGTACGGGCGGCTGGTGGCGCTGCGTGCGGAGCTGGACCGGCCGTCCGAGGTGGAGCTGGCCAGGGCGCGGCTGCTGGAGCGGCTGGTCCGGCTGGTGGACTCGGCCCGGGCGCTGCTCGACCCGTCCGCCGGGCCCGGCCCCGACCCGCTGCCGGGGCCGCTGCGGCTGCGCACCCCGGCGCTGGCCCGGCTCTGGCTGACCGAGCGCCGGGGCGAGCTGCTGGGCGCGGTCGGGGACGCGATCGGCCGGGCGGATCTGGACGGTTCGGCCGGCCGGCTGGTGACCGCGCTGCTGCGGGCCCTGCCGCTGACCGGCCAGGCCGCCCCGGCGGACCTGTACGAACTGCACGGGCTGGTGCTGAAGGTGGCCGAGCGGAGCGGGAACCGCCGCCGGGCCGCCGCCGCGCTGCTCAACCTGGCCGATCTGCAGGCGGCGGCGGGCCGCTGGGAGGTGGCCGCCGACCGCTACCGGGCCGCGCTGGACCAGGGCCGGGCGGTGGACGACGAGGTGGCCTGCGCCCGGGCCCTGGAGGGCGTGGCGGAGAGCCGGCGGGCGCTCGGCGACCCGGTGCGCGCCGCCGACTGGTACGGCCGGGCGCTGGAGCTGCGGCAGGGGCTGGGCGATCACCGGGCCGAGGCCAGGCTGCTGGCCAGGACGGCCGAGGCGCACCTGGCGCAGCGCCGGTTCGAGGAGGCCGAGCGGGAGTACCGGGCGGCCCTGGCGGTGCTGCGGCGACTGGGCGACGAGCGGGGGCAGCGGGTGGTGACGACGGCCCTCGAACACCTGCGGGAACTGGTCGAAGCCGAGCGGGGCCGGACGACTTCGGAGTGATGTCCGGAAGGTCGCTTTGAACCTGGTTTGCCAGATCATGTGGAGTGCAAGCCTACGAATCTGCCAATGTGGCCAGCAGATTTATTCAGTTTGGAAGGCTGACGGATCACCTGGGCTTCATTACACTCGACCATAGTCGCGTAGCGAAGCGTGCCCCGGCGTCTCCGGAGGTCTCCACGTGCGCGTTGCCCGCCGGTGTTCTCCGGCCGGGCCCCAGAGGCAAAAGGGACGTGTTCAGTCGTGAAGGTCGGCATCCCCCGCGAGGTCAAGAACCACGAGTACCGCGTGGCCATCACGCCCGCCGGCGTGCATGAGCTGGTCCGTAACGGACACGAGGTCGTCATCGAGGACAACGCCGGTCTCGGCTCCTCGATCCCCAACGAGGAGTACGTGGCCGCCGGTGCCACCATCCTCCCCACGGCCGACGAGGTGTGGGCGGCCGCCGACCTGCTGCTGAAGGTCAAGGAGCCGATCGCGCAGGAGTACCACCGCCTGCGCAAGGGCCAGACCCTCTTCACCTACCTGCACCTGGCCGCCGACAAGGCCGGCACCGACGCGCTGGTCGCCTCCGGCACCACCGCGATCGCGTACGAGACCGTGCAGCTCCCGAACGGCGCCCTGCCGCTGCTCGCCCCGATGTCCGAGGTCGCGGGCCGGCTGGCCCCGCAGGTCGGCTCGTACCACCTGATGCGCCCGGCCGGCGGCCGTGGCACCCTGCCCGGTGGCGTGCCCGGCACCCACGCGGCCAAGTGCGTGGTCATCGGCGGTGGCGTCTCCGGCTGGCACGCCGCCACCATCGCGATCGGCATGGGCTACGAGGTGACCCTGCTGGACCGCGACATCAACAAGCTGCGCGAGGCCGACAAGATCTTCGGCACGAAGATCAAGGCCATCATGTCCAACGCGTACGAGCTCGAGAGCGCGGTGCTCGAGGCCGACCTGGTGATCGGCGCCGTGCTGATCCCGGGCGCCAAGGCCCCGAAGCTGGTCACCAACGAGCTGGTCTCCCGGATGAAGCCGGGCTCGGTGCTCGTCGACATCGCGATCGACCAGGGCGGCTGCTTCGAGGACTCCCGCGCCACCACGCACGCCGAGCCGACCTTCCCGGTCCACAACTCGGTCTTCTACTGCGTGGCCAACATGCCGGGCGCCGTTCCGAACACCTCCACCTACGCGCTGACCAACGCGACGCTGCCGTACGTCGTCGAGCTGGCCAACCGGGGCTGGAAGGACGCGCTGCGCCGCGACGCCGCGCTGGCCAAGGGCCTGAACGTGCACGAGGGCCAGATCACCTACGGCGCCGTGGCCGAGGCCTTCGGCCTGCCGTCGGTCTCGCTGGAGAGCGTGCTCGCCTGACCTGCTGACACCCCGTCAGCGACCGTCGAACGCCCCCGGCCGGCTCCCCTCCGGCCGGGGGCTTCGGCATGCCCGGCCGCTGCCCCCGATCGACGCATGTCGACAATTCGGGGTGGTCGGGTGACCGTGTCAATTTATGTGCTCGCTGTCACCCGGCGCAGAAACGTCAGGTGCGTACGGCCTCACAGCCCTTGACAGTGGCCGGTCCAATGGCCGACACATCCGGCCCACTACCGTGGATTGTGTTGCTGCGAACGCCGCGGACAGCCTAGAGTCGCAAACCGTCGGCATGCTGCCACGCTGACGAATCGACAACAGTCCTGGATGCCCAAGGAGGTAAGACGACTTGTGAATGAGTCGACATTTGCTCCCGGGGGTGGTCAGCCGGGACTGGCGGAGCACTCGGTCGCGGTCCGTACCTTCGAGGCACGTCAGAACACCGCGCCTGCCACCACCAACGACGAGACCGATCTGCCGTCACACGGCCTGGCCTACGGCGACTTCGCGTACGGCTCCTACGACGACCCCGACGCCGAGTACGAACCGGACCCGGAGTACGCCGCGACCCTCGCCCCCGACGCCGCCCGCCAACGCCGCGAGCGCGTCGGCCCGACCGGTCGTCCGCTGCCCTACTTCCCGATCCCCGCGCCGCTGGCCGAGCACGGTCCCGCGCAGATCATCGCGATGTGCAACCAGAAGGGCGGCGTCGGCAAGACCACGTCGACCATCAACCTGGGTGCCGCCCTGGCCGAGTACGGCCGCCGGGTCCTGCTGGTCGACTTCGACCCGCAGGGCGCGCTCTCGGTCGGCCTCGGGGTCAACCCGATGGAACTCGACGTCACGGTCTACAACCTGCTGATGGAGCGGGGTCTGACGGCCGATGAGGTGCTGCTGAAGACCGCCGTGCCCGGCATGGACCTGCTGCCCTCGAACATCGACCTGTCGGCCGCCGAGGTCCAACTGGTCAGCGAGGTGGCCCGGGAGTCCGCACTGGCCCGGGCGCTGAAGCCGCTGCTGCCGGACTACGACTTCGTCATCATCGACTGCCAGCCCTCGCTCGGCCTGCTCACCGTCAACGCCCTGACGGCGGCTCACAGCGTCATCGTCCCGCTGGAGTGCGAGTTCTTCGCGCTGCGCGGGGTGGCGCTGCTCACCGAGACCATCGAGAAGGTCTGCGAGCGGCTCAACCCCGACCTGCGGCTCGACGGCATCCTGGCCACCATGTACGACTCGCGCACCGTGCACAGCCGCGAGGTGCTGGCCCGGGTGGTCGAGGCCTTCGGCGAGCACGTCTTCCACACCGTGATCGGACGGACCGTCAGGTTCCCCGAGACCACCGTGGCGGGCGAGCCGATCACCACGTACGCGACCAACTCGGTCGGCGCCGCCGCCTACCGCCAGCTCGCCAGGGAGGTGCTCGACCGGTGCCGCCCCGCCGAGTGAGTCTCCCGGGTGCCGACGAGCTGTTCCGGACCACCGGCGGGATGGCGCTGTCGCCGTCCCTGAGCCGGCCCGAGGCACCCCGCACGGAGACCGCCCGGAGCGCCGAGCAGGGCGGTCCGGTGGCGGAGGTCCCGCAGGCCAGGCCCGAGCCCCAGCCCGCCGCCGAGGAGACCCCGGGGGAGGCCGCCCGGCGGCCCCGCCCCCGGGGCCGGGCCCCGCGCCGCCCGAGCGGGCGGGAGCGGCACGACGAGAAGATCACCGTGTACGTCTCCGCCGAGGAGCTGATGGACCTGGAGCACGCCCGCCTGGTGCTCCGGGGCGAACACGGCCTGGCGGTCGACCGCGGCCGGGTGGTCCGGGAGGCGATCGCGGTCGTCCTCGCCGACCTGGAACAGCGCGGCGAGGCCAGCATCCTGGTCCGCCGCTTGCGCGGGCGCTAGGCGTCCACGGTCGGGGGCTCGGGGAACGGCGACGCCGGCCCCGGGAACGTGATCCGACGTACTTGGTCAGGTACTTTCGCAGTGACCCCGGCGCCAGATCTCCTCGCAGTTCCCCGAGCCCCTGGGTCGTGCAACTGGACGCCCTGCAGACACCGGGACCGTAGATGGCTGAGCACACCGCGTTCCAGGTGCGGCTGGAGAACTTCGAGGGCCCGTTCGACCTGCTGCTGGGGCTGATCGCCAAGCACAAGCTGGAGATCACCGAGCTGTCGCTGTCGACCATCACCGACGAGTTCACGGCGCACATCCGCGCGATGGGCCCGGACTGGGACCTCGACGTGGCGACCGACTTCCTGGTGGTCGCCGCCACCCTGCTGGATCTCAAGGCGGCCCGGCTGCTGCCCGCCGCCGAGGTGGAGGACGAGGAGGACCTCGCCCTGCTGGAGGCCCGCGACCTGCTGTTCGCCCGGCTGCTCCAGTACCGCGCGTACAAGCAGGTGGCCGCCGTGCTGGCGGACCGCTGGGCGGCCGAGTCATCGCAGCGGCCCCGCACCGTCGGGCTGGAGCCCCAGCTCGCCGGGCTGCTGCCCGAGGTGGTGATCAGCATCGGACCGGAGGGCTTCGCCCGGCTGGCGGCCAGGGCGATGGCGCCCAAGCCCAGGCCGGTGGTCTACGTCGACCACATCCACGCCCCGCCGGTCAGTGTCCGGGAGCAGGCCGCCCTGGTGGTCGAACTGCTCCGCACCCTGGGCGAGGCCGACTTCCGCCGCCTGGTGGCCGACGCGGGGGACGACACCCTGGTCGTGGTGGCCCGCTTCCTGGCGCTGCTGGAGCTGTACCGGGAGCGGGTGCTGGACTTCGACCAGCCGGAGGCGCTGGGTGCGCTGACCGTCCGCTGGGTGGCCGGGGCCGACCGGCTGGTCGAGGTCACCGACGAGTTCGACCGCCCGCCGGAGCCGATCGAGAAGGAGCCGTCATGACCGAGGAGCCGTCACGGCCCGCCAGGCGCTCGCTGGGCGTCCCGGGGCAGTCCCGGGCCGAGGAGTGGCAGGAGTCCGTCTACGGGGCGGCACAGGACGGCCACGAGTGGCCGGAGCCCGCCGCCGAGGTGCCCGGCCCGGCCGTCGAGCCGGCCGAGCCGTCCGACGGGCCCCCGGCGGTGCCGCTGCGGGCCGGGTTGGAGGCAATTCTGCTGCTGGTCGACGAACCGGCCACCGAGCGGCACCTGGCCGCCGTGCTGGAGCGCCCGGTCGCCGAGGTGGCCGCGACCCTGCGCGAGCTGGCCGCCGAGTACACCGCCCAGGGCAGGGGCTTCGACCTGCGGTTCGTCGCGGGGGGCTGGCGCTTCTACACCCGGGCCGACTGCGCGCCGGCCGTCGAACGGTACGTCCTGGACGGCCAGCAGGCCCGGCTCACCCAGGCCGCGCTGGAGACGCTGGCGGTCGTCGCGTACCGGCAGCCGGTGTCGCGCAGCCGGGTCTCGGCGGTCCGTGGTGTGAACTGTGACGGCGTGATGCGTACCCTGGTACAGCGAGGACTGGTGGAAGAGACCGGCTCCGAGCCGGAAACAGGTGCAATCCTGTATCGGACGACGAACTACTTCCTGGAACGGATGGGGTTGCGCGGCCTGGAGGAACTCCCGGAGCTGGCGCCCTTCCTGCCCGAGGTCGACGACGTGGAAGCGGAGTCCCTCGAAGGCACGATGATCGCGGAGGCGGTCGCCGCCGCACGTGCGGACGGCAGGGAAGTGCAGTGAGGTCGGCCGGGCACGACGAGCACTTCCAGACGGAACACGACGTACGGATATTTTGATGCGTAGCAGTGGCAACGGCAGGAACAGCAGCGGCGGTGGCGGGAGCCAGGGCCGTGGCGGACAGGGCGGAGGCCGGGGCGGCGACTCCCGCGGCGGTTCGTCCTTCGGCGGCAGCGGTGGCGGCCGCAGCGGCGGCGCGCCCGGCGGCGGCCGCAGTGGGGGCGGCTCCTTCGGCGGCGGTGGCCGTGGTGGCGACTCGCGTGGCGGTTCGTCCTTCGGCGGGAGCCGGGGCGGGGACTCGCGCGGGGGTTCGTCCTTCGGCGGTGGCGGTCGCGGTGGCGACTCGCGTGGCGGTTCGTCCTTCGGCGGGAGCCGGGGCGGGGACTCGCGCGGGGGTTCGTCCTTCGGCGGCGGTGGCCGTGGTGGCGACTCGCGTGGCGGTTCGTCGTACGGCGGGAGCCGGGACGGGCGCGGCGGCGGTGGCGGCTCCTTCGGTGGCGGCCGCAGCGGTGGCGGCTCGTACGGCGGTGCCCGCACCGGTGGCGGCTCCAACGGTGGCGACCGCCGGGACGACCGTCGGGACGACCGGCAGTACCCGGACCGTCCGCTCCGCCCGGAGGAGCGCAAGTACGACCGCCCCGAGTTCGGTGGCGGCCCGCACGCGTACCCCAACCGTGGCAGCGCCGCCCGCAAGCCCAGCCCGGCCCCCCGGCCGCGCCGTGAGGGCCAGGGCGCCCCGGGCGACCCGCGGCGTCAGCCGCAGCGGACCCGTGAGCTCCAGGGCAAGATCGAGGACGCGGTGCTGGCCCGGCACGAGCAGGGCCAGGGCGTGAAGGGCGGCAACGAAGAGGGCGAGCGCCTGCAGAAGGTGCTGGCGCGCGCCGGTATGGGCAGCCGTCGGGCCTGCGAGGAGCTGATCGAGCAGGGCCGGGTGTCGGTCAACGGCCAGCAGGTCACCGAGCAGGGCAAGCGGGTCCAGCCGGAGACCGACGAGATCAAGGTGGACGGCCTGACCGTCGCCACCCAGTCGTTCCTGTTCTTCGCGCTGAACAAGCCGGCCGGCGTGGTCTCCACCATGGAGGACCCGGACGGTCGGCAGTGCCTGGGCGACTACGTGAACAACCGGGAGACCCGGCTGTTCCATGTGGGCCGGCTGGACACCGAGACCGAGGGCATCATCCTGCTCACCAACCACGGCGAGCTGGCCCACCGGCTGACCCACCCCAGGTACGGCGTCACCAAGACGTACCTGGCCGCCATCCAGGGCCCGATCCCGCGTGACCTGGGCAAGACGCTGGCCAAGGGCATCGAGCTGGAGGACGGCTACGCCCGCGCCGACAGCTTCAAGGTGGTCTCCAACGTCGGCAAGAACTACCTGGTCGAGGTCACCCTGCACGAGGGCCGCAAGCACATCGTGCGACGGATGCTCTCCGAGGCGGGCTACCCGGTCGAGAAGCTGGTCCGGACCGCCTTCGGTCCGATCACGCTGGGCGACCAGAAGTCGGGCTGGCTGCGCCGCCTGACCAACCCCGAGGTCGGTCAGCTGATGAACGAGGTCGGTCTCTAGCACCGGTCGCCCCGGAGGGCCTCCCCGTCACACGGCGGGGAGGCCCTCCGGCGTACGGCGGGGTTGTGTGAGCCTGGCCGCATCCGGCTTGTCAGCTCAGGGACTCGTGGCGGAGGATGGCCAACGGACAGCGGCGCGCCGAATGGCGGATCTGCGCCACCAGGGGCGGTGGCGAGGGGGGCCGGTGGGGGAAGGGAACAAGGTGCTCGACTCTTTCGGGGTGCTGGGCCTGGGACGGCCCGACGGGCAGGTGTACGCGGCGCTGGTGATAGCTCCGCAGTCGACTGCGGACGAGATCGCCACGCAGTGCGGCCTGACGCTGCAACAGGGCCACGCCGCGCTCGACCGGCTGGCCGAGCAGGGCATGATCACCCGTGCCCCGGTGGACCGGGAGCGCTACCTCGCGGTCGCCCCCGACGTGGCCATCGGCACCCTGATCGGCCACCGCGAGGCCCAGCTGCGCAGCGCCCGGGCGGAGATGCACCGCCTGATGGACGCGTTCCGGGAGGCGTCCCGGTTCACCGACCCCGCGCACTCGGTCGAGGTCCTGACGGGTGGTGAGGCGATCGCCCAGCGCCTGGAGCACCTGGTCGAGACGGCCCAGTACCAGGTGCGCGGCTTCGACTGCCCGCCGTACATCCAGGACCCGGTGGCCAACCTGCCCCGCCAGCGGCAGCAGCTCAAGGCCGGGGTGCGGTTCCGCACCGTCTTCGACAAGGAGGCGGTGGCCTGGCCGGGGCGGCTGGAGAAGGAGATCCTGATCGGCGTCGCCGACGGCGAGGAGGCCCGGGTCAGACCGGTGCTGCCGATGAAGATGATGATGGCCGACGACCGGATGGCGATCATCCCGATCAGCGTCGGGGACGCGGTGCTGGACGCCGCGTACGTGATCCACCCGTCGGCGCTGCTGCAGGCCCTGGACGGGCTGTTCGAGGCGGAGTGGGAGCGGGCGGTCCCGCTGCAGGCCGCGATCGGTGACGGCGACGGCGGGCCCGGGCCCGAGGACGACCACCGCAAGCTGCTCGGACTGCTGGCGGCGGGGCTCACCGACGAGTCGATCGCGCGGTCGCTCGGCTGGAGCGCCCGGACCACGCAGCGGCGGTTGCAGACCCTGATGCGGGAGCTCGGCGCGACCACCCGCTTCCAGGCCGGCATGGCCGCCCGCGAGCGGGGCTGGCTCTAGAGAGGCCCTCCGGGCATCAGCCATCAGGGGCTGGGGAACTGCGACGACGACCCGTGCAAGGTGATCCGTCCGTGCGTGGTCGGGCACTTTCGCAGTGATACCCGCCGACCACGAACCGTCGCAGTTCCCCGAGCCCCTGGCGCCGTAGGCGGCTGAGCCCCTGCCTAGCTCCAGGGGAGGAGCGTGGCCCAGAGGCCCGAACCGTTGCGTTGGAGCTTCTCCAGGCCGAGCACCGCGGTGCGGTTGAGGCGGCCGTAGATGTGCGGGAAGCGGATGTCGGGGGTGGCGCCGGGCGGGGGTGCGCCGTTCGGGGGCTCCCACTTGATCATCGGCTCGACCAGCTTCTCCTCGATCAGCAGGGCCATCAGCGGATCCCGCGCGTCCCGGAAGAAGGCGTTGGCGACTGCGAGCAGGGTGGTCTCGTCCGCCGAGCAGTGGATGAAGCCGTCGGTCAGCAGGGAGGCGGCGGTGTACGGCCGCCCGGGGTCGCGCAGCCAGTCGTCCAGGGGTGCGAGATGGTAGATCATGGCTCCATTTTTACCGGAGTTGACGGCATTTAACCGGAGTTGACCGGGTGATCCGGGTTCAGAGTCCGGCCACCTTGGCCGTCGCCGAGATCTCGTAGACCAGGGTGACGGTGCGTCGGCCGCCCGGCGGCAGGGTGAGCTGCCAGTGGACGATGCCGTCGGGGTCGGGGCCGGAAGGGGCGGGGGAGCAGAGGTCGGTGCGCAGCCGGACCTCCACCGCGGCGACCTCGGAGACCGGGATCCGCTCCCGGACGGTGACCGGCCGGTCGGTGTGCTCGTCCGGGCCGGTGAAGCGGGACAGGTGCAGGCGGACCGTCCGGGTCTGCACGGTGCGGGAGGACAGGGCGCCCGCGCTGCTCCGGGCCTCCTCGGTCTCCCGGAGCACCCGGTAGGCGTCGGAGCTGCCGAAGGAGAGCTCGGCGGGGGCGCCCGGGGCGGTGAACTCCAGCTCGGCGCGGCCGGTGAAGCCGCTGCCCAGCACCAGGTCGACCGGACCGGCCAGCAGGGCGTGGCCGGCCGTGTTGCTGAACCGGGCCACCCGGGTGACCAGCGGGGAGAGCTCGGGGGCGCAGCGGTACTCGCTGGTGGCCGGGGCGGTGAAGGTGGTCAGCGGCACCCGGTGCGGGCGCCCGTCGCTCGGCACCCGGGCCGGGGACGGCGCCCGCAGCACCCGGACCTCGCCGCCGTCGTCCACCCCGGGCAGGCCGTCGGCGGCCGGGCCGGTGGAGCCGATCTCCTGCTCGCGGAGCTCGACCTCGACGGTCTTGCGCTCCTCGGTGGTGCGCGGACGGAGCGTCAGCACGTCCTCGGTGAGCCGGGGCGGTTCGCCCGCGAGGGCGGAGCGGGCGGTGGAGAGGGTGAGCCGGACGTCGGACCAGTCCTCGCCGGTGCGCTGCCAGATCACCGCGCCGGTCTCCAGGGTGAGGGCGCCGTCCTCGGCCAGGGTGGCCCGGTAGGCGGGGCGCCAGAGGGCGCACGGGGTGAGGTGGCTGACGGTGAGCCGGCCGGGGCCGCCGGGGGTGTCGACGGTCAGCTCCAGGAAGCCGAGCAGTTCGGCCGGCGCCGGCTCGGTCAGCTCCACCGCCGCCTCGGCCCGGAGCAGTTCGTCCTCGACGGTGATCAGCCGGGCGTCGGTGGCGCGCAGCCGCTCGCCGTACGTCTCGCGCTCGGCGTCCACCCGGTCCAGCTCGCGGGACCAGCGGGCGGGCTCGGTCTCGCCCTGCCCGGCGCCCTCGGCGATCTCCCGGAGCAGGTCGGTGGCCAGCTGGGCGAGCAGGGCGAGTCGGGCGGTCAGCCGGAGCCGTTCGGCGCCGAGCCCGGCCTGCTCCTGCTCCAGCTTGTGCACCCGGTGCCGGAGTTCGGAGTCGCCCTCGCCGGGCGGCGTCGGGGCGGGCGGGGTCCAGACCCGGGTGATCCGGGTGTCCAGCACGCTGCCGGTGGAGAGTTCGGCCCGCAGCGTGAGGTCGGCGGCCAGTGCGGTGACCGGGCCGAAGCGCAGCCGCTGGACGCCCGGGGCGAGGTCGAGCTCGGCCGAGCGTTCGACCAGGGCCCGGTCCTCCAGGCAGGTGACGGCCGTGACGGGGAGCGGGGTGGTGGCAGTGGTCATCGGTCAGTTCCTCCGGTCTCCGCCGTGCAGGGTCTGGGCGGCCGGGATGCGGATCTCGTAGCCGCCGTCCAGTTCGGCCCGGCCGTGGGCGGGCAGCTCGACCCGGCGGAGCCGGGTGCCGGGCGGGCAGTCCTCGGACGGTTCGTCAGGGGCGGACCAGCCCGGGCGCTCCTGGATCCGGACGTCCGGCTCGGCGGTCACCGGCACCCGCTCGCGGACCTCGACGGTGACCGCCTCGGCCAGCCGGTTGGCCAGCTCCAGGTGCACCCGGTGGTCGAGCACCAGGGTGTTGTTGCGCAGGCCCGCCGTCGACTCGTGCAGCTCGGTCCGCCGGGCCACCCGGACGCCTTCGGCCACCCCGAGCCCGAGCCGCCCGGTGGCGCCGGGGGCCAGCGTGGGCAGGCCGGCGGTCCGCAGGAAGTCGCCGTCCACCGTGACCTCGACCGGCCCGGCCAGCAGCGCCCGGTCGGTGGAGTTGGTGAGCAGCAGGGTGCCGTAGACGGTCTCCTCGACCGAGGGCACGCAGACGTACTCCGGGGTCACCGAGAGCGGGATCCCGCCGATGGTGACGGTGTGCCAGCCACCGTCCGAGGGCAGGTCGACCGGGGCGGCGGTGTCGAACCGCTGGTCGAAGGAGCCGGCCGAGCGGCGCGGCGGCACGGCGTGCGGGGGGAGCGGGCCGGTGAGTTCGTGGCCGGCCCGGTGCTGGGACGGGGCGGGGGTCAGCTGTCCCCGGCCCGGGCCACCCGGACCTTGCAGGGTCAGCGCGGCGTAGTCCAGCCAGCCGGCGCCCGGGTGCGGCGGGGCGGGCTCCGGGGGCGGGCCGGACGGTGCCGGGGCGAACGAGGCCATGGCGGCCATCGGCGCGGCCGGCGGGGCCGGTGCGGGGGCACCGCCGTAGCCCGGCGCGCCGCCGTGGACGACGGGCGCCCCGCCGCCGTAGCCCTGCGCGGCGCTGCCCGGGGCCTGCGGGAGGACGTCCCGGGCCGACCCGGCCCGGGCGCGCAGCGGTGACACGCTCTTGCGGTGCCGCACCCCGTCGTCCTCGGCCCTCGCGGCGACGGGCGCGCTCCCGCCCACCCAACGGGACGGCGGCACCGGGCGCGGCTCCGCCGTGTCGTACCCCGCGAACAGCTCGTCGAGCCCGGGCGGGGCCTCCCGCCAGCCGGACGGGGCCGGGGCGGCCTGGCGGCGGCCGATCCGGACCGACTGCAGCCGGGGCAGGTCGGTCCGGCGCTGCAGGTCGGCGGTGGAGAGGGCGAGGCGGACGCCCGTCCAGTCCTCACCGGTCGCCTGTGCCACCGAGGCCCGCAGCACCAGCTGTCCGCCGGGGTCGCCCTGACGGTGGCTCAGCCGGTAGGTGGGCACCCAGCGGGCGCCGGGGACGCCGTACTCCAGCTCCAGGTCCACCGGGCCGCCCGCCGGGCCGTCGGCGGTCAGCGTGAGCAGGACGGTCGCGGTGGTCGCGGTCGGGGCGGTGTGCTCGGTGTCGGGCGCCGAGTCCAGCCGGTCCTGGGCGAGCTGGAGGGTGTGCTCGGCGAGCTTGCACTGCTCGGTCAGCCGGGCCGCGTCGGCCTGCAGCCCGGTCAGCCGGGCGGTCACGAAGTCGGCCAGCTCCAGCCAGGCGTCGGCCGGGGTGCGGCGGTGCGGCTCCTCCCGGCGGCGGGGCGGCGGGACGGCGCGCAGCGCGGTCAGCTCGGCGATCCGCTCCTCGGCCCGGCGCGCGCGGGCCCGGGCGGCGTCGTACTCCTGCCGGGCCAGGTCGCAGGCGCGGCGCAGCTCGGGGGTCCGGTCGGGGGAGCGGAGTTCGGCCGCGTACTCGACCCGGGCCTCGGTCACCCGCCAGCCGGCGCCCCGGACGGTGACCCGGACCGACGACGGGTCCAGGGTCAGGGGCAGCCCGGTCAGCCGGAGCCGTCCGTCCGCCGGGACCGCCCCGTGCGCCCGCCGTCGGCAGAGCGCCCCGGTGGCGTACACCACCACCTCGTCCAGTACCGACTCCACTCGGACCCCTTCCGCCTGCCTGGTCAGCGCGGCCCAGTCTGCCCCGGTCGCCGGGCGCTGTCAGGGGTTTTCCCGCCCCGCGCGTCGGCCGGGCCTGGCGGGCACCGTCACCCGGTTGGGTTCCGAGGGTCGCCGGGAGCCCGGAGGTGTCCAAGGCTTGGCCCCAACTGACCGCTGCTACCTGGAGGTTCCGCGTGACCGTCTCCGCCGATCTCGACAAGCTGCTCGACAAGGCCTACGAGAACCTGACCCTGACCGAAGTCCTGGACGCCCCGGTGGCGGCCATCGCCGGTCTCACCGACGCCCACGGCGAGGCGCTCGCCGCGCTGAAGATCAAGACCATCGGCGACCTGGGCCGGAACAAGCACGTCCGGGCCGCCGTCGCGCTCGCGGACCTGGGCGACCGGGCGAAGTGACCTCGGGGCGCGGCCTGCGGGTCGCGCCCCCGTGGCCGGGCCCCGCCGTGAGGCGTCGGGCCCGGCCGGTGCGTCCGGACGACGGGCCGGACCTGACACCATCCGGACGGTGGCCGCCGTCGGGGCCTCCCGTGCGAGAGGATTGCCCCGACCCTGGCCCTACCGCCTTCAGGAGACGCACCCGTCATGCGCACAGTCGCCGTAGTCGGCACCGGACTGATCGGCACCTCCGCCGCGCTCGCCCTGACGGGGCGTGGGCTGCACGTCTATCTGGAGGACGCCGACCCGGACGCGGCCCGGACGGCGGCGTCGCTCGGGGCGGGCACCACCGAGCCGCCGGAGGGCCCGGTGGACCTGGCGATCATCGCGGTGCCGCCCGCACTGGTCGGGAAGGTGCTGGCGGACTGTCAGCGCCGGGGCCTGGCGCGCTGGTACACCGACGTGGCCAGCGTGAAGGAAGGCCCCCGGGCCGAGGTGGCCGCGCTCGGCTGCGACACCGTGAACTACATCGGCAGCCACCCGATGGCGGGCCGGGAGCGCTCCGGGCCGCTGGCGGCCCGGGCCGACCTGTTCGAGGGGCGCCCGTGGGTGCTCACCCCGACGGCGGACACCGACACCGAGACGCTGAACGCGGCGCTGGAGCTGGTCGCGCTCTGCGGCGCGATGCCGATCGTGATGGACTCCGCCGCGCACGACCGCGCGGTCGCGCTGGTCTCGCACGCGCCGCAGCTGTTCTCCTCGCTGGTGGCCGCCCGGCTGGAGCACGCGGACGAGACCGCCATAAGGCTCTCCGGCCAGGGCGTCCGGGACGTCACCCGGATCGCCGCCTCCAACCCCGCGATGTGGGTCGACATCCTGTCGGCCAACGCCGGCGTGGTGGCCGAGATCCTGGAGGAGCTGGCGGGCGACCTGACCGAGACGGTCGGCGCGCTGCGGGCCATGCAGGCCGGCGACGAGAGCGAGCGGCGGGCCGGTGCGGCGGGCATCGAGGCCGTGATGCGCCGGGGCAACACCGGCCAGGCCCGGATCCCGGGCAAGCACGGCGCCCCGCCCACCCGGTACGAGACGGTCGCTGTGGTGCTGGGCGACCAGCCGGGCGAGCTGGGGCGCCTGTTCGGCGAGGTCGGCGCGCTCGGGGTGAACATCGAGGACGTGGTCATCGAGCACTCGTCCGGACAGCAGGTCGGCTTCGTCCAGCTCGCGGTGGCACCGTCGGCGGTCAAGCGGCTCATCGTCGCGCTACGGGCGCAGGGCTGGAGCGTCCGGGACTGACCCGTCGTCAGCCGGCCCGGCTCAGAGCGAGCTGAGGAACTCCCGCACCGCGGCCGTGAAGCCGACCGGGTCGATCTCGTGCACGAAGTGGTCGGTCTCCAGGCTGACCAGCCGGGTGCCCGGTCGGCGGTCGGCCATCGCGTCGGCCAGCTCCTGGGACAGGCAGGGGAACTTGCTGCCGCGCACCAGCAGGGCGGGGCAGTCGCTGCCGAGCCAGTCGGACCAGTGGTCGCCGCGCACCAGCTCCTCGGAGCGCACGGTGTCCGCCGGGTGGAACGGCAGCCGCCAGCCGCCGAACGGGAGCTCGCGGAGCCGGTCGCCGACCATCGGGGCCAGCGGGCCGAGCGCGCTGACCAGCTCCTCCCGGGTCGGAGCCGTCCACGGCATCTTCAGCACGAAGGACAGCGGGCTCGGCCCGGTCGGCAGCTCGGCCGGGCCTTCCTCGTTGATCAGGGCGCTGACCAGCTCCGGGTGCCGGGCCGCCAGCTGGTACGCGGTGATCCCGCCGCCGGAGTGGCCGAGCACCGGGACCGGGCCGAGGTCGAGATGGTGCAGCAGCGCCACCAGGTCCGCCAGGTAGCCCTCCCGGCTGTACTCGTCGGCGCGGTCCGAGTCACCGTGCCCGCGCTGGTCCGGCGCGATCACCCGCCACTCCGGGCCCAGCTGCTGCGCCACCGCGGCGAAGCTGAGGCCCTCCGAGACGTGCCCGTGCAGGGCGAGCAGCGGCCGGCCCGTACCGCCGAAGTCGAGGTAGGACAGGCGGCGGCCCGCGAGATCCAGCTCGATGCGGGTGGGGGCGGTGGTGGTCTCGATCACGGTCATGGGCATGGTGTGGCTCCTCCTCGATCGGCCTCGGGCGACTCCAACTCTAGGGGAGATACATACGTTTGTCCAAGACTCTTGTACAAGACCTCCGTCTAATACAAACGTATTGATTTGCGGGGGTCAGCCCCAGCAGGGAACCGGGGGTCAGCCGGCTGGACGGGCCGCGGCGCAGGTGCTGGAGTGGTCGGCCACCACCTCGCCGACCACCGGGACGGCCGCCACCTGGGGGGAGCAGACGGCGCTGGCGGTGAGACTCCAGCCGGCGGGGGCCTGGGCGACGTCCCCGATGGTGTTGTTGCTCGCGGCATGGCCGGGGGCGGCGGCGCCGGTC
This sequence comes from Kitasatospora sp. NPDC101801, assembly GCF_044766665.1. Taxonomy (NCBI): domain Bacteria; kingdom Bacillati; phylum Actinomycetota; class Actinomycetes; order Kitasatosporales; family Streptomycetaceae; genus Kitasatospora; species Kitasatospora sp. NPDC101801. Next base: position 48,150 of record NZ_JBIWML010000022.1, read on the forward strand.
AGGGCGGCGAGGGCGAGGGCCGCTCCGGTGATCGTTCGCTTCATGGCCGGTCCAACGAGAACGGGGGCCGACGGTCACTGGCGCGGGACCACGGCGCGGGTCGACTAACCTTGGGGGAGTTCCTGCCCAGATTCAGTAGAGAGGTTCGCGCCGTGGACACTGCCGACCGAGGAGGAGTCCCGGTCGTCGTCGCCATCGACGGACCTTCCGGCTCCGGCAAGTCGACCGTCTCCCGGGCGGTCGCCGCCCGGCTCGGGCTGAGCTTCCTGGACACCGGCGCGATGTACCGCGCGATGACCTGGTGGATGCTGGCCAACGGGGTCGACGTCACCGACGCCGACGCGGTGGCCGTCGCCTGCGGCAAGCCGGTGATCGTCTCCGGCACCGACGCGGCCGGGCCGACCATCACGGTGGACGGCCAGGACGTCTCCGGACCGATCCGCGGCCAGCAGGTCACCTCGCAGGTGAGCGCCGTCGCCGCGGTCCCGCAGGTGCGGGCCCGGCTGGTCGAGCTCCAGCGCGGCTGCGCCGGAGTGGCCGAGCGCGGCATCGTCGCCGAGGGCCGGGACATGGGCTCGGTGGTGTTCCCGGACGCCACCGTCAAGGTCTTCCTGACCGCCTCGGAGACCGCGCGCGCCGAGCGCCGGGCCACCGAGCTGCGGGCCAAGGGCCTGGACGAGGCGACCATCACCGCGATGGCCGCCGATCTGGCCCGCCGGGACGCGGCCGACTCCAACCGGGCGACCGCCCCGCTCACCCAGGCCGCCGACGCGGTCCTGGTGGACACCAGCGAGCTGACGCTGGAGCAGGTGATCGACACCATCTCCGGCCTGGTCGAGCAGCGGGCCGGGCTCTCCGCGGTCTGACGACCGCCCACACTCTCGCGTCCGCCGGAACGAACCGGCGGCTCGCACCGCGCTGCCCCCCGGGGCAGGTACGCACGGCGCATCCCTGGGAAGGGACGGGCCGGGAAACGGAAGTACACAAGCATGACGAACGACACCAACGGCGCGCTGGACGACGCCGACTACGCGGAGTTCCTGGCGCTCGCCGCCGAGGAGGGCTTCGAGGGCGAGGACCTCGACGGCCTGAACGAGGGCCCGATGCCGGTGCTGGCCGTGGTCGGCCGCCCGAACGTCGGCAAGTCGACCCTGGTCAACCGCATCATCGGCCGCCGTGAGGCGGTCGTCGAGGACAAGCCCGGCGTCACCCGGGACCGGGTCAGCTACGAGGCGACCTGGAACGGCCGCCGGTTCAAGGTGCTGGACACCGGTGGCTGGGAGATCGACGTCCTGGGCCTGGACGCGATGGTGGCCGCGCAGGCCGAGCTCGGCATCGAGACCGCCGACGCGGTGCTCTTCGTGGTGGACGCCAACGTCGGCGCCACCGACACCGACGAGGCCCTGATCAAGATCATCCGGCGGGCCGGCAAGCCCACCGTGCTGTGCGCCAACAAGGTGGACGGCCAGTCCACCGAGGTCGAGGCCACCTACCTCTGGTCGCTCGGCCTGGGCGAGCCCTACCCCGTCTCGGCCCTGCACGGCCGCGGCTCCGGTGACCTGCTGGACGCCGTGATGGCCGCGCTGCCGGACGCCCCGCCGCAGACCTTCGGCGTCCCGACCGGCGGCCCCCGCCGGGTGGCGCTGATCGGCCGGCCGAACGTCGGCAAGTCCAGCCTGCTCAACAAGGTCGCCGGCGAGGAGCGGGTGGTCGTCAACGAGCTGGCCGGCACCACTCGTGACCCGGTCGACGAGATGATCGAACTCGGCGGCAAGACCTGGAAGTTCGTCGACACCGCCGGTATCCGCCGCCGGGTGCACCTGACCGCGGGCGCGGACTTCTACGCCTCGCTGCGCACCTCCGCCGCGCTGGAGAAGGCCGAGGTCGCGGTGGTCCTGGTGGACGCCAGCGAGACCCTCGCCGAGCAGGACACCCGGATCATCACGATGGCCGTCGAGGCCGGCCGGGCCGTGGTGATCGCGTACAACAAGTGGGACCAGATCGACGAAGAGCGCCGCTATTACCTCGAGCGCGAGATCGAGAAGGACCTGGTCCAGGTCCAGTGGGCGCCCCGGGTCAACGTCTCGGCGAAGACCGGCCGCCACATGGAGAAGCTCGTCCCGGCGATCGAGACCGCGCTGGCCGGCTGGGAGACCCGGATCTCCACCGCCCGCCTGAACGCCTTCCTCGGCGAGCTGGTGGCCGGTCACCCGCACCCGGTCCGCGGTGGCAAGCAGCCGCGCATCCTGTTCGGCACCCAGGCCGGCGTCAAGCCGCCGCGGTTCGTGCTGTTCGCCTCCGGCTTCCTGGAGGCCGGATACCGCCGCTTCGTCGAGCGCCGCCTGCGGGAGGAGTTCGGGTTCGTCGGGACGCCGATCTCGATCTCCGTGCGAGTGCGGGAGAAGCGCAAGCGCACCAAGTAGGTCATCACACGACGAAGGGGCCGGGCGGCGTTCGCCCGGCCCCTTCGTCGTGCCTCAGTACCCGGCCGGGGGCAGCGAGAGCATGCTGCGGTGGCGGCCGCCGACCGCCGGGGAGAGGTAGCCGGTGGCCACCCAGCCCTGGCCGGTGGCGGGGCTGCTGGACTGGGCCGGCATGAACTGCGGGGTGCCCTGCGCGTGACCCGGGTAGGTGTGGAACGTCTGCTGCTGCGGCGGGTACTGCTCGGCCCGCCCGGCGGCGTACGGGTCACGGGTGGCGAACCCGGTGAAGCGCAGGTCCTCCTCGCCGGTCCGGTCGCCGGGCAGGGCCCGGAAGAGACGGCGGTACTCCGAGTACAACGCGTCGTAGATCGGCGTCGGCGAGGTGGGGTTCTCCGCGTCGTACGACGGGCGCATACCCGGGATGGGACGGCTCGTGGGCTGGCGGTGGGCGGCGGCGACCTCGTAGCTGTACACGTAGGACCCAACGAGTGAGAGCGGCAGGAGATGCGGGGGCACTCCGTGCGGCTTGGGGCCGGGGCGCTGCTTCTGGCGCCAGGGGCTCTTCTGATGTGCGGTGCTCAGCCCGCTACGGAGTCAGGGGCTCGGGGAACTGCGACGCCGGCCTCGTACAAGGTCACCGTTGCGTGGGTGGTCAGGCACTTTCGCAGTGACCCGCACGCCAGATCTCCTCGCAGTTCCCCGAGCCCCTGAACCGTAGATGCCCGAGCACCTGCCAAAAGTGCAGCCCCGAGCGCCTGCCGAAGGTGCAGCCCCGGGCCCGGGGGCGGGCGGCTCAGGTGCCGGCGAGGGGGAGGGAGGCGGCGACCAGGAGACCGCGGGCGGTGGCGCGGTCGAGAGCCTGGCGGAGCAGGTCCTCGCGGGGCTGGCGGCCGATGGTCCCGGCCGGGGCGGCGTACATGGTGACGGCGGAGAGCTGGCGGGCGGCGGAGCGCCAGGCTTCGGTGACCTGGAGCGGCTGGTGGGCCTGCCACCAGGCGGCGTTGGTGCCGGTCGGGGTGGGGTGCAGGATCGCGTGCAGCTGGCCCATCGCCATCAGCACCGACCAGCCGGGCAGCTGGGCGGGGGCCTTGTTGACGTCCTCGACGAACTGGAAGCCCTGCTCGGTGAGCAGGTCGAGGAACTCGTCCTCGCCGGTGGTGTTGCCGGGGCGGCCGACCGGGCCGGTCGGCTCGATCACCAGGGCGGCGTGCCCGGTGTCGCCGCAGAGCACCAGGCCGCAGGTGATGCCGAGGACGGCGGGCTGGCCGGTGCTGGAGACCGAGGGCTGCCCGGCCACCGGGGCGGCCGGTGCGGCCGGGGCCGGGACGGGCGCAGGGGCCTGGGCCTGGCTGATGCTGCGGACGGCGCCGGCCAGCTGCTCCTCGGAGACCGGGACCACCTGGGAGGGGATGCAGCGGGAGTGGGCGAAGGCGAGCACCGCCGTCTCGTCGGCGACGAAGAGCACCGTGCTGGTGGCCTCCCGGCTGGAGTCGCCGGGGGTTCGGCAGGAGGTGCAGTCGTAGCTGTCGGGCGCGTGGGCGCCGGCGAGCAGACTGTCTGCCTCGTCGTCACCGATTTCGGCGCGGACCTCGTCGCTGACTTCGAGCATGCGCGGCACGGGGGGCTCCTCGGTTGGTCGTGGGGGTGGCGCGGGCACGCCCGATCGCCATTACCAACGGGCCGTTGTGGCTGCGGTCACGGGTCCGAGTGATCGTGACGGGATTTGCCCCGAATCCGACTGCGCCACGTAGAGCAGAGGTCACAATCTGTCGACATTGTGCGCGAGCTCACAGGGCGCAGAATGTGACCCAGGCCACCCGGAGCAGAGGTTTGATCATGGAATGGGGGTCCAAAACGGACATTCACCCCACATTTACTTGATCTTTACTGCCGGTAACAGGCGGCTGAGCTGGGTAAACCCGAAAACGTTTGGAGCCTGTCGATCCGGCTCGTAGCTTCGTAACCAGTGCAACGAGCACTACCCGGGTTCACCTCCCGGTGCACGGCCCCCGGTTCCCACCGGTGCGGCAGGTGCCCACCAGCGTGACTCGCCCTCAGGGCGGCGCAGGTGTGCGGGAGGTTGCCGGGGCGGCGCGCACGTTGATTCCCAGACGTGCACGGCCGTCTTGCGGACGCGGCAGACGAAATCACGCTCTTCCAGGGCTTGGTTCCGCATGCCTGCCCGGGATTGTCGAGAGGATACTCATGACCTTCCGTAACGAGACCGCCGCTGCCACCACCGCCGTCAAGCGCAACCGCGTTCGGCTGGCTGTCATGGGCGGCGTCATCGCCGCCCTGCCCGTGGCCGGCCTCGTCACGGCCAACTCGGCCTCCGCCGCCTCGGTCTCCACCTGGGACCAGGTCGCGCAGTGCGAGTCCACCGGTGACTGGAGCATTGCCAACGGCAACGGCTTCTACGGTGGCCTGCAGTTCACCTCCAGCACGTGGGCCGCCTTCGGCGGTACCTCCTACGCCCCGCAGGCCAACCAGGCCACCAAGGCCCAGCAGATCGCGGTCGCCGAGAAGGTGCTCGCCTCGCAGGGCCCCGGCGCCTGGCCGGTCTGCTCCGTCAAGGCCGGTCTGACCAAGGGCGGCGCCGCTGCCGACGTCGACACTTCGGCGAGCAGCAGCAACTCCTCCTCCAACAAGGCCTCGCGCTCCGAGACCCGTGCCCAGGCGCCGAAGAGCACCCCCACGGTCGCCCCGAAGACCGAGACCAAGGCCGCCGCGGCCCCCAAGGCCGAGGTCAAGGCCGCCGCGCCGAAGGCCGAGACCAAGGCCGCCGCCCCCAAGGCGGAGACCAAGGCCCCGTCGGCTCCGGCCAAGTCCAACGGTGGCAACTACACCATCAAGAGCGGCGACACCCTGAGCAAGATCGCCGCCGACAAGGGCCTGGACTGGAAGACGGTCTACAGCAACAACGCCTCCGTCCTCGGTGGCAACCCGGACCTGATCTTCCCGGGTCAGGTCATCTCGCTCTGATCACCGCCCGACGCTCAGTGAGCTGAGCAGACAGCGCATCGGCAACGGCCGCCCGCTCCCTCGTGGAGCGGGCGGCCGTGGTGCGTCGTCGTCCGGACGGACCGGCCGTGGTGCCGAGGGGCCGGGGCCGTGCCTTCATGAGGCCATGCGACCGATACTGCTGCCGACCCTCGCCACCGCCCTGCTCACCGCCGCTGCGCTCGTCCCCGGCGTGCTGCCCGCCGCCGCGGCGAACTCCGTCCCGGACACCACCTGGGAGCGGCTGGCCCGCTGCGAGAGCGACGGCGACTGGCACGCCGACACCGGCAACGGCTACTACGGCGGTCTGCAGATCTGGCCGCCGAGCTGGCAGGAGGCGGGCGGGCTCCGGTTCGCCGACCGGCCGGACCGGGCACCGCGCCGGCACCAGATCACCGTGGCCGAGGAGATCCGCCGTGAGCAGGGCTGGGAGGCGTGGGGGCACTGCGCCCGGGAGCTCGGTCTGCTCCGCTGACCCGCCCGGCGGGCTGCCAGGATGGGAGCCATGGAACTCTTCCCGCGCGAGCGGGCCGACCCGGCGCCCGGCGTGGTGCACCTGCCGGACTGGCTGAGCCCCGCCGAGCAGCACGACCTGGTCGCGGCCTGCCGGGAGTGGGCCAGGCCGCCGGCCGGGATGCGGACGGTACGGATGCCGAACGGCGGCGAGATGTCGGTCCGCTCGCTCTCGCTGGGCTGGCACTGGTACCCGTACCGCTACGTCCGGACGGTGGCGGACGGCGACGGTTCGCCGGTCAAGCCGTTCCCGCCGGTGCTGGGGGAGCTGGCCCGGCGGGCGCTGGCCGACGCGTACGGCCCCGAGCCGACCGGCATCGCGGGCACGGCCGACTACCGGCCGGACATCGGGGTGGTGAACCACTACGCGCACGGCGCGCAGATGGGCCTGCACCAGGACAAGGACGAGCGGTCCGACGCGCCGGTGGTCTCGCTCTCGCTCGGTGACAGCTGCGTGTTCCGGCTGGGCAACACCGAGACCAGGACCAGGCCGTGGACCGACCTCGAACTCCGCAGCGGTGACCTGCTGGTCTTCGGCGGCCCGATGCGGTTCGCCTACCACGGCGTGCCGCGCACCCACCCCGGGACGGCCGATCCGGCCCTCGGTCTGGTCGGCCGGCTGAACCTCACGATCCGTCAGTCCGGCCTGGTTTAGTCCCGGGTCGGTGACGGTTCGGCGGCCGGGATCGCGAGCGGAGGCTCACGTTCACTAGGGTGTCGCCGACAGTTGACCGAGTGCGGCCGATTCGTGGGGGCGAAACCTTGTCATCGCAACTGAACGTGGATCCAGCGGAGCTGGACAGCGCGGCCAAGGTGGTCACCGACCTCAGCGGCGACCTCAGGCCGGTCTCGGACCGGGCGGTCAAGGACGCCGACGAGGCGTCCTCCTCCACCGCCGGCTGGTCGGTCTCCGCCCAGTTGGGCCAGATCGCTGACAGCTGGCGCACCGCGCTGACCGGCCTGCACCGGTCGATGGACGGCAACGCGGACGCACTCCGCAGCACGGCCGCGCAGCACCGGAACAACGAGCAGTTGGTCGCCTCCTCGATGAAGGTGGGCTAACGCGATGGCCGGCAGCTACGCGCTTCTGATGAAGCAGAACTTCGGTGACCTGGAGGCCGCCGCAGCCTCCTGGCGCAAGCTCGGCGAGGGCAGCGGCGAGGCGCAGTCCCGCCATCGCGGCCAGGTGAGCGGTGCGCTGCGCCGGTCCGGCTGGGCGGGCGACGACGCCGACGCGGCGTACGGGAAGCTGGAGCGGGCCGAGGAGCAGCTCGGCATCGTGAACGCCGAGGCGATGGCGATCGCGGTCACCATCGACACCGTGCACCAGCGGATGTCCGCCGCCCAGCAGGAGCTGCGGTCCGCCGTCTCGGAGGCGGAGAGCAACAACTACCAGGTGGACGACGACGGTTGGGTCACCGGGCCGCAGCTGGACCCGGTGGCGCGGCACGACCCGGACGCCCAGGAGATCAACCGTCAGCAGAACGCCCGGCTGGGCGAGTTCAGGCAGCGGATCGAGGACGCGGTGCGCAAGGCCGAGCAGGCCAGCGCCGACGGGGCGGCCTCGCTGGGCCAGTTGAACGGTGACGTGGTCAACGCGGACAGCGCAAAGGCGCAGGCGGAGGTCGCCACCGACGGGGCCGGGATGCGGTCCTCGCTCGGGCTGGCCTCGGTGGTGCCGAACAACGACAACCCGGCTGACAACGCCAAGTGGTGGAACTCGCTGACCCAGCAGCAGCAGCGCGAGTACCTGGCGCTCTACCCGGCCGAGGTCGGCAACCGCAACGGCATCCCGAGCCACGTCCGGGACGTCGCCAACCGGGCCCAGCTGGAGCAGCAGTTGGACCTGGCCAGGAACGACACCTCCGAGGACGGCCGAAAGCGGCTCGGGGCACTGCAGAAGCTCCGCGACCGGCTGGAGTCGGAGGACCGTGACCCCAAGGGCCCCGAGGTGCTGCTGCTCGGGCTCGACCCGGAGGACGACGGCCAGGCCATCGTGGCCTTCGGCAACCCGGACACCGCGAAGAACACCGCCGTCTACATCCCGGGCACCACGGCCGAGTTGGACGGGATCGGCGGCGACCTGAACCGGATGAAGGACCTGCAGGCGGCGTCGGACCAGTACGGCAGGCCCGGGGACACCGCCACGATCATGTGGCTGGGCTACGACGCGCCCGACTCGGTGGTGAAGGACGCCCCCTTCGACAACTACGCGGAGGACGGTGCTCCCAAGCTGGACCGCTACGTGGACAGCCTCGGCGTCACGCACGACGGCGGGCCGCGCCACACCTCGGTGATCGGCCACAGCTATGGTTCGGTCGTGGTCGGAGAAGCGGCGAAGAACGGGAACGGCCTGGCGGCGGACGACATCATCGTCGCGGGCAGTCCGGGCATGCACGTCCAGCACGCCAAGGACCTGAACATCGACCCGAAGCACGTCTGGGCGGCCGAGGCGGACGGCGACCCGGTCCCGGAACTCGGGGTGCTCAAGCACGGCCGGGGCGGCTGGTTCGACTTCCCCAACACGCCGACCTCGGACGACTTCGGTGCCAACCGGATCACCACCGACGGGAACCACGGCCACAGCGAGTACTGGAACAACAACGGCAAGCCGCACAGTGCGTTGGGCAACCAGGCCGCGATCATCACCGGCAACTACGACAAGGTCGGCCTGGAGAATTGAGCATCCTGACGAGACTCCGGACGGTGGCCGCCGCCGTCCTGGTACTGACCCTGCTGACTTCCTGCGGGCCCACCGCGGACTCCACGAAGGACACGTCGTTGCGCATCGCCACCGAGGACCAGATCCGGGCCGAGCTCAAGCAGGCCTCCGACCGGGCGTACCAGGCCCTGGGGGTGAAGGGCCGGCTCGGCCAGAGCGAGGCGGTCAACTTCTCCGGCTGCGAGGACCACGGTGGATCCAAGGACGCTCGGGACGCCATCCACTTCTGGCAGGTGGACGATCTTGACCCGGTGGAGCTGAACCCGGCGGTCGAGCGTCTGCAGAAGTGGCTCAAGGACGAGGGCTGGGGCGGTCTCGGTGATCAGTGGGACGCGAACAGGGTGGACCACGAGGTCTGGGGCAAGAACCCGGAGAAGACCGTCGCGGTGTGGGCGCAGTCGTTCCGCCCGATGAATCGGATCATCTTCCGGGTCAGCGCCGCCTGCTTCCAGCCGCCGGCTTCGTGAGGCAGATCACACACCCGGTGATACCGGGGCAATTTCGGTAACGGTGCGGGTTTCGTTGCGCCGGTGATCATGACATGTGCCTGCGATGTCAAGGCAATAGCCCGTCAATGCCAGGCAATCCAGGGTAAATCCTTGAATAAACCCGCATGATCCATGTCACGGTTCGTCACCTGCAAGCCCCTGAGCTGCGGAAACAGTTCAACGTACGGTTCGAGCATGGTTCAGCTCGACTCCCGCCCGAAGGCCGCCGGTCCGGCGGCCGGAGCGGACGCCAAGGACGGCGTCCGCTCCAAGGGCCTCAACAGCAACTCGGTCGGCCTGCTCGGGAACTCCGTCATCGGCGTCTCGACGGTGGCCCCGGTCTACTGCCTGACCACCACGCTCGGCACCACGGTGGCGGCGGTCGGGCTGCAGATGCCCGCGCTCTTCCTGGCCGGCTTCCTGCCGATGATGCTGGTGGCGTTCGCCTACCGGGAACTCAACAAGGCCGTCCCCGACAGCGGCACCTCGTTCACCTGGACCGTCAAGGCCTTCGGGCCGCACGTCGGCTGGATGTGCGGCTGGGGCCTGGTGGTGGCCACCATCATCGTGCTGTCGAACCTCGCCGGGGTGGCCACGGAGTACTTCTACCTGCTGCTCGGGGAGGTCACCGGCAGCGAGTGGATCACCGGACTGAACGACGACAAGCTGGTCCACGTGCTGACCTGCCTGGCGCTGATCGCGGTCGCCACCGCGATCAGCTACCGGGGGATGACCGCCACCAAGGGCGTCCAGTACGCCCTGGTCGGGTTGCAGCTCTCGGTGCTCGGCCTCTTCGCGGTGATGGCGATCGCCAAGGCGGTCACCGGTGACGCGCCGGGTGCGCTGGACTTCTCCTGGACCTGGCTCGACCCGTTCCAGGCCAGCTCGTTCAAGTCCTTCGTGGCCGGGCTCTCGCTCTCGCTCTTCATGTACTGGGGCTGGGACGCCTGCCTGAGCGCCAACGAGGAGACCGGCGGCAGCGAGAAGACCCCGGGCCGGGCCGCGCTGCTGGCGATGGCCGTGCTGGTCGGCTCCTACCTGTTCACCGCCGTCGCCGTGCAGATGTACGCCGGCGTCGGCGACACCGGCACGGGGCTGGGCAACCCGGAGACCTCCTCGAACGTCTTCGCCGCGCTGGCCGGCCCGGTGATGGGCCCGACGCTGGGCATCCTGCTGTTCGTCGCGGTGCTCGCCTCGGCCGCCGCGAGCCTGCAGACCACCTTCATCCCGGTCAGCCGGACGGTGCTGGCGATGAGCGTCTACGAGGCACTGCCGCCGTCCTTCACCGAGGTCAACGAGAAGTACCGGACCCCGGGCCGGGCCATCGTCACGGCGGGTGTCGGGACCGGCGTCTTCTACACCGTGATGACCCTGATCAGCGAGCACGTCCTCGCGGACACCATCGCCGCGCTGACCCTGATGATCTGCTTCTACTACTCGCTGACCGCGTTCGCCTGCGCCTGGTACTTCCGTCGGGACTTCACCCGCTCGGTCCGGGACGCGCTGCTGAAGGTGGTCTTCCCGCTGCTCGGCGGGCTGACCCTGGCCGGCATCTTCGGGCAGAGCCTGCGCGACATGGTCGACCCCGCCTACGGCCAGGGCAGCTCGGTGTTCGGCATCGGCTCGGTCTTCGTGATCGGGGTCGGCGTGCTGGCCCTCGGCCTGCTGGTGATGGCCGTGATGACCCGGCGCAGCCCGGCGTTCTTCCGGGGCGAGGTGCTGACCCGGGAGACCCCGGCGCTGGTGCTGCCGGAGTAGGCACGGAGCAGGCACGGAGGAGGCGGCCACCCCGACCGGGGCGGCCGCCTCCGGCGTACCGTCAGACGTCCGTCAGCGGTGGCATCTCGCCCTCGGTGGTGTCCGGGTCGATCACCGAGAAGTTGGCGCCCTGCGGGTCCGTCAGGCCGGCGAACCGGCCGAACGGGCTGGTCATCGGGCCGAACCGGAGCTCGGCGCCGAGCCCGGTGGCGGTGGCCACCGCCGCGTCGCAGTCCGGCACCGCGAAGTAGACGTTGACGAACGACGGCACCTCGGCCGGGAACTCCTGGCCCATCGCCATCCGACCGAGCGCCGGGCGGTCGGCCACGCTGTACGTCCGGAAGTCGACGTTGGCGTCGTTCACCTGCTGCGCCGTGTACGGGAAGACCGCAGGGTAGAAGGTGTCCACCTTCGCCGGCTCACGGGTGAAGACCTCGGCCCAGCAGTACGCACCGGGCTCCTCGCGCTTCTCGAAGCCCTCGTGCTGCCCGCCCTGCCAGACGCCGAAGACGGCGCCGCCCGGGTCGGCCGCGAGCAGCATCGAGCCGAAGTCACCGACCTGCATCGGGTCCATCAGTACCGTGCCGCCGTTCGCCGTGATCTTCGCCGCGGTGGCCTTCGCGTCGGGCGAGGCGAGGTACAGGCACCAGGCCGACTGGCCCTCCGCCCCCGGCATCGGCGGGACCACGGCCGCCACCGCCTTGCCGTCGGAGTAGGCCTGGGTGTAGTTGCCGAACTCGGACGAGGCCTCGCCGAACGTCCAGCCCAGCACCTCGCCGTAGAAGGACTTGGCGCCCTCGACGTCGGCGAACATCGCGTCGGCCCAGCACGGGGTTCCCTCGGCGTACGCAGTCATGATGATGACCCTTCCCTGCCCGGAGAGTTGTCCTGGGCGTCACCCTAACCACGGCTGCCGACACCCGCGCGGGCTGCTGCTCCGGGCGGCCGGGCCGGCGTCGGGGCCGAGTTCAGCGGGCCAGGCGGGCGGCGAAGGAGGTGAGCAGCAGGTCGAGCGCCAGCGGGTAGGCGCTGCGGTTCATCTCGGCGGCCAGCAGGGGGGCGGTGGCCGCGATGTGGGGGTGGGTGGTGGCGGAGAGGTGGGCGTAGCTGGTCTGCCAGACGCCGTGGTCGGCGGCCCGGGCCGGGGCCGGGAGAGCGTCCACGGCGGCGTCCAGGGCGGCGAAGGCCAGGCCCTGGTCGACGAAGGCGTGGTAGAGCTGGACGGCCTCCCGGTCGGGGAAGCCGGCGTCCCGCAGCAGGCCGAGGATCGACTCCACGGCCTGGATCTCGTACGCCCGCCCGGTGGTCCGGTAGGCGGCCAGCAGGGCGGCCTGCGGGTGGGCCTGGTAGGCGCCGTGGATCCGCAGGCCGATCGCGCGCAGGTCGGCCTGCCAGTCGCCGGTGGGCTGCCAGCCCTGCTGGGCGCGGCCGATCAGTTCGTCGGTGATCGCCAGCAGCAGGTCGTCGGTGCTGCGGAAGTACCGGTAGATCGCGCTCGGGTCGGCGCCCAGCGCCGCGCCGAGGCGGCGGACGGTGAGCGCTTCGGAGCCGTGCTGGCCGAGCAGCCGGAGCGCGGTGTCCACGATGCCCTGTGCGGACAGTACGGTGCCCTGCTTGGTCGGCCGGCGTCGTCGCCGGGCCGGCTCGTCCACCACCCGGTCGCCCATGGCCGTAACCTTATGACAACAGCATTGACGTGTGAAGACCCCCGGAGTTTCATTTGCCGGACCCGGGGCCGACCGAAGGCCCCCTGGTCAAGGCGGTGGTCTGTTGACGACGACAGCGAAGGACGGGGCGAGAACCTCGCCCCAGAGCGTCACCATGCGGAAGTCGATCGGCGTGGTGGACGGGGTGGTGATCGCTGCCTCCAGTACGGCGGCGACCTCGAGCATCGGCATCGGGCTCGGTCTGACGGCGGGTGTGGTCGGCCTGCACCTGCCGGCCGTCATGCTGCTGGCCTTCCTGCCGGTGCTCGGCATCGCGGTCGCGTACGGCCGGCTGAACCGGGTCGAGCCCAACGCGGGCAACAGCTACACCTGGGTCGGCCGGACGCTCAGCCCCTGGCTCGGCTTCCTGACCGGCTGGGTGAACGTGGTCGGCACCATCGTCTTCATGGCGTACACCACCGCCGTCACCGGCTCGGCCGTGCTCCAGCTGGCGGGCGAGGCGGGGCTGCACAGCGTCGCCGGCCTGGCCCTGGACCCGGACTCCACGCTGCAGACCACGCTGCTCGGTCTGGTCGTGCTGGCCGCCGCCACGCTGGTGGCGATCCGTGGCCTGGCGCTGGCCGCCCGGCTGCAGAAGTACCTGCTGATCTTCGAGTACGCGGTGCTGCTGGTCTTCTGCGGCTGGGGTCTGCTGGTCGGCGACCAGCCGTTCTCGCTGGAGTGGTTCAACCCGTTCGCGATCCCGAGCATGGACGCGCTGGCCCAGGGCATGGTGCTGGCGGTGTTCTGCTACTGGGGCTTCGAGTCGGTGTTCACCGTCGCCGAGGAGGTGCACGACCCGAGGGACGCCTCGCGCGGCGGCATCGTCGCGCTGGTGATGATGCTGCTGCTGTTCGTGCTCGCCGGGACCGCCTTCCAGCGGGTGCTGCCGCTCGACGAGCTGGCCGACAACGGGGCGCAGGGGCTGACCTACTTCGGCGCGAAGCTGGCCGAACAGCCGATCGCCGCCCTGCCGTTGATCGCCCTGACGTTCTCTGCCGTGGCCTCGCTGCAGGCCTCGGTGATCCCCACCGCGCGCGGCACCTTCGCGATGGGCCGGGACCGCACGCTCGGCCCGGTCTGGATGCGGATCCACCCGAAGCACGGCACCCCGGCCGCCGGGACGGTGCTGCTGGTGCTGATCGCCGGTGCGATCGCGCTGCTCTCGCTGGTCATCCCCACCGTCACCGACCTGATCGGCGCGGCGGTGAACGCGATCGGCATCGTGGTGGTGCTGTACTACGCGCTGACCGCCGTGGCCGCCGCCGTCCGGTTCCGCCACCTGCTCCGGGACGAGCCGCTGGCCGGGCTGCGGGTGGTGGTCGCCCCGCTGGTGAGCGCGGCCGCGCTGCTCGCCGTCGGCGGCTACCTGACCTGGACCTTCTACGACTCGGCCGACCACTTCGAGGTCAGCGCCGACAACGGCTGGTTCCAGCTGCTGGTCCCCGCGCTGATGGTCGGCACCGGTCTGGTGGCCGCCGCCTGGGCCCGCTGGGTCCGCAAGTCCCCGTACTTCGTCACCGGTCGCGGCACCGACGCCGACTCGATCGAACTCACCCCCTCGGTCTGACGACCCGAAACCCTCTGGAGACACCCGCATGAACCACGCAGACCTGGTCTTCACCGGTGGCCCGGTGTTCACCGCCGACGCCGCCAGGACCCGGGCCACCGCGCTGGCCGTCACCGGCGAGCGGATCACCGCCGTCGGCCACCAGGAGGTCCGGGAGCTGATCGGGCCCGGCACCGAAGTGGTGGACCTGAAGGGCAGGTTGCTGGTCCCCGGCTTTCAGGACTCGCACATCCACGCGGTGTACGGCGGCACCGAGCTGGCCGAGTGCGACCTGACCGAGACGGTCGGGGTGACGGACTACCTTGACCGGGTCCGGGCCTTCGCCGACGCGCACCCGGACCGGCCGTGGATCACCGGCAGCGGCTGGTCCCTGGAGAGCTTCGAGGGCGGGCTGCCCACCCGGCAGCTGCTCGACTCGGTGGTCGCCGACCGCCCGGTCTACCTGGTCAACCGCGACCACCACGGCGCCTGGGCGAACACCCGGGCACTGGAGCTGGCCGGGCTGACCAGGGACAGCCCGGACCCGGCCGACGGCCGGATCGAGCGGGAGCCGGACGGCACGCCGAGCGGCGTCCTCCAGGAGGGTGCCACCGCGCTGGTCGCCCGGCTGGTGCCGCCGACCACGGCGGCCGACCGGCTGGCCGGGCTGCTCCGGGCCCAGCAGCTGCTGCACTCGCTCGGCATCACCGGCTGGCAGGACGCGCTGCTCGGCGTCTTCAACGGCCAGCCCGACCCCTCCGACGCCTACCTGGCCGCCGCCCGGGCGGGCAGCCTGACCGCCCGGGTGACCGGCGCGCTCTGGTGGGACCGGGGCCGGGGCGCCGAGCAGATCCCCGAACTGGTCGCCAAGCGTGCCGAGTTGACGTACGGGCGGTTCCGGGCCGGTTCGGTGAAGATCATGCAGGACGGCATCGCGGAGAACTTCACCGCCGCGATGACCACCCCCTACCTGGACGGCTGCGGCTGTGCCACCGCCAACTCCGGCCTGAGCTTCGTCGACCCGAAGCTGCTCGGCGGGTACGTCAGCGCGCTCGACGCGCTCGACTTCCAGGTGCACTTCCACGCCCTCGGCGACCGGGCCGTCCGGGAGGCCCTGGACGCGGTCGAGGCCGCCCTCGCGGCCAACGGCCAGCGCGGCAACCGGCACCACCTGGCGCACCTCCAGGTGGTGCACCCCGAGGACCTCGGCCGGTTCGCCCGGCTCGGCGCGATCGCCAACATCCAGCCGCTCTGGGCCGCCCACGAGCCGCAGATGGACGAGCTCACCATCCCGTTCCTCGGCCCCGAGCGGGCCGGCTGGCAGTACCCGTTCGGCCACCTGCTGCGCACCGGCGCCACCCTGGCGGCGGGCAGCGACTGGCCGGTGAGCAGCCCCGACCCGCTGGCGGGCATCCACGTCGCGGTCAACCGGGCCGAACCCGGCGCCACCGACGGCCGGGTCTTCCTGCCCGAGCAGCGCCTCGACCTCGGCACCGCGCTCGCCGCCTACACGGCGGGCTCGGCCCACGTGAACGGCACCGACCAGGCGGGCAGCCTGCGTCCGGGCCTGCTGGCCGACCTGGTGGTGCTGGACCGCGACCTGTTCGCCCACCCGGCCGACCGGATCGCCGACGCCCGGGTCGAACGGACCTACGTGGGCGGCCGGCTGGTCCACCAGGCGGGCTGACACCGGGCGGCGCCGCCCGGCCTGCCGTGCGGCGTCGCCCCTCCGGCGGCGTCACCGTCCACCCCTCGGCGGAGTTATCCCTCGGACACCCCGTCGGGAGGTCCGATCGCCATCCGGAGAAGGACGGTTCTGGAGATGAGAGCTTTGCCCCCGCGGCTGCCGGCCGCCGCGGCCGCCACCGCGTTCGCGCTGCTGACCACCGTCGGCCCGAGCGCCTCGGCCGCTGCCCAGCGGCCGGTCGAAACCAATGCCACGGTGGGATTCCTGGCGGGCTTCCCGAAGCCCGGGGTGGCCCCGGACGGCGCGAACGACTGGTCCTGCCGACCCGGACCGGCGCACCCGAACCCGGTGGTGCTGGTGCACGGCACCTTCGAGAACATGAACGACAACTGGGGCGGGGCGGCGCCGCTGCTGGCGAACAACGGCTACTGCGTCTACGCCCTCGACTACGGCGGACCGGCGGGCGACCCGATCCAGGGCACCGGCCCGATCGAAGCGAGCGCGGCCCAGCTGGCCGCCTTCGTCGACCGGGTCACGGCCGCCACCGGCGCGGCCAGGGTGGACCTGGTCGGCCACTCGCAGGGCGGCATGATGCCCCGTCACTACCTGAAGAACCTCGGCGGTGCGGCCAAGGTGGACAAGCTGGTCGGGCTGGCCCCGAGCAACCACGGCACCACCCTGCTCGGCCTCACCGGGCTGGCGTCGACGCTCGGCCTGCTGGAGCCCGCCAACCGGTTCCTGCTCGGCCCGGCCTGCCCCGCCTGCGTGCAGCAGGAGCAGGGCTCGGCCTTCCTCACGGCGCTGAACGCCGGTGGCGACACGGTGCCGGGCGTCCGGTACACCGTGATCGCCTCCCGCTTCGACGAGGTGGTGACGCCCTACGCCTCGGCCTTCCTGACCGGTCCGGACGTCACCGACATCACCCTCCAGGACGGCTGCCCGCTGGACGCCGCCGACCACCTGGAGATCGCCTACGACCCGGTCGCGCTGACCCACGTGCTCAACGCCCTCGACCCGGCGCACCCCCGCCCGGTCCCGTGCGAGCTGGTGCTGCCGCTGGCCGGGCCGCTGCTCTGACGGCCGGTCAGGCCGTCGGGTAGCCGGTCTCGTCCAGGTCGTCGGCCAGGTCCGCCAGGGTCAGCTCGGGGTTCAGGGCGCGGACCACCTCGGTGGTCAGCGGACGGAGCGCCAGCACGTGCCGGACGGCGGCCAGGTCGACCGGCACCTCGTAGTAGTCCGAGGCGAAGTCGACGTACGCCTCGGCCGAACGGTCGGTGAGCGACTGGAACAGCCAGTCGGCACCGTCCGGATCGGGCAGGCCGGGCGGGAGGTCGACGGTGCCGGTGTGCCACTGCTCGTCGTCGGCCAGCCGCCACAGGGCGACGGTTACGACGGTGAAGCCGTGGTCGGTGAAGGCGGGCTCCTCGGCGCAGGAGCGGAGCTCCGCCGGGACCTCGTCCAGCACGCCCGGCCAGACCCGGTCCTCGGAGTACGGGCTCATCGGCGACTCGTGGTCGAAGCCGCGCAGGAAGCTGCCGGCCGGGGTGAAGGTGACCGAGTACTCGTCGCCGGAGCCGTTCTTCATCGCGGCCAGCTGCTCACCGGGTGCCCAGTCGGCGTCGAAGGAGAAGTAGCGCTCGGGCCACTCGGGGCAGAGGATCGCGTCCAGCACGGCCAGCGCCCGGCAGTGGTCCCGCAGGAGGTCCGGGGCGGGCAGCAGCAGGGCGACATCGTTGGCGGTCATGATGATCATCCAACCGTACGGCTCCGACACCGCTCGCCCCGGGCGGCCCGCTGTCCGCATCCCGTGGTCAGTTGAGGCTGTACGAGGCGGGCGGGGTCCAGGCCGCGCCGAACAGCAGCGCGGCGTCCGGGTCGGTCAGGGTGATCCGGATGCCGACCGTGCCCGCCAGCCCGAGCCGGAGCCGGCTGCGGAACAGGGCGAGCATCGCCGTCAGGCCGTACTTGTTGAGCAGCGAGGTGCGGTAGCAGGCGGTGGTGTCCGGGTCGCAGAGGGCGGCCCTGGCCTGCTGCCGCCCGCCGAGCGGGCGGCCGTGCGGGTCGCAGGGCTCGACCAGGATGCCCGGGTGGCTCCGGACGTGCCGCACCACGGCCGAGTCGGTCGGGGCCCAGACGCCGAGCGCCTGCCCGTCCGGCACCACCCAGGTGGTGGCGGTGGCGGCGGTGCCGTCGGGCTCGAAGGTGGTGATCAACAGGTGCCGCCTGTCGGCGAGTTGGTCGCTGGGCCGGCTCATCTCACGCTCCGTCGGTGCTCGGTGCTCGGTGCTCGGTGCTCGGTGCTCGGTGCTCGGTGTCAGGTCAGTGCTGGTCGGTGTGCGAGATCTCGCGGCGCTGCTCGGCGGTCGGGCGGCTGATCTGCCCGCCCGGGCCGAAGTACGCGCGGGAGGCCCGGACCCGGACCTTGGTCAGCAGCCCGGCCCGGGGCGGGAGTTCGGCGGGGGAGTACTGCTCGTGCGCGGTCAGCCGGTGCAACTCGGCCTGCGGCAGCGGCTCGTGGAGTTCGACGAACTCGCCGTGCGGCATCCGCTTGATGATGCCCGTCTCCCGGCCGTGCAACACCTTGTCCCGGTCGCGCCGTTGGAGCCCGAGGCACCAGCGCTTGGTGATCAGGAAGACCGCGACCGGCACCACGAACACGCCGACCCGGACCGCCCGGGTGATGCCGTCCAGCGAGAGGTGCAGGTGGGTGGCGAACAGGTCGTTGCCACCGGCGGCCAGCAGCACCAGGTAGACGCTGATCCAGGCCGCGCCGAACGCGGTCCGCACGGGCGCGTTCCGGGGGCGGTCCAGCAGGTGGTGCTCGCGCTTGTCCTGGGTGATCCAGCTCTCGACGAACGGGTGGACCGCGATCGCGCCGAGCACCAGCGGGAAGGCCAGGAAGGGGATCAGGATGCCGAGGTTGAGGGTGTGGCCCCAGAGGCCGACCTCCCAGCCCGGCATGATCCGGATCAGCCCCTCGGCGAAGCCCAGGTACCAGTCCGGCTGCGCGTCGGTGGAGACCTGGTCGGGGCGGTACGGACCGTACGCCCAGATCGGGTTGATGGTGGCGATGGCGGAGATCACCGCGATGATGCCGAAGACCAGGAAGAAGAAGCCGCCCGCCTTGGCCATGTACACCGGCATCAGCGGCATGCCGACGACGTTCTGCTCGGTCCGGCCGGGCCCGGCCCACTGGGTGTGCTTGTGGTGGAAGACCAGGATCAGGTGGGCCACCAGCAGGCCCACGATGACGCCCGGGATCAGCAGCACGTGCAGGGTGAAGAACCGCGGCACGATGTCGGTCCCGGGGAACTCGCCGCCGAACAGGAACATCTGCGCGTAGGTGCCGATCAGCGGCAGCGCGAGGAGGGAGCCCTCGACGAAGCGGATGCCGGTGCCGGAGAGCAGGTCGTCGGGCAGGGAGTAGCCGAACAGGCCGTCCAGCAGCCCGAGGAACAGCAGCAGGAAGCCGAACAGCCAGTTGACCTCGCGCGGCTTGCGGAACGCGCCGGTGAAGAACACCCGCATCATGTGCACGAACATCGCCGCGACGAACACCAGTGCGGCCCAGTGGTGGATCTGACGGATCAGCAGGCCGCCGCGCACCTCGAAGCTGATCTGCAGGGTGGAGGCGTAGGCCTCCGACATCGGTATGCCGTTCAGCGGCAGGTACGGGCCGTGGTAGACCACCTCGGCCATGCTCGGCTTGAAGAACATCGTCAGGTAGACGCCGGTCAGCACGATGACGACGAAGCTGTAGAGGCAGATCTCGCCGAGCATGAAGGACCAGTGGTCCGGAAAGACCTTGCGGAGATTGGTCCGGGCGAGCGTGTAGATGCCCAGTCTGCCGTCCAGCCAGTCCGCCGTGCGGCGCCCCGAGTTCTGACGGGTGGTCATGGCACTCCCCTTGTGCGCGATCCGTGCAGCAGGTTGAAACGGGGACTGCCCCCCGCTTCTGGGCGCTACTCTAGCAGTAGTGGGGAGTCCTCCCCGTTTCAGCGACTGACTAAGGTGGGCCCATGACGGATCAGCAGGCCACGCCCCGCCGGCGGGACGCCCGGCGCAACCGCGAGGCACTGGTCGAGGCGGCGGCCGAGCTCTTCGCCCAGCAGGGGCTGAACACCCCGCTGGACCTGATCGCCCGCCGCGCGGGCGTCGGCAACGCCACGCTCTACCGGCACTTCCCGACCCGGGAGGACCTGATCGGCGAGGTGTTCGCCACGGCGGGTTCGGTGCTGGCCGAGGCCGGCGAGCAGGCGCTCGCGGGCGAGGACGCCTGGGTCGAGATCGAGCGGTACTTCGCCCGGATCTTCGAACTGGTGGCGGCCAACCGGGGGTTCAACGACCTGGTGACGATGGCGATCCCCAGCGTTCCGGCGCTGGCCGAGCTGAGCCACCGCAACGCCGCCACGGTCACCGCCCTGATGGTCAGGGCCCAGCAGCAGGGCAGCATGCGGCTGGACGTGGTCCCGATGGACCTGCTGTTCCTGCTCGGCCCGCTCTGCCGGGCCGTCCCCGCCGCCGATGACCTGCGCCCCGGCCTGTGGCGCCGGTACCTGGCCCTGCTGCTGGCCGGGTTCCACACCAGGGCCACCGATCCGGTGGCCGAACCCCCGGTCGGCGAGGAGCAGTTGGACCAGCTCTTCGCCGGGCTCTGGGAGGCCGGGGGCTGACCGGGCGGTGGTGCGGCCACCCGGTCCGCACCGGGCGGCGGGTCACTCGCCCGCGTAGGCCCGTTCCAGCGCGGCGAGGTCGATCTTGACCATCCGGAGCATCACCTCGGTGGTCCGCCGGGCCTTCTCCGGGTCCGGGTCGGCGACCATGTCGATCAGGGCGGTCGGCACCACCTGCCAGGACACCCCGTACCGGTCCTTCAGCCAGCCGCAGGCGACACCGTGGCCGCCGTCCTCGGTGAGCCGACTCCAGTAGTGGTCGATCTCCGCCTGGTCGGCGCACGGGATCTGGAACGACACCGCCTCGGTGAAGCGGAACTCCGGCCCCCCGTTCAGGCCGACGAACTTCTGCCCGTTCAGTTCGAACTCGACCGTCACCACCGAACCGGCCGGGCCTGGACCGGCCTCGGTGTAGCGGGTGATCCGGCCGAGCCGGGAGTTCGCGAAGACCGACAGGTAGTACCGGGCGGCCTCCTCGGCCTGGCCGTCGAACCACAGACAGGTGGTGAAGCGGTCGTCGCTGCGCATACCGGTGCCCTTCCGACTGGCCTGCCGGTACCCCTTCTGACGCAGGGCCTTCGAGCGCACGCGGCCGGCGGGTGCTGCGCCGGATCCGGCGCCCGAAAAGTGAGCATAGGACCGGATCGGCCCGCCCCCGGGGGACGACGCGCGGGGTCAGCCGAGGCCGGTCGGCCGGGGGGCGGGCAGGGCGGCGCAGAGCCGGTCCAGCTCCTGCTCGGTGTTGTAGTAGTGCACCGAGGCCCGCAGCACCGACTCCAGGCCGCGCTCGGCCAGGTCCCAGCGGGCCTGACCGACCGTCGACACCGAGAGGTTGATCCGCTGCGCCCGCAGCTCGCGGAGCAGGTCGGAGCTGTCGTGGCCGTCGACGGTCAGGCTGACGATCCCGCACTGCCGCACACCCCGGTCGTGCATCCGTACGCCGGGCAGTGCCCGGAGCCGCTCGCGCAGGCCCTCCGCCAGCTCGGTGATCCGCTGTTCGATCGCGGGTAGCCCGAGGTCGAGCGCGTAGTCCACCGCGACCCCGAGCCCGATCCGGCCGGCCACCCCGTTCTCCCAGCTCTCGAACCGGCGGGCGTCGTCGCGGACCCGGTAGGAGTCCGGGCCGGTCCAGACCGCCGACCGCAGGTCGAGGAACGGCGGCTCCAGACTCTCCAGCAGCCGTTCCGAGCAGTACAGGAAGCCGGTGCCGCGCGGCCCGCGCAGGTACTTGCGGCCGGGGGCGGTGAGCAGGTCGCAGCCGATCTCCCGGACGTCCAGCGGCAGTTGGCCGACCGACTGGCAGGCGTCCAGCAGGTACCTGACCCCGGCAGCCCGGGCCACCTCGCCGATCTCGGCCGCCGGGTTGACCAGGCCGCCCTGGGTCGGGACGTGGGTGACGCCGATCAGCTTCACCCGCTCGTCGATCAGCTCGCGCAGCGCCGGTACGGAGATCTGCCCGTGTTCGTCGTCCGGCACCACCTCGACCCGGACGCCGTACCGCCGGGCGGTCTGGAGGTAGGCGATCGCGTTGCTGGCGTACTCCGAGCGGCCGGTCAGGATCCGGTCGCCGGGTTGCCAGCGCAGCCCGTGGAAGGCCATGTCCCAGGCCCGGGTGGCGTTCTCCTGGAGCGCGATCTCGTGCGGACCGGCGCCGATCAGCCGGGCCAGCGCGCCGTAGACGTGCTCGATCCGGTCGGTCTCGGCGAGGGCGGCCTCGTAGCCGCCGCCCTCCTCCTCCAGCCGCAGGTGGTGCACCACCGCGTCCACCACCTGACGCGGCGGCAGGGCGGAGCCGGCGTTGTTGAGGTGGGTCACGTTCGTACAGCCCGCCGTGTCCCGCCGGGCCCGTTCGACGTCGATCGGCACTGTCGCCTCCCTGTGGTCCACCGTTGCGTCCACCCTACGCAGGGGTGGCCGGGTGCGCCGGTGGGTTTCCACGGGTTGCCGGCCGGTCGCTGCGCGTCTCGGCCCGGCATCGGCGGGCAGGCGGGGAGAATGTCCGAGATGCGAGCGATCCTGTCCGCGAACGTACGCCGGTACCTCCGCGAACCGGTGGTCCACCTGACCGTCCGGGCCACCCTCGCGGCCACCCTCGCCTATGCCGTGGCCGTGCAGCTGAGCACCGAGCCCGCGCCGCTCACCGCTCCGCTGACGGCGCTGCTGGTGGTCCAGGTGACCGTCTACTCGACGCTGACCACCAGCATCCGCCGGGTGAACTCGGTGGTGGTGGGCGTGCTGATCGCGATCGGCTTCAGCGCGGTGATGGGGCTCAGCTGGTGGAGCCTCGGGCTGATCATCCTGGCGTCGCTGACGGTCGGTCAGTTCGTCCGGGTGGACGAGTTCGTCAACGAGGTGGCGATCAGCGCGATGCTGGTGCTGGGGGTGACCCGGCTCGCCACCCAGGCCTGGGACCGGGTGCTGGAGACCCTGATCGGCGCCGGCGTCGGCCTGCTGTTCAACCTGCTGTTCGCGCCCCCGGTCTGGCTCGACACGGCCGGTGAGTCGATCGAGGACCTGGCCCGCCGGGCCCGCCACCTGCTGCTGCGGCTGGCCGAACAGCTGCACGGCCCGACCGAGGTGGACCTGGCCGCCGCCCGGCTGCACGAGGCGCGGGCGCTGGACCAGGCGATCGCCGAGGTGGACGCCGCCCTGCGGCAGGCCGAGGACAGCCTGCGGTTCAATCCCCGGATCTCCGAGGGGCTGCTCTCCCGGCTGGTGCTGCGCACCGGGCTGGACACCCTGGAGATCTGCGTCGTGGTGATCCGGGTGCTGGCCCGCTCGCTCACCGACCTGGCCAAGCGGCGCACCGGCGAGGAGGCGCTGTTCCCGCCGGACGTGGCGCTCGCGCTGGAGGAGCTGTTCGCCCACGTGGGCGGCGCGTTGGTCAGCTTCTCGGTGCTGGTCACCACACAGGTCAGCCGCAACGCCGAGGCCGCCGAACGGCGGCTGGCCGACGAGCTCAGCGCGGCCCTGGCGAGTCGGGAGAACCTTGCCCGGCTGCTGCTGGACCAGGTGCGGCAGCACCCCGACGCCTGGCAGCTGCACGGGTCCCTGCTGGCCGAACTGGACCGGATACTGGACGAGCTGGACCTGGAGCACCGGTCCCGCCGCCTGATGGAGGAGCTGGACCGGGCCACCGTGGCCAGGAGCGAGCGGCGCACGCCGCTGTACCGGATGCGCAGGCTGGTCCGGGGCTGATCCGCCGGCCGGTGGTCGGCGGAGACGATCCGATCGGATCCTGAATCAACCCGACGCGGCGGCCGACACCGATTGGTGAACTTTCGTCCACGGAATCCGGCCGGACCCGGCCCGTCCGTTCCCCCGGACCGCCACCCGAAGGCCCGGCCGACCTGCGGTCTTGTCCCCGGCCGGGGTGTACCGGGGGACCGACGGACCGGACGGGTGCGATCGACGCCTTGTTGCGGAGGGGAGTGCCACTTCCTACGGTCGTCACCATGAGTATCCCCACGGAGTCAATCGGTAGCATCCCGCGCCCGCGTGTCCTGCAGCAGGCACTGACCGAGCACGCCGAAGGGCGGCTGAGCGCGGCGGATCTGACGAAGCTTCAGGAGCAGGCGACGGCCGACACGCTGGCCGCCCTGGAGCAGCTGGGCTGCCCCGTCCTGGTGGACGGGGAGCAGGCCAAGCCCAGCTTCGTCACCTACCCCCTGGCGGGGCTGACCACCCTCGACCCGGACGGCGCGGTCATCCCGTTCGCCGACGGCCACACCCGGCAGCTGCCGAAGCTGACCGCCGGGCCGTTCCGCTACCAGGTCGGCGCGGAGAGCTATCTGCGGGGCGCCCAGCGGTACACCACCCTCCCGGTCAAGCAGGCGGTGATCGCCCCGTCCGCGCTCAGCCTGCTCTACCCGGCCGACGCGATCGCCGGCTACTCGCGGGAGGCGTTCCTGGCCGACCTGGCGAACGAGGCCGAGGCCGACATCCGGGGCTGCCTGGACGCGGGCGCGCACGCGGTCCAACTGGACTTCACCGAGGGCCGGTTGTCGCTCAAGCTCGACCCGTCCGGATCGGTGCTGGACGACTTCATCGCGCTCAACAATGAGGTGCTCGGCCGGTTCGACGAGGAGCAGCGCTCGCGGCTGGGTGTGCACACCTGCCCGGGCGGCGACCACGACTCCACCCACAGCCTGGACGTCGACTACGCCGACCTGCTGCCCAAGCTGTTCCGGCTCAAGGTCGGCAACTTCTACGTCCAGCTGGCCGGCGAGGCGGACCCGGACCGGGTGCTCGGCATCATCGCCGAGCAACTCCGGCCGGGCATCCGGGTGTTCATCGGGGTGACCGACCCGATCGACCCCGTGGTGGAGACCCCGGAGCAGGTCCGTGACCGGGTGCTGGCGGCGGCCCGGTACATCCCGGTGGACCAGCTGGGCACCACCGACGACTGCGGCTTCGCGCCGTTCGCGGACGACACCTCCACCTCCCGTGACTTGGCGTTCGCCAAGATCTCGGCCCGGGTGCAGGGCACCGCGCTGGCGGCGGCGGCGCTCGGCCTCTGAGCGGTCGGTCGCCGAACCGCCCCCGGTGGCCCGCCCGTTCGGGCGGGCCACCGGGGGCGCGTCTCGGGCGGGTCACCGTCGGTGGGTCAGCGCCGGGTGCGGAGCCAGTCGGCCAGGGCCGCCAGGCCCGCCTCCGGGTCGCGCCGGCCGAGGCCGATCCGGAACCGGTCGGTGGGCGTGGGCGTCAGCTCCGAGCGGTAGATGCTCGCGGGCAGCAGCAGGACGCCGGCCTCCTGGACCAGCCGGGTGCAGAAGGTCTCCACGCCCTCGGCGCCCAGGTAGCGCGGGTAGGCGACGCAACCGCCGTCCGGGGCCCGCCAGTCGAAGAGGTCGGGGAAGTCGGCGAAGAACGCGTCGAAGACCGGCAGGTTGGCCGCCAGCAGCGCCCGGTTCCGGTCCAGGATGGTGCTGCGGGCCTTCAGGGCGATCCGGGCCAGCACCTCGCTCGGGGCCGAGTTGCAGATCGTGGTGTAGTGCTTGGCCCGCTCCAGCCGGGACCTCAACTCCCGGTCTCGGCAGACGATCCAGCCGATCCGCAGGCCGGGCAGGCCGAGCGACTTGGACGTCACGTTCAGCGAGAGCGCGCTCGGCGAGAGGTCGGCGGCCTGCGGGAGGGTCCGGTCCCGGTCGCGCTCCAGGCCCCGGTAGACCTCGTCGCTGAACAGCCGGATGCCGCGCTCGTCGCAGAGCTGCGCCAGGGTGGCGAAATCGGCGGCGTCGATCACCTTGCCGGTGGGGTTGTTGGGGAAGTTGACCGACAGCACCCGGGTGTTCGGGCGCAGCGCGGTCCGGACCAGGTCGAGGTCCAACGCCCAGTCCCGGTCCGGGTCCAGGGCGACGCCGGTGACCTCGCAGAGGGCGAGCGGGACGGTCTCGGCGGCCTGGTAGTTCGGGGTGACCACCACGGCGTGGTCGTCCGGGCCGAGCAGCACGTTCATCGCCAGGTAGAGCGCCTCCTCGGCGCCGGCGAAGCAGATCACGTCCTCCGGACCCGCCTCCCGGTGGTCGGCCGCGATCGCCGCGCGCAGGCCCGGGTCGCCGAAGGTCTCGGTGTAACCCAGTGCGAGGTGCTCGAAGGCTTCGCGGTCGGCGTCGTCGGCGAGGGCGAGCAGCTCGCCCATGGTCATGGTCTGGGCGTCGGAGGCGGTCAGGTGGTGCCGGGCGGTGAACTCCCAGCGGGAGAAGTGGGTTTCGAGTCGGAAGTCGGGCAGTCGGGTCATCGCGCCAGTCCTTCGGAGGGGGTGGACCTGAGCTCGGTCAGCAGGGCGTAGACGGTGGACCGGGACACCCCGAGCGCCTCGGCGACGGCGAGGGCGGCCTTGCGGACGGCGAACACCCCGGCCTGGTCCAGCTCGGCCAGCACGGCCAGCCGGTCCTGCCGGGTGAGCCGCTCGACCGGGCGGCCGTGCTCGCGCAGGTAGCCGCCGACGGCGTGCTGGATGCGCTCGGACCAGTCCTGGTCGAACAGCGGCTCCGGTCGGTGCACGGTGGGCGCCCCGAAGGCGGACAGCACGGCGGCGGCCTTCTCCAGCGGGGTGCGGTCGAGGTTGACGCAGAGCACCGCTGCCGCCCGGCCGTCCCCGTCGCGCAGCACGGCGCTGACCGAGGACAGCCGGCGGCCGTCCGCGAGCAGGCCCGTAGACGTCCCGGGCCGCCAGGCCGATACTGAGCGCCGCCGAGCCCGGGTCGAGCAGTCGCTGCGCGATCTGCAGGCCGCGGGCCAGGAGGTGTCGGTAACCGCCGTGGCCCGGCGGGCGGGGGTGGACCGCACCTTCCTGTATCGCCCCCGCGACCTGCTCACGCAGATCCACACCGCCGAGCAGTCCCCCGCCGGGGACGTGGTGACGGGAGCCGGGGTCTCACGGGCCTCGCTGATGGCAGACCTGGCCGCCGCGAACGAGCGCAACGCCAGGCTCGGGGGCAGGATCGCCCTGCTGGAGAAGCGGCTGTCCCAGCTGATGGGCGACCAGACATGGCGCGAGTCGGGGCTCGGCGCCCCCGAGAGCGCCGAAAAGCTCCAGCAGCGGATCGTCCAACTCGAGAACGACAAGGGCGACCTCAAGCTGAGACTGAAGGAGGCCCTGGAGGACCTGGAGGCCGCACGCTCGACCAACCGCGAGCTGACCCGGGCCCTGAACCAGCCCGGATGATCAGCACCGAGGCGATCCCCGGCTCGTGGCAGCTCCCCCACCGCCATCAGCCGGATCGCCAACGCTCGGGCAGTGCCAGCCCTTTGGCGAACTTCCACCAGCTGAGGGTACTCGGCGGAGCGAAGTCACCAGCCCCGGGATCCCTGGGTCGACGGTTCGTCGGCAAGGGCGCGAGAGACTGCATCTAAGGATATTCTCGCAGGTCAGCCAGGGTCTATCGTGGGCGCCTGTCTTTGATCTCAGAGTTAACTGGCGGGCTGCCCGGCTACTGGATGGGAGGATCCTCCAGCCTGTGGCGATCGTTGCCGGCGTCGCGGGTGATGCCATCACGATGAGCTGGCGGCCGTCGGCGGGAAAGGCGAGAAAGCGCCCTGCCGGTCAGCGTCTTGACGGCCGGTGAGATCGGTCAGGCCGCCGTCGGCCGGAGCCGCGCACAGGCGGAGACCGCGGCGGCCTGACCCCGCCGACGTCAAGGCCGAACTGCTACGGCGCGCACCGGTGGTGGTGCGGGCCGTAGCGGGTCGGGCCTCAGTTGGCGAGGCTGAAGTCACCGCTGACCGGGGCGGCGATCTTGTCGACGCCGGTCAGGGCGGTGAGTGAGATGACCGGGGTGGAGCTGTCCGTGGTGGTGCCGTTGGCGAGCTGGCCGGAGCCGTTGGCGCCCCAGGAGCGGACGGTGTTGTCGCCGAGCAGGGCGACGCTGTGCTCGCGGCCGCCAGCCACCAGCTGGACGCCCTTGATGCCCGGGACGGTGACGGGGGTGATGCGGTAGTTGGTGGTGCCGTCGCCGATCTGGCCCGAGGTGTTCTGACCCCAGGACTTGAGCTTGTTGTCGCTGTCGGTCACGGCCAGGCTGTGGTTGCAGCCGGCGGCGATCTGGGAGACGCCGGCCAGCCAGATGCCCTGGGTGTCGACGGGGGCGTAGCGGTTGATGGTGCTGTTGTCGCCGAGCTGGCCGGTGGCGTTGTAGCCCCAGGCCTTCAGCGAGTTTCCGCTGGTGGGCTTGGTGCCTCCGCTCGGCGGGCCGACCAGGGCGAGGTTGTGGTTGCAGCCGGCCGCGATCCGGGTGACCCCGGTCAGGTTGGCGACCGGGGAGGGCACGTTACGGCTGGCCGAAGTTCCGTCGCCGAGCTGGCCGTTGATATTGTAGCCCCAGGCCCAGACGGTGCCGTCCTCGCGGAGCGCGATGCTGTGGTTGAGTCCGCCGGCGATCGCGATCACCTTGTTGAGGCCCTCGACCCGGACGGGGACGCTGCTGTCGGTGTTGGTGCCGTTGCCGAGCTGGCCGTAGTTGTTCTTGCCCCAGGAGACCACGGTCTGGTCGTCCAGCAGGGCGAGGCTGTGCGCGCCGCCGGCCGCGATGTCGGTGGCGTTGGAGAGGTTGACGACCTGTCCGGGCGCGTTGTGGCCGAAGACGGTGCCGTCGCCGAGCTGGCCGTTGGTGTTGGTCCCCCAGGCCTGCACCGTACGGTCCGTCAGCAGGGCCAGTCCGTGGCCGTTGGTCGGCGAGGCGCCACCGGCGGCGATCTTGACCACCTCGGCGCTGGTCAGCCCGAGCACGGTGGTGGCGGTGGTGCGGAGGTCGGTCCAGGTGCCGTCGCCGAGCTGGCCGGACCGGTTGTTGCCCCAGGCTTTGAGCCGCTTCTCCTGGGCGTGCGCGGTGCTCACCGGCGCGGCCGCCAGGCCGAGTGTGATCACGGATGCGGTGATGGCTGAGCACAGGCGTGCGGTGCGGGAGTTCGTCATGTGGTGCCTTCCGGTGGTGAGGGAGGGTCAGCGCGCCAGGCTGAAGTTACCGCTCGAGGGCGCCGCGACAATGGAGACGTTGCCGGACTTGGCCAGCACCTGGACCGGGGTGGGGCTCTGGGTGAGGGTGCCGTCGCCGAGCTGGCCGGCGGCATTGTTGCCCCAGGCCTGGACGGTGCCGTCGCCGAGCACGGCCAGGTTGTGCGCGGCGCCGGAGGCGATGGCGAGCACGCCGGTCAGGCCGACCAGGGGCACGCTGGTGGTGCGTTGGGTGACGGTGCCGTCGCCGACCTGCCCGTTGGCGTTGAGACCCCAGCCGCGCAGGGTGTGGTCCTGGAGGAGTGCGATGGTGTGCGAGGCGCCCGCCGAGAGCGTGGTGACGTTCTTCAGCTCCAGGACCGGCACCGGGTAGGGCTTGGTGGCCGTGGTGTCGTCGCCCAGCTGGCCGTTGGCGTTCAGGCCCCAGGACATGACGGTGCCGTCCGCGAGCAGCGCCAGCGCGTGGCTGGCTCCGGTGGCGATGCCCTTGACGGTGGTCAGCTCGGGCACCGTGAGGGCGGTGGTGCGGGGGGTCGCGGCCGGGGGGACGAAGACGGTGGGCACGGGGTCGGTGGACTTGGCCGGCCTCGGGGTGGTGCCGAGCTGGCCGTCCTTGTTGTTGCCCCAGGTCTTCACCGTGCCATCCTTCAGCAGGGCCATGCTGAAGGTGTCACCGGCCGCGATCGCCTTGACGTCGTCGAGCCCGGCCACGGTCACCGGGAGCTTGGCGTCGACGACGGTGCCGTTGCCGAGCTCGCCCTCCTTGTTGTTGCCCCAGGCCTTGACCGTGCCGTCCTTCAGCAGGGCCAGGGCGTGCGAGCCGCCCGCCGCGATCGCCTCGACGCCGCCCAGCCCGGCCACCAGCCCGGGCACGGAGGAGTCCTCGGCGGTGCCGTTGCCGAGCTGGCCCTTGTCGTTCTTGCCCCAGGCCTCGACGGTGCCGTTGGCGAGCAGGGTCAGCGCGAAGCCGTTGGTGCCGGTGCCGCCGGCGGCGATGGTGGTGAGCTCGACCCCCGACATGCCGACCACGGAGACCGGGGTCTGCCGGTTGACCTTCGTACCGTCGCCCAGCTGACCGCTGGCGTTCTGGCCCCAGGAGCGTACCCGCAGGTCGTACGCGGAGGCGGTGGAGGCCGGCAGTGCGACGGATCCGAGCAGGGCCAGCCCTGTGACCAGGGCAGGAACGGCGACGGTCGGCAGGTGGCGGAGCTTGCGGTGCTGCAGGTGCATCTCTGTCCTCACGATTCGGGGGGTGTCTAGCGGCGGACGGGCTCGCCGTGGGCGAAGCCCGGGTGCAGCGGCTGGCTGTGGTGCGGCTGGCTCTGGCCCGGCGGGGCGGCGGTCGGGCGGTGCTCGGCCGCCGCGGCGGCGTGGGCGGCGGCGTGGGCGGCGCCCAGCACGGCCAGGGCCGCGACGAGCAGCGCGGCGCAGGGGCGGAGCAGAGGTGTCATGACGTCCCTCGGATACCGGGCCGCACGGCACCTGCCGCACGGTCGCAGCTGGAAGTGGAAATCGGATCGGCGGCATACATGCCCAATGACCAGAACGACTGTGCGTTTCCGAACGGCTTTCCACACCGTTGGCTCACCGGGATCGTTCGTCTTCGCCCTATCGGACCGTCACGGTTGCGGACGGTGACCAAGGGCCGAAGCATGGGCGACTGGACTGACTTCTCGTCATTTCACGCACGCACAAGTGCCGGAGATACGCGCCGACTTCAGTAGGAGACACCGTGTTGCGCAGACCACGAGCCAGACTGCTGGTCGTCACTCTCAGTGGCGCCCTTGCCCTAGCGGCCCCGGCCCCGGCGGGGGCTGAGGACACCGAGCCGGCCGTGGTGGTGAACGGGACGTTCTCCTCGCCCCGGGTGCCCGGGGACAAGACCTGGCTCGACGCCGTCGACGGCTGGACCGGTGGCGGCGTCGGCTCGGCCACTCGCGCCGCCCACCGAGACGGCCTCCAGGCCGCCCATCTCTCCAGACCCGACTCGACCACGCCGCTCAGCACTCGACTGCGTGGCGTCCGGGCCGGGGCCACGGTGACCCTCAGCTGGGACGACAGCCCGGACAGTTGCGTGAAGCAGGGAGTCGCCAGGCGGGCCTACGCCGTGACGGTCGCCGGCTCCGCCAACCCGACGGGCAACTTCGCCACCAATGATCCCATCGGTAAGGCGAATTGGTTCTACGGTCGGATCTACTCCTTCACTGCCGCCGAGGACGCCCCGCAGATCACGTTCACGTTCAGCCCGACCCCCGACAGCCCTGGCTGCCAACCGCTGCTTGGCAACGTCGCCGCCAAGCAGACCGCCCCGCCCCCGCAGCAGAACGACCCCTGCGCGGGCGGCTCGGCCGCCAGTCCGCAGTGCAAGGACACCGCTGCCGACAAGGAGAAGATCGAGAAGTGCCCGCCCACCAGCAAGGAGTGCCTGGCGAGCGTGGCCGGTGACGGCAAGGCGGAGAAGGACGGGATCGCCAAGGAGACCCAGGCCGTGGAGGACTTCGGCAAGGTGCCCCGCGAGCAGGACCCGAACACCGCCGCCGCCGCGCTGTGCGCCCTGCCCAACGCCTTGACCGCCGACGTCAAGCCCGGCGAGGCCCCGATCCAGCCGAGCGACTGGTGGTTCTGCTGATGAGGCGCCAACTCGCGGTCCTTGCCAGCATCTTGATCCTGACTGCCGCCGCACCCGCCCGGGCCACCGACACCGTGGACACGCCCGTACCCAACGGCACTTTCGCCCAGCCCGTCGCTCCCGACAACGGCACCGCCTCCGGGCACACCGACTGGGCCCCGGACAACAGCACCGGAGCCGTCTTCGGCAAGACCCTCGCCCAGCACCCGCTCGGCTACCAGGCCGCCACACTCAACTGGAACGGTGCCGCGCTCTCGCTGCGCACCCGCCTGTGGGGCGTGAAGGCCGGCTCGGCCGTCACGCTCAGCTGGGACGACAGCCCGGGTGTCTACAAGCAGTGCACCGCCGAGCAGGTGAAGGACGGCCAGACCTACAACGTCTCGCTGATCACCACCGGCCCCGCACCCGACCCGGTGGTCACCACGAAGGGCACCGACACCGTCGGCACCGCCAACTGGGCCACCGGCCGGGTGTTCGCGTTCACCGCGACCGAGGACAACCCAATGGTCTCTTTCGACTCCCAGGAGCAGCGCACCTCCCTCTCCTGCGGCCCGCTGATCACCAACGTGACGGCCAAGCAGACACCCGCGCCGGTCGACCAGAAGGTCAGCAAGGAGCAGTTGCCCGGCCCCAAGGCATACCGTGGCAACGACCCGCTGGAGCCGGGCGTCGCGGTGGACGACTGCGAGGGCTCGGCCACCAACTGCACGTTCACGGTGGACAGTCGGTACTCCTACCGGTACTACGGCCAGACCAGGATCGCCGGCGAGGTCTACATCAACTGCAGCCGCAATGCCGTGGTGGACGACCGCAGGATCGAGATCACCGAGCCGCCGTACGACAACCTCACCCAGTACTACGCGAGCAAGGGCGCCCCGCTCGTCCCCAGTCGCTCCGACCTCTCCATCTCCCGCCCGAACACGGCCGCCCAGGCCGCCGCCGGCTACGCGGCCGGGGGCGGCAACGCGGCGGCCGTCTCCACCAGCAACCCGCTCACCTGGAGCCGGACCACCACCAAGTCGCTGAACCCCACCATCCAGCCGGGCGAGGTGAGTTGGATCGAGGTGCAGCCCGCCCGCGAGCGGGTGGTCGGCAGCTTCACCAACCCCCGCAACAAGTACCGCCTGGACGCCACCTTCGACCTTCCCGCCGTCGCCCTTCCGGACCGCTACTACCAGCGCACCGGCCCGCTCAACGAGACCGAGCTCCAGCGGTGCGGCTCCGCCCGCCCGACTGCCGGCACCCCGGACAACGGCGCGAACCCGGACAAGCGGCTGCTTGCCCTCGACGCCCCGCCCGCCGGGGTCACCACCCGGTCTGTCCCCCTCACCCCGTAACCCCCGCACACGAATCGGCCGCCTGCCCGGTGCAACGGGCAGGCGGCCGATACTCGTTGCTACATCGGCAGCCAGCCGCGCCCGGGCGTCAGCCGGTACCGCTGCCCGCCCGTGACAGCGCTGGGCGGGACCTCGATCAGGCCGTTCGCAACCGCCTTGGTCGGCCGCAGGGTCAGGCAGGCGGATTTGTTGGTGAAGGTCTGGGCGACGACCGTGCTGACGTTGACACTCGACGGGCTGTCCACGCTCACACCCTTGATGAGCTTGGCCACCCCGTCCACCAGCAGGTCGCCCACAGTGCGCGTCATCGCGTTCAGCACCCCGAACTGGAGCTGGTCACCCGCGCTCACGGTGAACTTCACCTCCGTGGTCTCGGTACTGGTCCGCTTCCACTCGTGCGAGTACCGGGCCGCGAAGGCGAGCTGGAAGGAGGCCGTGGCACTGAGCTTGAGCTGCCCCGCACCCGCCACCGTGCCGCCCAGGTTCACCGAGCCGCCGTTGGCCGTCTCCGTGTTCGGGCCCTTGTCGCTCGGCGAGGTGATATCCGTGTGGCTGCCGCTGGTCGTATTGCTGACGCCCGCACTGCCCTTGACGTCGGTGGTGTTGTCGATCGTCCCCTCCAGCGCGGCGCTGCCGGAGA
Source organism: Kitasatospora sp. NPDC101801 (assembly GCF_044766665.1). NCBI lineage: Bacteria > Bacillati > Actinomycetota > Actinomycetes > Kitasatosporales > Streptomycetaceae > Kitasatospora > Kitasatospora sp. NPDC101801. Next base: position 81,730 of record NZ_JBIWML010000022.1, read on the forward strand.
TCTCACCCGCGATGTTGTCGGTGGTGCTCGACTCCAGGATGACCGTACGGGTGACGGTGATCGGCGCGTCGGTGCAGTTGATCGCCCCGTTGCCGACCGAGGCCACGGCGGTGGTGAACTCCCGGGCCAGGCCCGGGAGGACGCGGAACGAGCACCCGTACTCCCGCCCGCAGCCGTGCGCGAGGGCCGGGGCGTCCGCGATCGGGGTGTCCCCGTCGAAGGCCCGGGCCGCTGGTGCGGCCTCGCCGGCCTCGGCGGAGGCCGGCGAGGCGCACAGCACCAGCACCAGCAGGGCGGCAGACGCCGCCCGGCGCCTCACCGCTGCTCCCAGGTGCCCTGGAGCCCGAGGACGTACACCGCGTCCGGCACCCGGCCGGAGGGCTCCGGTGGGGCCTCCACCAGTCCGGGGACGGACCGCAGCGAGAGGCACTTGGCCTGATTGGAGAACGTCTGCGCGACGATTGAGCTGGCGTTGACAGTGGAGGGGCTGTCCACCGTCACGTTCTTGATCAGCTTGCCCAGGCCGTTCACCAAGAGCTCGCCGACCGTCCGGGAGGAGGCGTTCGCCACCCCGAACTGCACCTCGTCACCGGCTTTGACCTGGAACGCCACCTTGGTCGCCTCGGTGCTCTGGACCTGCCAGGTACGGGAGAAGGAGGCCTTGAAGGCCGACTCGAAGGTGGCCTTGACGCCCAGGTGCAGGGCGTTGGAGCCCTCCACCGTGACCGGCGCCTCGAAGCTGTTCTTCGAGTCGTCCTTGGTGGACGGGCCACTGTCCTTGCTCGCGCCGTACTGGGTGGTGCTGTTCTCCGTACCGGGCTTGACCGTGGCCGAGCCCGAGACGGTCACCGTGGTGTCCACCCCGCCCGAAAGGGTCGCCTTGCCGGAGATCTCGCCGCCGATGTTGTCGGTGCTGCTGGTCACGAAGGTGACCGTGCGCTCGACGTCCATCGGGCCGTTGGTGCAGTTGATCGCCGCGTTGCCCAGCGACACCACCCCGCTGGTGAACTCGCGCGGCAGCAGGTCGTACATCCGGAAGGTGCAGGCCGAGGCCTTGGCGCACTGGCTGGTGACCTCCCTGGTCGAGGCCAGCGGCCGCTCCCCGTCGAAGGCCTGCGCGACGGGGAGCGAAGGTACGGCGCCGACGCCGTCGGCGGTACTGCTCGGTACTGCTCCGCTCGGCGTGGTGAGTGGCACCAGCAGAGCTATCGCGACCCCGGGGAGCAGTAGGGCGTACCGGGCGGTGCACCGCCGTCGCGGCGGGCAGGCGTGAAGGACCACGGGTGCTCTCCTCATGTGGGGGAGTGGGTCGGGGCGGTTCCCTCATCCTCGGCGAGAGTCACATCGCAGGCGAACGGTCGGCCGCCATTCGATGCGCCGTCAGGCCAGCTGGCACCGTTCACCGGAACGGGTGACGGCCTTACCCCCAAGGCTCGGTGACCCCTGGCGGTGGCTTTTATCCCGGGGAGTAGAGGTCAAGCGGTTGTCCTGTGCCGACTGCGTTGATCAGTGCTTGGAGTTCGGGTGGAGGTGGCTCGTTGGTCCAAGCCCACCAGCAGCGGTGGAGGCTGGTCCAGGGGGCGAGCCGGGCCCGGACGGCGCGGATCGCCTCGGGCCAGCTGGTCGGGTGGGGCTGGTGAGGTTTGGCCAGGCCCCCTCTCAGGCCGACCCGGTTCCTCGGGCGGTTCGGGGGTGCTGTTCCGGTCGAAATCATTCACGGAACCCCCAGCGCTGTGCCAGCGTGGAGAGCAGGTCATGGAAGCGTGCGACGTAGGCTCCCCGCGGGCCCGGCGTAGGCGGACACGGCAGACGGCGGGTCATCACAGCCCCCAGGCAGCACGGCGACGTTCCTACTATCGGCCTGCTACGGACAGTGATCAGCGCGGAACCGCAGCCAACCCCGAGGGCTTGCTCAAGCTCCGGTCCCCTTGTGCAACACCTGTCGCACAAGTTAACGTCACGTCAATCAGGCATATGAGCTGCACTTTTGAGCGTCAGTCAGCCTTACACATCTGCGTTACCCCAACAGAAGCAGGGTCGCGTAGGTGACCGTGACGCCGTCGATCAGCACCGGCTCCAGCACCGCGCGGGGCGCGATGATGCCGGTGCGGCCGACGTTCCACTCCACCTCCAGCAGGCGGGTGACCTTGTGCTGGGCGGGCAGCTTGCGGGCCACCGCCCAGCGCGGCGCGCGGGAGCCCGCCCCGGCCTGCCGCTGGTCGGCGGCGGAGTCCGCCTTGACCACCACGCCGTCGATGCCGAACGGCAGCACCGGCCGGAGCGCGGCGATCTCGTCGATCCGCTGCTGCACCTGCTCGACCGTCGCGCAGTGCTGCGGCCCGGCCTCGGTGCCCGCGGCCGTGTTCGCACCCAACTCGGCAATCCGGGCCAGTAGTTCACTGTGCCCGAGCCCGTCGAGACCGACGGCGTCGTAGGCGAACAGGGTCAGCTCGACCCGGTACGGCCGGTCCTTGGCCCGCAGGGTGCCGGCCGCGCCGCTGCGCGGGTGGGCGAACGGGGCCGCGCCGTGCGCGGTGCGGGTCTCGTTGGCCAGCTCGAACTGCTCGTGGGTGAGCAGGACTTCACCGCGCAGCTCCAGATCCAGCGGCTCGGTCAGGGTGGCGGGCAGACCGAGCACGGCGTCGGCGGAGTGGGTGATGTCCTCGCCCGCCAGGCCGTCGCCCCGGGTGAGCAGCTGGACCAGCCGCCCGGCCCGGTAGCGGGCCGCCACCGCCAGGCCGTCCAGCTTCGGCTCCACGCACCAGCCGGCCACCGGGCGGCCGAGCCGGCGCTCCAGACCGGCCGCCCAGCCGCCGAACTCCTCGGCGGAGAAGACGTTGTCCAGCGAGAGCATCGGCACCGAGTGCGGGACGTCGCCCTCGACCGCGCCGCCGGCCACCTTGCCGGTCGGCGAGTGCTCCAGCGCCTCGCCCGGGTGGGCGAGTTCGTACGCCTCGATGGCCCGCACCAGGGCGTCGTACTCGTCGTCGCCCAGCGGCGTCGAACCGTCGTCGTAGTAGGCCGCGGCCGCCCGGACGGCGGTGTCCACGGCGTCGGCGTAGGCGGTGGGAGAGGCGAGGGTGGCTGCGTCCGTCATACCCACATTCTCTCGCTCCGCACTGACATCGCCGGTGGTCCTGGCACTGTCACAGCCGGGCACACTGGCCCGTCCGGGCGCCTCCGACGGTGTTGGGCGCGCCGCCGTCGCCGGGCGGCGGGGCGTTGCCGGTGCAGTGCAGGGATCCGCCCACGGTGTTCGCGCCGACGGTCGACCCGCCCTGGTTGGAGGAGAGTTGGACCGATCCGGTGATCCGGTTGCCGAGGCAGCCGTGCCCGGCCGGGTCCCCGATCAGTACGGAGCCGGCGGAGTCGGCCGCGGCCACCGAGCCGGTCAGTGTGCTGTCGCAGACGGCGAGGCGGGCGGCGCCGCGTGCGGTGATGCTGCCGAGGGTCGAGTGGCCGACGAACAGCGTGGCCCCGGGCTCGACCAGGACGGCGTCGGCGGTCGCGTCCAGCAGGCAGGTGCTGGGCCCGGTCGCCACCACCGAACCGACCTGGCCGGTGAGGGTCCGGGCGCAGCCGACCCGCTGGGTGATGCTCACGGGCGCACCGGGTCGGTAGGCGGTGTCGCCTGGGTAGCGGGCGGTGACGGTGTGCGGGCCGGGCAGCAGGCCGTCCCGGCTGATCCGGGTGAGCGCACAGTTCGGGCCGCCGCCGGGGGAGAGGGCGCCGGTGCCGATCGGGGTGGCACCGTCGGTCAGGGCCACGGCGCCGGTCGGCGGTCCTGCCGGCGCGATGCCGGGTGCGGCCGGGCAGACGGTGGCGGTGAAGGTCACCGGGCTGCCGAAGGGGGCCGGGTCGCCGGTGGAGGTGAGGGTGACGGTGACAGGGCGTCGGCTGGTGTTCAGCAGGACCGAGACGGCGGCGTCGTTGCCGACGGCGAGGTCGGGCCGGCCGTCGCCGTCGAGGTCGCCGACCACCGGACGGCCGCCGAACGCCGCCACCCGGTAGCTCTGTTGGGGCCGGAAGGTGCCGTCCCCGTTGCCCGGCAGCACGGCCACGTCGAGGGCGGTGCCGGTGGCGACCAGGTCGGCCCGGCCGTCCAGGTCGAAGTCCCCGGTGGTGATCGAGCCGGGGAAGTCGCCCATCGGGACGACCGTCGGTGTGCCGAGGCCGCCGTTCCCGTCGCCGAGCAGGATGTCCACCGCGTCGGCCGTGGCGGACGTCACCGCCAGGTCCGGCCGGCCGTCACCGTTGAGGTCGGCGGCCGTCAGGCCGAGCGGGGTCGAGCCGGTGGGATGGCCGAGGGCGGGGCCGAAGCCGCCGCTGCCGTCGCCGCGCAGGACGAACACCGCCCCGGCGTCGAAGCCGCCGTCGTCGGTCACCGCGATGTCGAGGTGTCCGTCCCGGTCGAGGTCCACCAGGACGAGGTCGGTCGGGTTGGCGCCCACCCGGTGGATCTGCTGTGGCCGGAGGGTGCCGTCGCCGTTGCCCAGCAGGACCGACACCGTCCCGTCGTTCCCGTTCGCGGTCACCAGGTCGGGCCGGCCGTCCCCGTTCAGGTCGCCGGTCGCCAGCCCGACGGGGTGCGCCCCGGCGGCGAACTCGCGCGAGGGCTGGAAGGTGCCGTCGCCGTTGCCGAGCCGCAGCTCGACCGCGCCGACGTTGCTGACGGGGTGTCCGCCGGTGGCGACGGCCAGGTCGATCCGGCCGTCCCCGCTGAAGTCGCCGGTGACGATCCGGGACGGGGAGACGCCGACCGGCGAGGTGTCCGGGGCGCCGAAGCTGCCGTCCCCCCGGGCGGTGAAGACCGAGACGCTGTTCTCGTCGTTGTTGACCGCGACCAGGTCGAGGCGGCCGGTACCGTGGAAGTCCCCCAGCGCGATCTCGAAGGGGTAGTGACCGGCCCGGTAGGAGACCGTGGGGGCGAACAGCCCGCCGTCGGGCTCCGCCGACAGCGCGGGGACCGGGCCCGCCACCAGGCCCGCCGCGCCCAGGGCTGCCACCAGTACCGCACGCAGCGGTACACCGATCCTGCTCATCCGGCTCTCCTCCCGGCCAGCGGCCGACCGGTTGCCCCGGCCGTCACCGGTTCTGATGGGCCGTCAGAACGGTGGTGCGGGTGCGGACGACACTCCGGCCAGTGGTCCGCCGGTCGTCCGCGACCGGCCGGGACGGTGACGCTGGGTAGCCGAAAGGGAGGGGGAGCCCCCCTCTTTCCGGGTCTTGCGCGCAGGTGATTCCCTGCTATTGGTCAAAGGTCGGTCAAGTGTATTAATGATCCCTTTTCCGTCGGGTACAGTTCCTGCATGGGACATCGTGAGGACCTGCTGGAGGGCGCCAAGCGGTGCCTTATCGAAAAGGGTTACGGCCGTACGACAACTCGAGACATCGTCGCGGCTTCCGGAGCCAACCTGGCGTCCATCGGTTATCACTACGGATCGAAGGAGGCGCTGCTCAACGCCGCCCTCCTGGAGGCGCTGGACGACACCGGCGGGGAGTACCAGCCGACCTCGGTCGAGGACCCGCGGCCCGGTGCCGATCCGCTGGAGCGGTTCGAGGCGGCCTGGGGGCAGATCGTCGAGAAGTACGCCACCCGCCGACAGCTGCTGCTGGCCAGCTTCGAGGTGTTCGCGCAGGTGGACAGGGTCCCCGAGCTGCGAGCGGCGCTGGCCGACGGCATCCAGCAGGGGCGTGAGTCGATGGCCGAGCTGTTCCAGAGCATCGCCGGCGAGAGTGCCGAGCCGCTCGACGCGGAGCGGCAGAACGCGATCGGTTCGTTCTACCAGGCGCTCGCCACCGGCGTGATGGCCCAGCTCCTGGTGGACCCGGACCGGGCCCCCTCGGCCCGTGACCTGACCCTGGCGCTGCGCACCATGGTGAACTGGCACACCGCGCTCCTCCCGGAGCCCCAGCCCGCCCAGATCTGAGTCTCCCGAATCCGCTCCGAAAAACCCGGGAAAAACAATTCGGAGAATGTCGAAATGACCGGCGGTCGAGTATTCCTCGACCGCCGGTTCACGTTTTCCGGCGCTGTTCCCCGAGGGGTGGTCAGATGCGGTGCAGAACGAATTCGTCGGTGGTCTCGCCCTTGAAGAGCAGATCGGGACGGCCACTCAGCGTGTAGTCCCCGTGCGGGGTGACCAGCACGTCGGTGGGCAGCCGCTCGGGCCACGGCTGGACGCGCTGGATCTCGTGCGCGGCGTCCCAGTGCCGGTCGGTCGGACGGAGCACGATCACCGCGTCCACGCCCTCCGGGTTCGCCAGGTCGTTGCTGACCACCAGCAGGGTGCCGTCCGGGCGCAGGGCGATCGAGTCGCCGCCCACGATCGGACGGTCCAGGGTGACGGCGTGCGCCTGGTGCGGGGCCTTCAGCGGGATCCGGACCAGCTGGCCGGTGCTGTACTGCAGGGTCAGCAGGAAGCCGGCCGGGTGCAGCAGCAGGCCGATCACGCCGGCGCCGGTGCCCAGCTGCCAGCCGGGCGAGATCACCGAGGTGTCGGCCAGCACGGAGGCGTGGCCGTCGGTGGTGACCTTGTAGATCTTGTTGGCGGCGGGGTCGCTGACGTACGCGGTGCCGTCCTTGTCGATGGCGACCCGGTCGGCGGCGTGCATCGGCTCGTCACCGATGCTGAGGTCCACCAGGAACAGCTGGCGGCCGGTGTTCAGGTCGAAGACCCCGAGCCCGGACTCCTTGAGGTAGGTCTCCGGGGTGGAGCGGGTGCCGAGGCCCAGGTCGTGGTAGCCGAGCAGCAGCCGGTTGCGGTGCAGGTCGATGGCGATGCCGACGGTCGAGACGATCTTCGGGTCGGGGTCGCCGACCAGCGTGGTGACCGAGCCGTCAGAGTGCAGGATCGAGGCGGTGCCGTGCCGGGTCGAGCTCAGCAGGATGGCCTTGCGCCTGGGGTCCCAGGTCATGCCCTCCGGGTGCAGTGAGTCGGCGTGGCCGGTGATGACACCGGGGTAGGGGCAGGACGAGGCCGTCGCGGTGGCGGCCTCGGCCGAGGGTGCCAGACCGGCCGTGGCAGCGGCGGCGACCACTGCGGCCCCGAGCACGCCGCGGCGGCTGATCTCAGTGTCGGTCATGTTCTTCGTCTCCTGGTGGGACAGGCGTGCACGGACCACGAGCGCCCGACGGCGAGACGGGAAACTTGGGCAGGATCGACGACGCCGCCGCACTGGGTTCGTCCGGGAACGGGTGCCCCCAGCATCGAACTTGGCACGAAACTAACGCCGTGAAGGTCCTGCCCCCACCCCTACCGGCCCCCTGTCCGACCGCCGCCTACCGGATCAGGACGGGGAGCGTCTCGACGCCGTACACGATCGACAGCTTGCGGAACGCCAGCTCCTCCGGGGGTACCGCAAGCCGGAGTTCGGGAAACCGCCGGACCAGGGCGGGGAAGGCGGCGCGCAGCTCCATCTTGGCCAGCTCGGCGCCGATGCAGCGGTGCATGCCGTACCCGAAGGCCAGGTGCGAGGGCCCCTGCCGGTCGCCGTCGAAGCGCTCCGGGTCGGTGCCGAAGACGGCGTCCCGGTTGGCGCCGCTGAGCGAGCAGAGCACCACGTCGCCGGCCGAGATCCGGGTGCCGGCGATCTCCATGTCCTCCCGGGCGAACCGGGGGAAGGCCATCTGGACCACCGTCAGGTAGCGCAGCAGCTCGTCGACGAACGGGGCGGTCGCGGCGTCGTCGTCGCGGACCCGGGCGAACGCCGCCGGGTCCTGCAGCAGCACCAGCGAGCCGAGCGCCAGCATGCTCGCGGTGGTCTCGAAGCCACCGGTCAGCACCCCGTCGGCCAGACCGGCCAGCTCCTGGTCGTCGATGTCGTCGCCGTACTCCTTGATCAGCATGCCGAGCAGGCCGTCGCCCGGCTCGACCCGCTGGCGCTGCACGACCTCCTGCAGGTAGGCCAGCGACTCGCTGATCGCGCCGAACGGGGTGCCCGCCCCGGCGAACAGGTCGAACCTGGCGGTCCCGAGCCGCTGGAAGTCCTCGCGGTCCTCGTACGGTATGCCGAGCAGCTCACAGATGGTCAGCGAGGGGATCGGCAGCGCGTAGTGCTCCACCAGGTCCACCGGGCCGGGGCCGGCCGCGGCCATCTGGTTGAGCTGCTCGGTGACCAGGGCGTCGATCCGGGGGCCGAGCCGGCTGAGTCGGCGCATGGTGAACTCGGGGGTCAGCCGGCGCCGCAGCCGGGTGTGCACCGGCGGGTCGCTGAAGCCCAGACCACCCGGGTTCTGACCCTCGGTCACCCCGGCGTTGCCGATCAGGTTGGCGAAGTCGCTGCTGAAGCCGGTCGGCCGGCCGAGCACCTGCTTGACCTCCTCGTAGCCGGTCACCAGCCAGGCGTTGAAGCCGAACGGCAGCGGCACCCGGCTGATCGGCGCGGCCGCCCGGGTGGTGGCCATCGCCGGGACCGGGTCCAGTCCGTCCCGCTTCAGGGGCATCAGGACGGATTCGGGCAGGAACGAGACGTCGGAGAGGTCGAAGCCGTTCCGAGCGGACCGGGCCAGGTAGCGGCGGCCGATCCAACTGGTCGCACGTGAACGGAGTTTGGTCATCAGCACTGGGTGCTCCAATCCGGGCAGGAGGCCGACTGGCCAAGGGGTCGTCGAGCGGCCGTGCGCGGCGGCGGGCATCAGCGTATCCACAGACAGTCGTACGTATGACAGCCGGATGGCCGTTAGGGGTTCCACCGGCGCTGTCAGGGGGGTGGGTCGGCTGGTTACGCCGCCCGGGCCCGATTTGAATGAATCGTTCGACCGCTTTCTGTATCGCCCGACCGGTTGGAGAGGTGGAGCGTGACTACTGTTGAGGAGGACCTGGCGGTGCTGCGGGACGTCGAACGACGTCCTGACATGCGGGCCAGGGTCGACGAGTTGCTGGCGACCAAGGACGAGGTGGCGCAGGGTGCGCCGCAGGCGACCAGGAACCAGCGTGCCAAGGGGAAGCTGACGGTCCGTGAACGGATCGACCTGCTCTTCGACGAGGGGACCTTCCGGGAGATCGAGCAGCTCCGGCGGCACCGGGCGACCGGTTTCGGCCTGGAGAACCGGCGCCCGCACACCGACGGTGTGATCACCGGGTGGGGCAAGGTCTGGGGCCGGACGGTGTTCGTCTACGCCCACGACTTCCGGATCTTCGGCGGCTCGCTCGGCGAGGCGCACGCGGAGAAGATCCACAAGGTGATGGACCTGGCCGAGGCGGCCGGTGCGCCGCTGGTCAGCCTCAGCGACGGCGCCGGGGCCCGGATCCAGGAGGGCGTCACCGCGCTGGCCGGGTACGGCGGGATCTTCCGCCGGAACGTCCAGGCGTCCGGGGTGATCCCGCAGATCTCGGTGATGCTCGGCCCCTGCGCGGGCGGCGCGACCTACTCGCCCGCGCTGACCGACTTCGTCTTCATGGTCCGGGACATCTCGCAGATGTACATCACCGGACCCGACGTGGTGAAGTCGGTGACCGGCGAGACGATCAGCCACGACGGGCTCGGCGGCGCCGAGGTGCACGCGGCGGTCTCCGGCGCGGCGGGCTTCCTGCACGACAACGAGGCCGACTGCATCGAGGACGTCCGGCACCTGCTCTCGCTGCTGCCGTCCAACAACCGCGAACTGCCCCCGGTGGAGCTCTCCGAGGACCCGCCGGACCGGCGCAACGACGCGCTGCTCGACCTGGTGCCGGCCGACCCGAACCGGGCCTACGACATGCGCAAGGTGATCGAGGAGGTCGTCGACGACGGCGACTTCTTCGAGGTGCACGCCTCCTGGGCCACCAACATCCTTTGCGGGCTGGCCCGTCTCGACGGGCACGTGGTGGGCATCGTGGCCAACCAACCCGCCTCGTTCGCAGGGGTGTTGGACATCAACGCGTCGGAGAAGGCGGCACGCTTCGTGCAGCTCTGCGACGCGTTCAGCATCCCGCTGGTGACCCTGGTCGACGTGCCTGGCTTCCTGCCCGGCCGGGACCAGGAGCACGAGGGCATCATCCGGCACGGCGCCAAGCTGCTGTACGCGTACTGCAACGCCACCGTGCCCAGGATCCAGCTGATCCTGCGCAAGGCGTACGGCGGTGCGTACATCGTGATGGACTCGCGCTCGATCGGCACCGACATCTCCTACGCCTGGCCCACCAACGAGATCGCCGTGATGGGCGCCGAGGGTGCCGCCAACGTGGTGTTCCGCCGGGAGATCGCGGCCGCCGACGACCCCGAGGCGGCCCGGCAGCAGCGGATCAAGGAGTACCAGGAGGAGTTGATGCACCCGTACTACGCCGCCGAGCGCGGTCTGGTGGACGACGTCATCGACCCGGCCCGGACCCGGTCCACGCTGATCGACGCGCTGGCGATGCTGCGCACCAAGCACACCCGGCTGCCGGCCCGCAAGCACGGAAACCCGCCGGTGTAGTGATGCCGCAGACGCAGCAGGTCTCGCAGATCACCGTGGTCCGGGGCGCCCCGGCCCCGGAGGAGCTCGCCGCCGCCGTGGTGGCGCTGCTCGCACTGGCCCGGCGGCGGTCCTCCGTCGCCGGGCCGGCCGGCCGGCCGCTCCGGGGCGCCGGTTGGGAGCCGGAGGGCTTCGGGGCGCCCGGGGCCTGGAACGCCGGCTCGAAGCCCCGGTCGTGATCCAGGTCGCGACCGGGGCAGTCCTCAGCGAAGTTGTCAGGAAGGAAGCTCAACCACCATGTCAGTGACGTCCGTTGAAAGCGGTGCCTGGACCCGAAGGTTCCATCCGGCACCCGAGGCTCCGACCAGGCTGGTCTGCTTCCCGCACGCCGGCGGGTCGGCCACCTACTACTTCCCGGTCTCCCGGGCGCTCTCGCCCGGGCTGGACGTGGTCTCGATCCAGTACCCCGGCCGGCAGGACCGCCGGCACGAGCCCGGTGTGGACTCGGTGGACCGGCTCGCCGACCTGGTGGTCGAGGAGCTGGGGGAGTGGCTGGACCGCCCGGTGGCGCTGTTCGGCCACAGCCTGGGCGCCACGCTGGCGTTCGAGGTGGCGAAGCGGCTGGAGAAGCGCGGCGTGGTCCCCACCGCCCTGTTCGCCTCCGGCCGCCGGGCCCCGTCCCGGCACCGCCCGGGCCGGGTCCACCTGTACGGCGACGCCGAACTGATCGCCAACCTGAAGAAGATGAGCGGGACCGACGCCCAGGTGCTGGGCGACGACGAGATGCTGCAGATGATCATGCCCGCCATCCGCAGCGACTACAAGGCCGCCGAGACCTACCAGTACCGCCCGGGGCCGAAGTTGAGCTGCCCGATCATCGCGCTGACCGGCGACGAGGACCCGGAGGTGAACCTGGAGGAGGCCCGGGCGTGGTCCGAGCACACCACCGCGGGCTTCGAGCTCCAGGTCTTCCAGGGCGGCCACTTCTACCTGAACCACCACGCCCCGGCGGTGCTGCGGGCGATCACCACCCAGCTGGGCGGCTGACGGCGGCAACGCGAAAGGCCGGCGGGCCGGGGTTCTCACCCCGGCCCGCCGGCCTTTCCCTGTGTGTCCCCGGTCAGCGCTGGCCGGCCGGAGCCCGGTTGCCGCCGGGCTGGGGGATGGTGGGAGTGCCGTCGCCGTCCTCGTCCTCGATCGCGACCGGCTCCTTCGGCAGCTTGCCGAGGACGACCGCGGAGAGGATCGCACCGAAGATCATGACGCCACCGGCGGTGATCGCCGCCGCGTGCATGCCGTCGGTGAACGCCACCCGGGCGATCCGGACGACGGTGTCGCGCAGTCCGTCCGGGAGCTGGTTGGCCACCGCGACGGCGTCGCCGAGGGCCTCCCGGGCGTGCTGGGCGACGTTGGCCGGCAGGTCGGACGGGAGCTTGTCGGCCAGGCCGCTGCGGTACACGGCGAAGCCGACGCTGCCCAGCACGGCCATACCGGCCGCACCACCGAACTGCTGGGTGGTCTCCAGCAGGGCGGACGCCGAGCCGGCCTTGGCCTTCGGGACGGTGGACAGGGCCAGGTCACCGACCAGGACCATGGCCATCATCAGGCCGACGTTCGCCACGCCGACACCCGTGAGCAGCACCCAGAGCGGGGAGTCGAACTTGGTGAGCAGGACGAAGGCGTAGCCGATGACGGAGACCGTGAAGCCCGCGCTGATGACGTAGGCGCGGTGCATCTTCTGCGACAGGACGGCCGCGACCGGACCGGCCACCGCGACCGCGAAGGACGGGATGAGGCACCAGAGACCGGCGCTCAGCGCGCTGAGCCCGAGCACCGACTGCAGGTACTGGGTGGAGAAGATGCCGAAGCCGACGATCGCGAACATCGCGGTGGTGTTGATCGCGGCCGAGCCGCCGAAGCCGCGGCTGAGCAGCAGCTTGGTGTCGATCATCGGGGTCTCGAGGCTGCGCTGACGGCAGATGAACAGCACACCGACCAGGACGCCGGCCCCGGCCGCGATGCCCGAGCCCAGGTTGAACTTGTCGGCGGCCAGCGTCTGCATGGCGTAGATGATCGGGAGGATGGTGCCGAGCGAGAGGACCGCGCTGGGCAGGTCGAAGCGGCCCGGGTTCGGGTCCTTGGACTCCGGCAGCAGGATCGGTGCCAGCACCAGCATCAGGACCATGGCCGGGATGTTGAGCAGGAAGACCGAGCCCCACCAGAAGTGGTCCAGCAGCAGACCGCTGACCACCGGGCCGATGGCGACACCGAGGCCGGTACCGGCGGTCCAGATGCCCACCGCCGCGGTGCGCTCCTTCTCGTCCCGGAAGATGTTCAGGATCAGGGCCCGGGTCGAGGGCATCAGGGTCGCGCCGCCGATGCCCAACAGGGCTCGGGCGATGATGAGTTGGTTGGCGCTCTCGGCGTAGGCCGCGCCGACCGAGGCGAGGCCGAAGCCCAGGATGCCGATGAGCAGCAGCTTGCGGCGGCCGATCCGGTCGGCCAGCGAGCCCATGGTCACCAGCAGACCGGCCAGGATGAAGCCGTAGATGTCGAAGATCCACAGCTGCTGGTCGGTGGTCGGGAGCAGGTCGGCACTGAGGAAGGGCACCGCGAAGTACAGCACCGAGGTGTCCATCGAGACGATGACCAGGGGCAGCACAAGCACGCCGAGGCCGAGCCACTCCTTCGCGCCGGCCTTGGGCGCCGCGTGGGCGCCGGAGGTGGTGCTCTGTTGGTTCGTCATTTCTAGGCTCTCTCCAGCCTTGTGGTGATTCGGTCGGACCAGTGGGTCGGACTAAGGGTCAGGTGGTTCGGACAGTATTTGTCCTGGCCATGTCACGTCTTGGACAGTCGGATCGACCCCGGGACGGGCCTGCTGAAGCCCGTCCCCGGGCCGGTCGTGGTGCGCGGTACGTGGTGCGTCGTGCGGGTGGGGCCGGTACTGCTTACTTGCCGGCCTTGACGACGGCGCCGCCGTCGACCTTGAGCTGGAGGCCGGTCACGTAACGGGACTCGTCGGAGGCCAGGTAGGTGACCGCGTGCGAGACGTCGAGCGGCTCCACGTACGGGATCGGCATGCCCTGGACCACCGGGAACGCCACCTCGGCGTCCTCGCGGGTGGGCGTCTCGACGTCCGGGCGGAAGACCTTGTACATCGCCGTGTTGTGCAGCATGACGGTGTTGGCGTTGGTCGGGTGGACCACGTTGAGGCGCCGGCCGGTCGGTGCGAGGTACGGCGCGAACCAGTTGACGTAGTCGTTCAGGACGGTCTTGGCGAAGGAGTAGCCGATGCCACCGGGGCCCATCGGACCCGGGGCGCCCGCCTCGGCTATGTAGGCCGCGGCCGAGCCGATCAGGATGATCGACGCGCCCTCGCCCAGGTGCGGCAGTGCGGCGTGCACGGTGTTGAGCGCGCCGCTCAGGTTGACGTCCACCGCGTCGGTGAACGCGTTCAGCGGGCGGTCCGCACCGACCGGGCCGATGGCCGCGTTGGCGACCACGACGTCCAGTCGGCCCAGCTCGGCCACGCCCTCGTCGATCGCGGCCTTGAGTGCGGCGCGGTCGCGGACGTCGGCCTGCTTGGTGACGATGCGACGCCCGGTCTTCTCCACCAGCCGAGCGGTCTCCTGCAGCTCCTCGGCGGTGGCCAGGGGGTACTCGACGACCTCGATGTCCTCGCAGATGTCGATCGCGATGATGTCGGCGCCCTCCTCGGCAAGTCGTATCGCGTGGCTGCGGCCCTGACCGCGACCCGCACCGGTGATGACGACGACCTTGCCCTCAACGCGGCCCATAAGGCCCTCCCGATCATGTGTCGTTGAATTATTTATACCCAAGGAAACCTCCCCTCCGATGGGCTGGGCACCCCCTAATCGCCCCTGCCGAATCAAGACAGGGGTGGGGCTAGGGGTGGGTAAGGGGCCTGACTTGACAGGGTAGTTGGGACCTCCGCCGTTCACCTTCAGACTAGCGCGGCCCCCTGACAGCCCGTCGGCTCGCCGGCGGCCCCGGGCAAGTGCTAAGGGGCTTTCTAGGGGTTCCGTGCGGGCGCCTGCTCATTACGGTGGAGGAGCCTGGGCCGGGTGTCCAGCAATAACGTCGCGCGCATATGCGAATACGGGACGGGGGTTCGGTGGCGACCCGCCATTTCACATTCCCCGCCTCCCGATTCCTTGTCCGAACTCGTCGGCGCTCACACGGGAAGCGGGATAACTGAAATGGCCAACCTCAACTCCGACGAACGGCTTGTCGAAGCACTCCGGGCGTCGCTGAAGGAGACCGAGCGGCTGCGCGGGCAGAACCGGAAGCTCTCGGCGGCCATGCGGGAGCCGATCGCGATCGTGGGGATGGCCTGCCGCTACCCCGGCGGCGTCGAGTCGCCGGAGGACCTGTGGCGGCTGGTGGCCGACGGGGTCGACGCGGTGTCCGAGTTCCCCGACAACCGCGGCTGGGATCTCGACGGCGTGTATGACCCGACCGGCGAGCGGCCCAACACCACGTACACCCGGGAGGGCGGATTCCTGCACGACGCGGGTGAGTTCGACCCCGCGTTCTTCGGAATCGCCCCCAACGACACGCCGTACGTGGACCCGCAGCAGCGGCTGCTGCTGGAGGTCAGCTGGGAGGCGTTCGAGCGGGCCGGGATCGACCCGGGCACCCTCAAGGGCAGTTCGACCGGTGTGTTCGCCGGACTGATGTACCACGACTACCCGTTCAGCAGCGCGGCCGGCTCGATCGTCTCCGGCCGGGTGTCCTACACCCTGGGCCTGGAGGGCCCGGCGGTGACCGTGGACACCGCCTGCTCCTCCTCGCTGGTCGCCCTCAACCTGGCCGTCCAGGCGCTCCGTTCGGGCGAGTGCTCGCTCGCCCTGGCGGGCGGCGTGGCCGTGATGGCCACCCCCGAGACCCTGGTGGAGTTCAGCCGGCAGAAGGGCCTGGCCAAGGACGGACGCTGCAAGGCGTTCGGCGCCGGCGCCGACGGCACCGGCTGGTCGGAGGGCGCGGGCGTCCTGCTGGTCGAGCGGCTGTCGGACGCGCGCCGCAACGGTCACCCGGTGCTGGCCATCGTGCGCGGCACGGCGATCAACCAGGACGGTGCCTCGAACGGCCTGACCGCCCCGAACGGCCCGGCCCAACAGCGGGTCATCCGGGCCGCGTTGGCCAACGCCCAGCTGACGGCCGCCGACGTGGACGCGGTCGAGGCGCACGGGACCGGCACCACGTTGGGCGACCCGATCGAGGCGCAGGCGCTGCTCAACACCTACGGCCAGGGCCGGGCCGAGGCCGGGCCGCTGTGGCTCGGCTCGCTGAAGTCCAACCTGGGGCACACCCAGGCGGCGGCCGGGGTCGGCGGGATCATCAAGATGGTCATGGCGATGCGGCACGGCGTGCTGCCACGCACCCTGCACGTCGAGCAGCCGTCCGCGCAGATCGACTGGTCGGCCGGAGCGGTCGAGCTGCTGACGGAGGCCCGGGACTGGCCGGAGACCGGCCGGGTGCGGCGGGCGGGCATCTCCTCCTTCGGCATCAGCGGGACGAACGCGCACGTGATCATCGAGCAGGCCCCGACGGAGCCGGAGCAGCGCGAGGCCGTGGCCGCCGCTCTGCCGGTGGTGCCACTGCTGCTGTCGGCGAAGAGCGCGAAGGCGCTGCGGGCGCAGGCGACGGCACTGCTCGAACGGATCGAGGGCGAGGGCGGGCCGGAGCCGGTCGACGTCGGGTTCTCGCTGGCCACGACGCGTTCGGTGCTGGAGCACCGGGGCGTGGTGGCCGGGGCCGACCGGGCGGAACTGGTGGCGGGGCTGCGGGTGCTGGCCGAGGGCGGGGGTGTGTCCGGTCAGGCGAAGGGCGGTCGGACGGCGTTCCTGTTCACGGGTCAGGGGTCGCAGCGGTTGGGGATGGGGCGTGAGCTGCACGGTGCGTTCCCGGTGTTCGCGGCTGCCTTTGACGAGGTGTTGGGTGCGTTGGGTGGGTCGCTGCGTGAGGTGGTCTGGGGCTCCGATGCCGACGAGCTGAACCGTACGGTCAATACCCAGCGCGCGCTGTTCGCATTCGAGGTGGCGCTGTTCCGTCTGGTGGAGTCGTGGGGTGTGCGGCCTGACTTCGTGTCGGGTCACTCGGTCGGTGAGATCGCCGCCGCGCACGTCGCCGGGGTGCTGTCGCTCTCCGATGCGGTGAAGCTGGTGTCGGCGCGGGCCCGGTTGATGCAGGACCTGCCCTCGGGTGGTGCGATGGTGGCGATCGAGGCTACGGAGGCCGAGGTTCTGCCGCTGTTGACCGATCAGGTGAGCATCGCGGCGGTGAACGGTCCGCGTTCGGTGGTGGTGTCGGGTGACGAGGCGACGGTGCTGCGGATCGCGGAGGGTTTCGAGCGGACCAAGCGGCTGAGTGTCTCGCACGCGTTCCACTCGCCGTTGATGGATCCGATGCTCGATGAGTTCCGCGCGGTGGTCCGTGAGTTGAGCTTCGCCGAGCCGGTGATACCGGTGGTGGCGTCGGGTTCGTTCGCCGATCCCGAGTACTGGGTGAGCCATGTCCGGGACGCGGTCCGGTTTGCAGACAACGTCCGGGGGTTGGAGTCCTCGGGTGTCACGCGGTTCGTGGAGATCGGTCCCGACGGCATCCTGACCGGGCTGGCTCAGCAGTCGGTCGGGTCCGAGGACGCGGTGCTGATCGCGACGGTGCGCCGGGACCGCCCTGAGGTCGCCACGCTGGTGGCGGCGCTGGGTCACCTGCACGTCTCCGGTGGCTCGGTGAAGTGGCCGGCGTTCTTCGCCGACTCGGGCGCCCGGCGGGTGGACCTGCCGACGTACGCCTTCCAACGGAAGCACTACTGGCTCGACGCCGCCTCCGTCGCCGGCGGCGACGCGTCGAGCATCGGTCTGCTGCCCGCCGACCACCCGCTGCTCGGCGCCGTCGTGGTGTCGCCGGACGGCGAAGGGGTGGTGCTGACCGGGCGGCTGGCGCTCGGTACGCAGCGCTGGATCGCCGACCACGGGGTGCTCGGCAACGTCCTGCTGCCGGGCACCGCGTTCGTGGAGTTGGCGGTGCGGGCGGGTGACCAGGTTGGCTGCGACCTGCTGGAGGAGCTGACGCTCCAGGCGCCGCTGATCCTGCCGCCCGGTGGGTCGGTGCAGGTCCAGGTGGCGGTGGGGGAGGTGGACGGCGACGGTGACCGGCCCGTCACCGTGCACTCGCGGCCCGAGGGGGACGAGGGCGGGGCCTGGACCCTGCACGCCGACGGCGTGCTGACCTCCGGAGCCGCGGCACCGTCCTTCGACCTCGCGCAGTGGCCGCCGGCCGGCGCCACCGCGCTGAAGCTGGACGGCGTCTACGACCGGCTGCTGGCGCAGGGCTACGGCTACGGGCCGGTGTTCCAGGGCCTGAAGGCTGCCTGGAAGCGTGGTGACGACCTGTTCGCCGAGGTGGCGCTGCCCGAGGTGGCCCACGCGGAGGCATCCCGGTTCGGGCTGCACCCGGCGCTGCTGGACGCCGCGATGCACGTCGCCCTGGTGGACGACGGCGAGGGCAAGGACGGCGAGCCGGTGCTGCCGTTCGTCTGGAGCGGGGTCACCCTGCACGCGGCCGGCGCCTCGTCCCTGCGGGTCCGCATCTCGCCCGACGGGCCGGAGAGCGTGAACGTCGTGGTGGCCGACGGTGTGGGGGTGCCGGTGCTGTCGGTGCGGTCGGTGGTGGGGCGGCCGGTGTCGTCGGAGCAGTTGTCGGCGGGGCGTGGGGTGGAGTCGCTGTTCCGGGTGGAGTGGCCGGTGGTCTCGGTCGGTTCCGGTACCGGTTCGCTGCCCGCCTGGGACACGTTGACGGGTGACGGTGTGGTGCCCGAGGCGGTGCTGTTGGAGTGCCTGACGCCTGAGGCAGCTGATGTGCCTGGTGGGGTCAGGGAGTTGGCCGGCCGGGTGCTGGGGGTGGTGGGGGAGTGGCTCGGCGACGAGCGCTTCGCCGACTCGCGCCTGGTGGTGCTGACGCGCGGCGGTGTGGTGGCGGCCGACGGTGATGTGGTGGATGTGGTGCAGGCTCCGGTGTGGGGTCTGGTGCGCGCCGCCGTCGCCGAGAACCCGGGTCGGTTCGTGGTCGTGGACTGGGACGGTCTGGCGGAGTCGCGTGCCGTGCTGGGTGCGGTGGTGGCTTCGGGTGAGGTGGAGGCTGCGGTCCGGGCCGGTGTGGTGCGGGTACCGCGCCTTGCGAAGGTCGGCGTGGTCGAGGGTGCGGTGCCGTCGGTGGTTGACGGTACGGTGCTGGTGACCGGTGGCACCGGTGGTCTGGGCGCGGTGGTGGCTCGGCACTTGGTGGTCGAGCACGGGGCCCGGAGTCTGGTGTTGACCAGTCGTCGGGGCCTGGAGGCGCCGGGCGCACGGGAGTTGGCGGCCGAGCTGGCGGCCCTGGGAGCTGCGGTCGAGATCGCGGCCTGTGACGTGGCGGATCGCGGGGCGGTGCGGGCGCTGCTCGCTTCGTTGGAGCGTCCGTTGGTGGGTGTGGTGCATGTCGCGGGTGTGATGGACAACGGTGTGGTCACGTCGGTGACGCCGGAGCGGTTGGATGCGGTGCTGGCGCCGAAGGTGGATGCCGCGTGGCACCTGCACGAGCTGACCGCTGGTCGTGAGTTGGCGTTCTTCGTGATGTTCTCGTCGGCCGGTGGCATGGTGTTGGCGGCGGGTCAGGCGAACTACGCGGCGGCCAACACCTTCCTGGACGCGCTGGCGCTGCACCGTCGGGCGGGCGGTCTGCCGGCCACCTCGATGGCGTTCGGCCTCTGGGGCGTCACCACCGGCATGACCCAGCAGACCCACTCGCTGGAGGAGGCGGAGCAGCGGATGGCCCGCCTCGGTCTCCCGGCTCTCCCGCAGGCCGAGGCGCTCGCCCTGTTCGACGCCTCGATCGCGACCGGCGAAGCCGTCCTGGTGCCGCTCCGGATCGACCCCAAGGCCCTGCGCACGCAAGGCGATTCGCTCCCTGCCCTGCTGCGCGGACAGGTGACCGTCCGGCGTCGGGCGGCGGTGGGCAAGGCCGAGGCGGAGTCGCTGCGGCAGCGGCTGGCCGGGCTGGACGAGACCGAGCGCGAGCGGGCCCTGCTCGCCGTGGTGCTCGGGTACGCGGCCAACCTGCTCGGCCACAGCGGGCCGGAGGCGGTGGAGCCCGAACGGGACTTCCTGGAAGCCGGGTTCGACTCGCTGAGCGCGATGGAGCTGCGCAACCTGCTGAACAAGGCGACCGGTCTCCGGCTTCCCCCGCTGGTGGTCTTCGACAGCAAGACCCCGGCCGCGCTGGCCCGGCTGATGCAGGGCGAACTGGCCCTGGAGCCGGCCGTCGCCACCTCCGGTGGCGAGGCGGCCCAGGGCGGCGTGGCCGACGGCCGGCGCGGCCAACTGTCGGTCCCGGGTGACGAGATCGGCCGGGACAGCCTCAGCCAGCTGTTCCGCGAGGCGGTGCTGTCCGGCCCGATGGCGCAGGCGTTCGGCCTGCTGAGCGCGGTCGCCCGGACCAGGCCGAGCTACTCCTCGCTGGCCGATCTCGGCGCGGTCCCGCAGCCGGTGCGGCTGGCGGACGGCCCGGGCCGCCCCCGGCTGGTCTGCGTCAGCACCCCGATGGCGACCGGTGGCGCGTACCAACTCGCCCGACTGGCTTCGCACTTCGGCGACGTACGGCCGGTGTCGG
Organism: Kitasatospora sp. NPDC101801; assembly: GCF_044766665.1. Taxonomy (NCBI): domain Bacteria; kingdom Bacillati; phylum Actinomycetota; class Actinomycetes; order Kitasatosporales; family Streptomycetaceae; genus Kitasatospora; species Kitasatospora sp. NPDC101801. The sequence goes on from NZ_JBIWML010000022.1 coordinate 101,780, forward strand.
CGGTGCCGCTGTCCGGGTTCGTGCCCGGGGAGAAGCTGGCCGACTCGGCGGAGGCCGCGATCGAGGTGCTGGCGGCGAGCGTGCTGGAGGCGGCCGAGGGCGAGCCGTTCGTGCTGGTCGGCTACTCGGCGGGCGGTCTGCTGGCCCATGTGACGGCCGGCTACCTGGAGTCGGTGCTCGGGCTCGGGGCGGAGGGGCTGGTGCTGCTGGACACCTACCGCTCGGACAGCCAGAGCCGGGACGACCTGGACCGGGGCATGGTGGTCAGCATGCTGGAGAAGGAGCACATGTTCGGGCGCTTCGACAGCGCCCGGCTGGCCACCATGGGCCGCTACGTCGAGCTGGTGCCCAAGATCGTGCCGGGCAGGATCGAGGCGCCGGTGCTGTTCGTGCAGTGCCTGGAGGCGTTCTCGGGCCCGGGCGACGTGCCTGCTCAGGTCACGGAGTCGGACGACTGGATGGCGCACCCGTGGGACTCCTCGCAGGACGTCCGGCAGGTCCGGGCCAACCACTTCAGCATGCTGGAGTCCGAGGCGGCCGTGACCGCGGCGGCGATCGAGGACTGGCTCGCCGCGCGCGACTGATCCACTGCTGACCCACCGTCACCGGTCGCGGCCGGCGCCCCGTACGGTCTCCGTGCGGGCCGCCGGCCGCGTCGCGTCGCGGGGGAAGCCTGGTGGGGGCCGGTAAGGGCGCGGATAGGGGCTCGTAGGGGATCCTGCGAACACCCGTTCCTCCTAGGGTTGATGGTGGCTGATACGAAAGCGAATTGACGATCAGTCACCACAATCCCTGAACTTCTCAGTCTCCGGCAGCGGCGAGCCACCTGCCGATGAAAAGGAGCCGAGCATGCGCTTCGGACTGCTCTACCTGCAGCAAGTCCCCCGGCCGTGGGCCGAGGACAGCGAGGAGAACGTCCTGCACGAGGCCCTGGAGCAGATCGAACTGGCCGACCGGCTGGGCTTCGACTACGTCTGGGCCTCCGAGCACCACTTCCTCGACGAGTACTCCCACTCCTCCGCCCCCGAGGTGTTCCTGGCTGCTGCGGCCGCCCGTACGGAGCGCATCCGGCTCGCCCACGGCATCGTCTCGCTGCCGCCGGCCGTCAACCACCCCGCCCGCGTGGCCGAGCGGCTGGCGACCCTGGACCTGATCTCCAAGGGCCGGGTCGACTTCGGCTCGGGCCAGGGCAGCACGCAGCACGAGCTGGGTGCCTTCAACATCGACCGGACCACCAAGCGCGAGCAGTGGCGCGAGGCCATCGGCGTGATCACCCGGATGCTCACCGAGGTCCCGTTCACCGGCCACAAGGGCCAGTGGATCGACGTGCCGCCGCGCAACGTGCTGCCGAAGCCGAACCAGAAGCCGCACCCGCCGCTCTGGGTCGCCTGCAGCTCGCCGGAGACCGTCGAGACCGCCGCCCGCAACGGCGTCGGCGCGCTCTCCTTCGCCTTCATGACCGAGGACGAGGCCAAGGAGCGGGTCGCGGCCTACTACGACCTGATCGCCTCCGACGAGTGCGTCCCGGTCGGCAAGGCCGTCAACGCCAACTTCGCGGTGGCGCTGCCCTTCCTCTGTCACGAGGACGAGGAGACCGCCTACGAGCGGGCCATGGGCGGCGTGAACTTCTACGTCAACTCGTTCATGCACTTCTACCTGCAGGGCGAGCACCGCCCCGGCACCACGGTGCTGTCGGAGGAGTTCGGCAAGAAGGCCCCGCTGCCCAAGGAGAACCAGGACCGGATGGACCTGGTGGTCCGCCGCGGCATCGGCACCCCCGAGAAGCTCCGGGAGATGATCCGGGCCCAGGAGGCGGCCGGCGTCGACCAGATCATCTTCCAGGTCCAGCTGGGTGCCAACAAGCACGAGCACATCCTGGAGTCCCTGGAGCTGTTCGCCCGCGAGGTCATGCCGGAGTTCGTCGAGCGCCGCGAGGCGCAGGACCTGGCCAAGGCCGAGCGCCTCGCCGTCCCGGTCAAGGAGGCCCTGGGCCGGATCGAGACCAGCACGGTGGACGTCTCCGACTACCTGATCCGCACCGACATGGAGCTCTTCGGTCCTCCTCAGCAGGCCGCCCCCGACGCCACCCCCACAGCGGCGGAGAACGGCAGCTGATTCCCCGGTCCCCGACGGCCGCCGCTCAACGGCGCGCGGCGGCCGTCGGGGACGCACGTACCAACGGCCCCGGGGGCGGGGGCCGTCCCTGCGCCACTCACAGCTGAGAGGTATTCAGATGTTGCACGCCTTCGACGAGTCGGCCACCATAGCCGGCGATCTCGACGCGATCTGGCGGACGGTGTCCGACGTCGCAGGATGGTCCACCTGGGATCCGCACGTCCTGGAGAGCGGCACCGACACGCCGTTCGAGGTCGGCGGCGGTGGCTGGACCATCTCGCGCATCGTGAAGGGCCGTCGTAGCTACTTCAAGCTGGTCGAGGTCGACCCCGGCCGCGGCTACACCACCGAGTCCCCGATGCCGCTCGGCAAGATGCTGATCATCAACAAGTACGAGCAGGCCGGCCCCGGCCTGGTGAAGCTCAGCCGCCGGGTCGAGGTGCACGGCGGCTTCGCGCCGGTCTACGGCTTCTTCTGGGCGAAGGCGTTCCAGGCGGACACCCGCGCCACCTTCGAGGAGCTGGGCCGCGAGATCAAGCTGCGCGCCACCCGAGTGGAGACGAGCCGATGACCAGAGCGATTGTGATCGGCGGCGGCCTCTCCGGCGTGCTCGCCGCGACGGCCCTCTCCCACCACGTGGACGAGATCACCGTCATCGAGAGTGACCGGTACCCGGACCAGCCCGCACCCCGCCGCGGCATGCCGCAGGGCCGGCAGAACCACATGCTGACCGCAGGCGGCGCGCACGCCCTGGACCAGCTGCTGCCCGGCACCACGGACCTGCTGTTCGCGGCCGGCGCCCACAAGCTGGCGATGGGCCGCAACATCCTCACCCTGTCCTCCGAGGGCTGGTTCCGCCGGGTCGACGACGACGCCTTCTTCATCGCCTGCAGCCGAAACCTGCTGGACCACGTGGTCCGGCAGCAGGCGCTCACCAACCCCGCCATCACGGTGCTCCAGGAGACCAAGGCCACCGGCCTGGTCGGCACCGCGAGCCGGGTCACCGGGGTCCGGTACGAGAAGGGCACCGAGCCCGAGCAGACCCTCACCGCCGACTTCGTGGTGGATGCGACCGGCAGCCGTTCCAAGACCCCGCAGTGGCTCACCGACCTCGGTGTCGCCGAGCTGTACGAGGAGTTCCTGGACGCCGGTCTGGCCTACGCGGGCCGCCTGTACGAGGCGCCCGCCGACGCGGCCGCCGACTTCCCCGGCGTGCTGATCCAGACCGTCCCGAACACCGGCCGGCCCGGTGCCGGTGCGGCCTTCATGCCGCAGGAGAACGGCCGTTGGATCGTCTCCCTGATCGGCACCGCCGGCGGCCAGCCGCCGACCGGTGAGGACGGCTTCATGGAGTTCGCCCGCAACGTGGGCCACCCGATCGTCGCCGACCTGATGGCCCGGGCCACCCCGATCGGTGAGATCAAGGGTTCGCGCGGACTGGCCAACCGCCGCCGCTACTTCGAGCGGCTGACGCTCCCCGAGGGCTTCCTCGCCCTCGGCGACGCGGTCACCGTGCTCAGCCCGAACTACGCCTCCGGCATGTCGATGGCGGCCTTCGGCGCCCTGGCGCTGCGGAACCAGCTCAAGTCGCACGGCCTGGAGCCGGGCCTCGGCAAGAAGGTCCAGCAGGACATCGCCGACAAGGTGGCCGGGCCCTGGAAGTCGGCCACCAGCACCGACCGTTGGTTCCCGGGCGTCCGGACCAACATCAAGCTCGGCAAGGGCACCACGGAGCAGAAGATCGCCGTCCGCTGGTCCAGGACCGCCGCCGAGCACCCCGGTCTGCTGAAGGCGACCTACCAGGTCGCCACCCTGCAGACGCCGCAGAACAAGGTGATGACCCTGCCGCTGGTGGGCGCCCTGCTGAAGGGGCCGCAGCTGGCCCCGCTCACCCCCGCCGAGGCCCTCGCGCAGTTCCCGCAGATCGGGAAGCTGCTCGACGCCGTGCCGGCCGACCTCTCCAAGGTCGAGCACTGACGGAGCGTCGGCCCCGGGGCCGACGCTCCGCCGCACCACCTCGCACCACCCGGCTGCACTGATCTTCCGACCACGGACCGCACTAAGGGGATGGCCTTCGGTGAGCACGAGCAACGAGCAGAGGCTTGTCGAGTACCTCAAGCGAACCCTTGCCGAGCTGCGCGATGCCCGCCGGTGCCTCGACGAGGCGGCGCGCAAGCCCGACGACGAGTCGATCGCGATCGTCGGCATGGGGTGCCGCTACCCGGGAGGCGTGACGTCGCCCGAGGGACTGTGGCAGCTGGTGTCCGAAGGGGTCGACGCGGTGTCGGAGTTCCCGGCCGACCGCGGCTGGGACCTCGACGTCTACGACCCGGAGCCCGGAAAGCCGGGGAAGACCTACTCGCGGGAGGGTGGATTCCTCCACGACGCGGGCGAGTTCGACCCCGGCTTCTTCGGGATCTCCCCGAACGAGGCCCTCGCGATGGACTCCCAGCAGCGGCTGCTGCTGGAGGCCTCGTGGGAGGCGATCGAGAGCGCGGGCGTCGACCCGCTGTCGCTGAAGGGCACCCGGACGGGCGTGTTCGGCGGCGTGATGTACCACGACTACGCCCAGGGCCGGGAGCCCGGGACCTCGGCCGCGGGCAGCCTGGTGACCGGCCGGGTGTCCTACACCCTCGGCCTGGAGGGCCCCTCGCTCTCGGTCGACACCGCCTGTTCGTCCTCGCTGGTGGCTCTGCACCTCGCGGTGCAGGCGCTGCGGCGGGGCGACTGCACGCTGGCGCTGGCCGGTGGTGTGACGGTGATGTCCAACCCGGAGATGTTCGTCTTCTTCAGCACCCAGGGCGGCCTGTCGAAGGACGGCCGCTGCCGGTCGTTCGCCGAGGCCACCAACGGCATGACCTGCTCCGAGGGCGCCGGCGTGCTCTTCCTGGAGCGGCTGTCCGACGCCCGGCGGAACGGTCACCCGGTGCTGGCCATCGTGCGCGGCTCGGCGGTCAACCAGGACGGCGCCTCCAGCGGCTTCAGCGCCCCGAACGGTCCCGCGCAGCAGCGGGTGATCCGGCAGGCCCTGTCCGGCTCCGGCCTCACCTCCGCCGACGTGGACGTGGTCGAGGGCCACGGCACGGGCACCGTGCTGGGTGACCCGATCGAGGCGCAGGCGCTGCTGGAGACCTACGGCCAGGGGCGGCCCGAGAACCTGCCGCTGTGGCTCGGCTCGCTGAAGTCCAACCTGGGGCACACCCAGGCGGCGGCCGGGGTCGGCGGCATCATCAAGATGGTCATGGCGATGAAGCACGGCGTGCTGCCGCGCACCCTGCACGTCGACCGGCCGACCACCAAGGTCGACTGGACCTCGGGCGCGGTCCGCCTGCTGACGAAGGCCCAGGAGTGGCCGGAGACCGAGCGTCCGCGCCGGGCCGGCATCTCCTCCTTCGGGCTGAGCGGCACCAACGCGCACGTCATCATCGAGCAGGTCCCCGAGCCCGACCGGGAGGAGCCGGAGACCGAGACCAGGCCGCTGGCCGCTGTGCCGGTGGTGGTCACCGCGAAGACCGCCGCGGCCCTGCGGGCCCAGGCGGCCCGGCTGGTGCAGCACCTGGAGGAGCGGCCGGAGCTCGCCGTACCGGACCTCGGGCTGTCGCTGCTGACCACGCGTTCGGTGCTGGAGCACCGGGGCCTGGTGGTCGCGGCGGACCGGGCCGAACTGCTGGACGGGCTCAGGGCGCTGGCCGAGGGCGGGGGTGTGTCCGGTCAGGCGAGCGGTGGTCGGACGGCGTTCCTGTTCACGGGTCAGGGGTCGCAGCGGCTCGGGATGGGGCGTGAACTGCATGCCGCGTTCCCGGTGTTCGCTTCGGCCTTTGACGAGGTGTTGGGTGCGTTGGGCGGGTCGCTGCGGGATGTCGTCTGGGGCGACGATGTCGACGAGTTGAACCGGACGGTGAACACGCAGAGTGCGCTGTTCGCGTTCGAGGTGGCGTTGTTCCGTCTGGTGGAGTCGTGGGGTGTGCGGCCTGACTTCCTGGCCGGGCACTCGGTGGGTGAGATCGCGGCTGCGCATGTGGCCGGGGTGCTGTCGCTCGCGGATGCGGTGAGGCTGGTGTCGGCGCGGGCCCGGTTGATGCAGGACCTGCCCTCGGGTGGTGCGATGGTGGCGATCGAGGCTACGGAGGCCGAGGTTCTGCCGCTGTTGACCGATCAGGTGAGCATCGCGGCGGTGAACGGTCCGCGTTCGGTGGTGGTGTCGGGTGATGAGGCGACGGTGCTGCGGATCGCGGAGGGTTTCGAGCGGACCAAGCGGCTGAGTGTCTCGCACGCGTTCCACTCGCCGTTGATGGATCCGATGCTCGATGAGTTCCGCGCGGTGGTACGTGAGTTGACCTTCTCTGAGCCGGTGATACCGGTGGTGGCGTCGGGTTCGTTCGCCGATCCCGAGTACTGGGTGAGCCATGTCCGGGACGCGGTCCGGTTCGCGGACAACGTCGGCAAGCTGGAGTCCTCGGGTGTCACGCGGTTCGTGGAGATCGGTCCCGACGGCATCCTGACCGGGCTGGCCCAGCAGAGCGTCGAGTCCGAGGACGCGGTGCTGATCGCGACGGTGCGCCGGGACCGCCCTGAGGTCGCCACGCTGGTGGCGGCGCTGGGTCACCTGCACGTCTCCGGTGGCTCGGTGAAGTGGCCGGCGTTCTTCGCCGACTCGGGCGCCCGGCGGGTCGACCTGCCGACGTACGCCTTCCAGCACAAGCGCTACTGGCTGGAGTCCACTACCGGTGGCAGCGATTTCGCCGGTCGGGAGGTGGAGCCGGAGGAGGACCCGTTCGAGGTCCTGGTGCTGCGGCAGCGGATCGACGGGCTGCCGGACGGCGACCGGGAGCGGGTGCTGCTGGAGGAGGTCCGGATCCACGTGGCGGCGGTGCTCGGTCACGCCTCGCACGACGAGATCGGGCCCGACCTGGCCTTCCAGGAGCTGGGCTTCGACTCGCTGGCGGCGGTCGAACTGCGCAAGCGGCTGAGCCGGGTCACCGGCGTGCCGCTGCCCGCGACGCTGGTCTTCGACTACCCGAACTCCCGGGCGGTGGCGGAGTTCGTCAACGCCGAGATCGACCCGGCCGGCGGCGCCGCGGTGGCCCCGCTGCTGGGCGAGCTGGACCGGCTCTCCGAGGCGCTCTCGGTGGTCGACCCGGCGGCGGGGGAGCGGGCCAGGATCACCGCCCGCCTGGAGGCCATGCTCCGCAAGTGGAACGACACCCAAGGCAGTTCGGTCGCCGACGAAGAGGACGACCTGCTCGACGAGGCCACCGATGACGAGTTGTTCGCGGTCCTGGACAGCGAACTCGGGATCTCCTGATCCGCACGTACGAACAGCCGGCCGGTTCACGAACAGCTTGAGACCGATTGAGGGCAGATGGGTACCGACGAGAAGCTCCGCGAGTATCTGAAGCGCGCCACCGCGGACCTGCAGCAGACCAAGCGGCACCTCCGCGAGGTGGAGGCCAAGCAGCACGAGCCGATCGCCATCGTGGCGATGAGCTGCCGTTACCCGGGCGGGATCAGCTCGCCCGAGCAGCTGTGGGACCTGGTGGCCTCGGGCACCGACGGGATCTCGCTGTTCCCGGAGAACCGTGGCTGGAACACCGACGAGCTCTACCACCCGGACCCGGCCACGCCGGGCAAGACGTACAGCAAGGAGGGCGGATTCCTCCATGACGCGGGGGAGTTCGACGCCGACTTCTTCCGGATCAGCCCGCGCGAGGCCCGCGAGACGGACCCCCAGCAGCGGCTGATGCTGGAGACCGCCTGGGAGGCCTTCGAGCGCGCGGGCATCGACCCGCTCTCGCTGAAGGGCAGCCGGACCGGGGTCTTCGCCGGGGTGGTCTACCACGACTACTCGGCGGACAGCGGCACCGGCGGCCTGGCCAGCGTCGCGTCGGGCCGGGTCGCGTACGTGCTGGGCCTGGAGGGCCCGGCGATCACCGTCGACACCGCCTGCTCCTCCTCGCTGATCGCGCTGCACTTCGCCATCCAGTCGCTCCGCAACGGCGACTGCACGATGGCGCTCGCGGGCGGGGTCACCGTGATGGCGACGCCGGTCTCCTTCGTCGGCTTCAGCCAGGACCGGGGTCTGGCCCCGGACGGCCGCTGCAAGTCCTTCGCCGGTGCCGCCGACGGCACCACCTGGTCCGAGGGCGTCGGCATGCTGCTGGTCGAGCGACTGTCGGACGCGCGGCGCAACGGGCACCCGGTGCTCGCGGTGATCCGGGGCTCGGCGGTCAACTCCGACGGTGCCTCGAACGGCCTGACGGCGCCGAACGGTCCGTCCCAGCAGCGGGTCATCCGCGCCGCCCTCGCCGACGCCCGGCTGACGGCCGACGAGGTCGACACCGTCGAGGCGCACGGCACGGGCACCACGCTGGGTGACCCGATCGAGGCGCAGGCGCTGCTGGCGACGTACGGTCAGGACCGTCCGGCCGAACAGCCGCTCTGGCTGGGCTCGTTCAAGTCGAACATCGGGCACACCCAGGCGGCGGCGGGTGTCGGCGGCATCATCAAGATGGTCGAGGCGATGCAGCACGGCGTCCTGCCGAAGACCCTGCACGTCGACGAGCCGTCGCCGAACGTCGACTGGTCGGCCGGAAACATCGAGCTGCTCACCGAGGCCCGGCCGTGGCCGGAGAACGGCCACCCGCGTCGGGCCGGCATCTCCTCCTTCGGGCTCAGCGGCACCAACGCGCACGTCATCGTCGAGGAGCCCCCCGCCGCCCCCGAGAGCGGGCCGACGGCTCCCGAGACGGTGCTGCCGACCTCCCTGGTGCCGGTCAGGGTCTCCGGCCGCAGCGCACAGGCGCTGCGCGGCCAGGCCGCCCGCCTGGTGGAGTACCTGGAGTCCCGGCCCGAGGCCGGTCTGCTGGACCTCGGCTACTCCCTCGCCACCTCGCGGGCCGCCCTGGAGCACCGGGGCGTGGTGGTCGCGGCGGACCGTACGGAGCTGCTGACCGGACTGCGGGCGCTGGCCGAGGGCGAGAAGCCGGCCGGGGTCGTGCAGGGTGTCGCGCAGACCGACGGCCGGACGGCGTTCCTGTTCACGGGGCAGGGGTCGCAGCGGTTGGGGATGGGGCGTGAGCTGCATGCTGCTTTCCCGGTGTTCGCTTCGGCTTTTGACGAGGTGTTGGGTGAGCTGGGTGGGTCGCTGCGTGAGGTGGTGTGGGGCGAGGATGTTGATGAGCTGAACCGGACGGTGAACACGCAGCGTGCGTTGTTCGCGGTCGAGGTGGCGTTGTTCCGGCTGGTGGAGTCGTGGGGTGTGCGGCCTGACTTCGTGTCGGGTCACTCGGTGGGTGAGATCGCGGCCGCTCACGTGGCGGGGGTGCTGTCGCTGGC
>NZ_JBIWML010000023.1:0-110513 GCF_044766665.1 Kitasatospora sp. NPDC101801
GAAAGTTGCACACGTGTCATGGAACACGGTCTACCGGATCAGGCCGTACCGCGAGGACAACTTCCCAGAATGATCACAACCGAATACGCACCCTAGAAGGTCCGCCCGTCGGCGGCCATCTCGTCCAGCAGCGCGGGCGGCTCGAAGCGCGACCCGTACGCGGCGGCCAACTCACGGGCCCGGGCGGTGAATCCGGGCAGACCGCCGTCGTAGCCGTTGATGTACTGGAGCACGCCGCCGGTCCAGGCCGGGAAGCCGATGCCGAGGATGGAGCCGACGTTGGCGTCGGGCACCGAGGTGAGGACGCCCTCGGCGAGGCAGCGGACCGAGTCCAGTGCCTCGGCGAACAGCATCCGCTCCTTCATGTCCTCGAACGGGATCTCCGCGCCCGGCCGGGCGAAGTGCTCCCGCAGGCCGGGCCAGAGCCGGGCGCGGCGGCCGTCCTGGTAGTCGTAGAAGCCCGCGCCGCCGCTCCGGCCCGGGCGCTCGAACTCGTCCAGCATCCGGTCCATCACGGTGTCGGCGGGGTGCGCGGGCCAGACGCCGCCCGCCTCCTCGATCGCCCGGCGGGTCTCGTCGCGGATCTTGCGCGGCAGGGTCAGGGTCAGCTCGTCCAGCAGCGACAGCACCTTGGCCGGGTAGCCGGCCTGGGCGGCGGCCTGCTCGACCGAGGACGGGTCGAGGCCCTCGCCGATCATCGCCACGCCCTCGTTGATGAACTGGCCGATCACCCGCGAGGTGAAGAAGCCGCGCGAGTCGTTCACCACGATCGGGGTCTTGTTGATCTGGCGGACCAGGTCGAACGCCCGGGCCAGCGCCTCGTCCCCGGTCTCTGGGCCCCGGATGATCTCGACCAGCGGCATCTTGTCGACCGGCGAGAAGAAGTGCAGACCGATGAAGTCGGCCCGCCGGGTGACCCCTTCGGCCAGCACGCCGATCGGCAGGGTGGAGGTGTTGGAGCAGAGCAGCGCGTCCGGCGCGACCACGTCCTGGACCTCCTGGAACACCTTGTGCTTGAGCTCGGTGTTCTCGAAGACCGCCTCGATCACGGTGTCGCAGCCGGCCAGGTCGGCGGCGTCGGCGGTCGGGGTGATCCGGGCCAGCAGGGCGTCCCGCTCCTCGGGCGTGGTCCGGCCGCGCGCGACCGCCTTGTCCAGCAGCCCGGCCGAGTACGCCTTGCCGCGCTCGGCCGCCTCCTGGGTGACGTCCTTGAGCAGCACCTCGATCCCCGCCCGGGCACAGGAGTACGCGATGCCCGCGCCCATCATCCCGGCGCCCAGCACGGCCACCCTGGCGGCCTTCCGGGCCGGCACGGCATCCGGGCGGCTGGCACCGGAGTTGACCGCCTGCATGTCGAAGAACAGCGCCTTGATCATGTTCTTCGAGGTCTGCCCGCAGGCCAGCTCGGCGAAGTAGCGGGCCTCGATCACCATCGCGGTGTCCACGTCCACCTGGCTGCTCTCCACCGCCGCCGCCAGGATGTTGCGCGGCGCCGGGTAGGGCGCACCGGCCAGCTGCTTGCGCAGGTTGGCCGGAAAGGCGGGCAGGTTGGCGGCGAACGCGGGCGTGCTCGGGGTGCCGCCGGGGATCTTGTACCCCTTGACGTCCCAGGGCTGGACGGCCTCCTCGTGGGCGTCCACCCAGGCCCGCGCCTTCGCCAGCAACTCCTGTGGAGTTGAAGCCAGTTCGTCGACCAGGCCGTGCTCCAGCGCCTGGGCCGGCCGGTACTGCCTGCCCTGCAGCAGCACCTTGAGCAGCGCGTCGGTGATGCCGAACATCCGCACCGTACGGACCACGCCGCCCCCGCCCGGGAGCAGACCCAGCGTCACCTCGGGCAGGCCGATCTTGCTGCCGGGGGCGTCCAGTGCGACCCGGTGGTGGCAGGCCAGCGCGAGTTCGAGGCCGCCGCCGAGCGCGGCGCCGTTGATCGCGGCGACCACCGGGCGGCCGAGCGTCTCCAGGGTGCGCAGCGCGCGCTTGATCCGCATCGAGTTGTCGAACACCCGCTCGGCGTCCTCGGGGCGGGCGGCCGAGATCAGCCGCAGGTCCCCGCCGGCGAAGAAGGTCTTCTTGGCGGAGGTGATGACGACACCGCGCAGGCCGTCAAGGGCCTTCAGTCGGGCGACGGTTGCCTCCAGCGCGTCGGTGAAGGCGGCGTTCATGGTGTTGGCGGACTGGTCCGGGTCGTCCAGTACCAGGGTGACCACGCCGGTCGCGTCCTGCTCCCAGCGGATGGGGGTGGTGGCAGTCATGAGTCCAGGTCTCCAGGAGTGACGGGTGGTCAGATGCGCTCGACGATGGTGGCGACGCCCATGCCGCCGCCCACGCACAGGGTGATCAGGCCGTAGCGCAGGTCGCGCCGCTCCAGCTCGTCGACGATGGTGCCGAGCAGCATCGCGCCGGTGGCGCCGAGCGGGTGGCCGAGCGCGATCGCGCCGCCGTTGACGTTCACCTGGTCGGGGCGGAAGCCGAGTTCGCGGATGAAGCGGAGCGCGACGGCGGCGAACGCCTCGTTGATCTCGACCAGGTCGATGTCGGCGGCGGTCAGCCCGGCCTTGGCCAGCGCCTTGCGGGTGGCGGGGGCGGGACCGGTGAGCATGATGGTGGGCTCGGAGCCTGAGACGGCGGCCGAGACGATCCGGGCCCGCGGGCGCAGCCCGTACCGCTCGCCGATCTCCCGGGAGCCGATCGCCACCAGGGCGGCACCGTCCACGATGCCGGAGGAGTTGCCCGCGTGGTGCACGTGGTCGATCCGTTCGACCCAGTGGTACTTCTGCAGCGCCACGGCGTCGAAGCCGCCCGCCTCGCCGATCCCGGCGAACGAGGGCTTGAGCCCGGCCAGCGTCTCGACCGTGGTGCCGGGGCGGATGAACTCGTCCCGGTCCAGCACCACCAGCCCGTTGCGGTCCTTGACCGGGACCACCGAGCGGTCGAACAGGCCGTCGGCCTGGGCCTTGGCGGCGCGGGCCTGGGACTCGGCGGCGAAGGCGTCCACGTCGGTGCGGGACAGGCCCTCGATGGTGGCGATCAGGTCGGCCCCGATGCCCTGCGGGACGAAGTGGGTGTCGTAGGAGGTCATCGGGTCGGCGAACCAGGCGCCGCCGTCGGAGCCCATCTTCACCCGGCTCATCGACTCCACGCCGCCGGCCAGGATCAGGTCCTCCCAGCCCGAACGGACCTTGGCGGCGGCCAGGTTGACCGCCTCCAGGCCGGAGGCGCAGAAGCGGTTCTCCTGCACCCCGGCCACGGTGTCCGGCAGCCCGGCCGCGATCGCGGCGATCCGGGCGATGTCGGAGCCCTGGTCGCCGATCGGGCTGACCACGCCGAGCACGATGTCGTCGATCGCGGCCGGGTCCAACCCCGGTTGGCGGGCCTGGAGTTCGTGGATCAGACCGACCACCAGGTCGATCGGCTTGGTGCCGTGCAGACTGCCGTTGGCCTTGCCCCGGCCGCGTGGGGTGCGGACAGCGTCGTAGACGTACGCTTCGGTGGTCACGTGAGTGCCTCTCAGGTCAGCAGGGAGCGGCCGATGATCTCTTTCATGATCTCGGTGGTGCCGCCGTAAATGGTCTGGATCCGGCCGTCGGTGAACGCCTTGGCGACCGGGTACTCCGTCATGTAGCCGTATCCACCGTGCAGTTGCAGGCAGCGGTCGGCGGTGCGCTTCTGCAGCTCGGTGGCCCACCACTTGGCCATCGAGGCGTCCACGGGGGTGAGCGCGTAGCGGTTGTGCTCGGTGATGCAGCGGTCCACGAAGGTCCGGGTGACCGCGCACTCGGTGGCCAGCTCGGCGATCTCGAACCGGACGTGCTGGAGCTTGGCCAGCGGCTTCCCGAACGCGGTGCGCTGCTTGACGTACGCGGTGGTCAGCTCGACCAGGTACTCCGCCCCGGCGATCGCCGAGACCGCGATGCCCAGGCGCTCCTGGGCCAGGTTGCGCATCAGGTACAGGAAGCCCTGGTTCTCCTCGCCGAGCAGGTTGGCCTTCGGCACCCGGACGTCCTGGAAGAACAACTCGGCGGTGTCCTGGGCCTTCTGGCCGATCTTGTCCAGGTTCCGGCCGCGCTCGAAGCCCGGCATGCCGCGCTCCACCACCAGCAGGCTGAGGCCGTGCGCGCCGCCCTCGACGGTGGTCCTGGCGACCACCACCACCAGGTCGGCCAGGATGCCGTTGGAGATGAAGGTCTTCGCGCCGTTCAGCAGGTAGTGGTCGCCCCGGTCCTCGGCCCGGGTGGTGATGCCCTGCAGGTCGGAGCCGGTGCCCGGCTCGGTCATCGCGATCGCGGTGACCAGCTCGCCGGAGCAGAAGCCGGGCAGCCAGCGCCGCTTCTGCTCCTCGGTGGACAGCTGGGTCACGTACGGGCCGATGATGTCGTTGTGCAGGCCGAGTGCCAGCCCGCTGGCCCCGGCCCGGGTGAACTCCTCGGCCAGCACGGCCGGGTAGCGGAAGTCGAGGCTGCCTCCGCCGCCGTACTCCTCGGGGACGGCCAGGCCGAGCAGGCCCTGCCGGCCGGCCGCCAGCCAGGCCGAGCGGTCGACGATCCCGGCCCGCTCCCAGCGTTCGTGGTGCGGGAGCACCTCCTTGGCCAGGAAGGCGCGCACGGTCTCCCGGAACGCCTCGTGCTCCTCGGTGTAGATCTCACGCTGCACGGTTTCCTGCCTTCAGCTGGAGAGGCTCTTGACGTCCCAGTCCCGGGCCACCTCGGCGGTGTGACCGCCGGGCTGTGCCGGGAGGCGGCGCAGCGCGCCGGGGGTGACGGAGAAGCGCGGGGCGGGTGCGGGCTGGGTGATCCCGCCGGCGGTGACGTACGTGCCGCGCGCCACCAGGTGTTCGTGCTCGGCCGCCTGACCGAGCGTCAGCACGGGGGCGGTGCAGGCGTCGGTGCCCTCGAAGACGGCGGCCCACTCGGCCTGGGTCCTGGTCGCGAACCGGGTGGCGATCAGCGCCCGGAGTTCGGGCCAGCGGGCCTGCTCGTACTGGCCGGGGGCGTCCGGGCCGAGTTCCAGCAGCCGGGCGAACTCGGCGTAGAACTGCGGCTCCAGCGCACCGACGGCCAGGTAGCCGCCGTCGGCCGCCTGGTAGACGGAGTAGCAGGGGGCGCCGCCGTCCAGCAGGTTGACGCCGCGTCCGTCCTGCCAGAGCCCGGCGGCCAGCAGGCCCCAGAGCATGGTGGTCAGGTGGGCCGCCCCGTCCACGATGGCGGCGTCCACCACCTGTCCGGTGCCGGTCCGTTCGGCGTGCCGGAGCGCGGCCAGCAGGCCGGTCACCAGGTAGAGCGAGCCGCCGGCGTAGTCGCCGAGCAGGTTGGCGGGGAAGGCGGGCGGGCCGTCCGCCGCCCCGGCCAGGCCGAGCACGCCGGCGGTGGCCGCGTAGCCGAGGTCGTGCCCGGCCCGCTGGGCGAGCGGGCCGCTCTGGCCCCAGCCGGTCATCCGGCCGTAGACCAGCGCGGGATTACGGGCCAGGCAGGCGTCGGGGCCGATGCCGAGGCGTTCGGCCACGCCCGGGCGGTAGCCCTCGATCAGCAGGTGGGCCCGCTCCACCAGGTCGAGCACCCGGCCGGGCCCCTCGGGCGCCTTCAGGTCGACCAGCACCGAGCGCTTGTTGCGGTTGGTGACGTCGTACGCCGGGTCGACGCCGAGCACCGCCGGGCCTGGCCGGTCCACCCGGACCACGTCGGCGCCGAGGTCGGCGAGCAGCATCGCGGCGAACGGCCCCGGCCCGATCCCGGCCAGTTCCACCACCCTGACCCCGGCCAGCGGCCCGGGACTGGTCATCTGTGCCACCGGCTGTCCTCCAAGTTTGACAGTGGGGCTGTCACAGTCGCGATGATAGACAAGTGACCAGCCGGTAACAAGGGCCCCGACAGCGCGTCGGGGACGGCCTTGCGATCGGCTGCACACAGGCGGATTCTGGGGGCTGAACGATCGACCGGGAGAGGTGATCGGACATGCAGAACCACTGGATCGTCGACCTCGTCTTCGAGGAGGACGACAACCGCACCGCCTGCACCGCGACGCTCAGCGGCTTCAGCGCCCCCGGCGTCCGGGGAGTCGGCATCGCCCGCCGCAATCCGGGCGACTCCCCCGACTCCACCGTCGGCGAGGAACTGGCCGCCGCCCGCGCCTGCTCCAACCTGGCCCACGAGCTGATCCACCGGGCCGCCGCCGGAATCGAGGACCGCACCCGCACCACCGCCCACCTGATCTTCTGACCCACCGCCAGCCGCCCCCACCGCCGGGCCCGGGTGGCCACGAGGGCCCGGTGGTAAAATTTCATAGCTCGGGATGATTCGTCCGGAAGGTCGCGATCATGACGTCATTGCGCGTGGATCCCCATCGCAGCACCATGTCGGCGGTGGTCGCGGGTGTGCTGTCCGCCGGCTTGCTGGTGACCGGACAACTGCTCCTGTGGCGGACGCCGGAGTACGACGGAGCGAACGCGGTGCCGCAGCTCACCCGCTTCTACCTCAACCACGGCAACCAGAACCTCGCCGAGGTGTCGGCCCTGATGCACCTCGGTTCGGCCCTGCTGTTCGCCTGGTTCCTGGTGGCGCTGATCCGGACCGTGCGCGGGGCGGAGCGGCGGGCCGGCCGGGTCGGCAACCTGTCGACGCTGATGCTGCTGGGCGGCACGGTCTTCATGGTGTTCATCATGCTGGCCGGCACCACCGGGAACCTGTTCGGCATCACCGCCGACAACGCGGACGGCTTCCCGGTCGAGCCCCGCACCGCGGTGATCGCCATCCTGCTGCTGGACATGTCCTACGCCGCCGCGATCGCCGCGATGGTGGGCGTGTCGATCCTGCTGTTCGCCCTCTGGCGCGCGGTGCGGACCGTCCACGCGCTGCCCGCCTGGCTCGGCTGGTTCGCGTTCGTGCTGGCCGTCCTGTGCCTGGCCGGCCCGTTCGGCGCCTGGGTCACTCCGCTGATCTTCGCGCTCTGGATGCTGGCGGCCTGCGTCGCGCTGCTGATGACCACCGAAGCCGCGCCCGAGCAGCCGGGCCCAGCGGCCTGACCGTTCCGCACTGACGCCCCTCGACTGCGGGGTCCGGACCACCGGGCCCCGCAGCCGGCTGCGCGGACCTGCCTGTTCCCGGCCGGACATAGATCATCCCTATGAGGCCATAACCGCGGAAAGGGTAGCCTAACCAGAAGCCGCCAGCCACCCTGGCGGATAACCGCCGCCCAGCCGAAGGACGCATCGCATGCCTCGCCCCATCCGAGTGGCCATAGTCGGAGCCGGCCCCGCCGGCATCTACGCCGCCGACGCGCTGCTGAAGTCCGAGGTCGCCACCGAACCCGGGGTCTCGATCGACCTGTTCGAGCGGATGCCTGCCCCCTTCGGTCTGATCCGCTACGGCGTCGCCCCCGACCACCCCCGGATCAAGGGCATCGTGTCCGCGCTGAACCAGGTGCTCGACAAGCCGCAGATCCGCCTGTTCGGCAACGTCGACTACGGCACCGACCTCACCCTGGACGACCTGCACCGGTTCTACGACGCCGTGGTCTTCTCCACCGGCGCCGACGCCGACCGCGCGCTGGACATCCCCGGCATCGGCCTGGACGGCTCCTACGGCGCGGCCGACTTCGTCTCCTGGTACGACGGCCACCCGGACGTCCCGCGGACCTGGCCGCTGGAGGCCGAGAAGGTCGCCGTGCTCGGCGTCGGCAACGTCGCGCTGGACGTGGCCCGGATCCTGGCCAAGACCGCCGACGAGCTGCTGCCCACCGAGATCCCGCCGAACGTCCACGCCGGTCTGGCCGCCAACAAGGCCGTGGAGATCCACGTCTTCGGTCGCCGCGGCCCGGCCCAGGCGAAGTTCAGCCCGATGGAGCTGCGCGAGCTCGACCACTCGCCCACCATCGAGGTGATCGTCAACCCCGAGGACATCGACTACGACGACGGCAGCATCGCCACCCGCCGGGGCAACAAGCAGGCCGACATGGTCGCCTCCACCCTGGAGAACTGGGCGATCCGCGACGTCGGCGACCGCCCGCACAAGCTCTTCCTGCACTTCTTCGAGTCCCCGGTCGAGGTGCTCGGCGCGGACGGCAAGGTGGTCGGCCTGCGCACCGAGCGCACCGAGCTGGACGGCACCGGCAACGTCAAGGGCACCGGCACGTACCAGGACTGGGACGTCCAGTCGGTCTACCGCGCGGTCGGCTACCTCTCCCAGGAGCTGGCCAAGCTGCCCTTCGACACCCTCTCCGGCACCGTCCCGCACCAGGCCGGCCGGGTGATCGAGGGCGGGCAGCACCTCCCGTCCACCTACGTCACCGGCTGGATCAAGCGCGGCCCGGTCGGCCTGATCGGCCACACCAAGGGCGACGCCAACGAGACCGTGGCCTGCCTGATCGAGGACTTCCGGGCCGGCGCGCTGCGTTCCCCGGAGGCCCCGGAGCAGGACGCGGTCGTCGCGCACCTGACCGCGAACGGCGTCGGCTACACCACCTGGGACGGCTGGAAGCTGCTGGACGCGTACGAGCGGGCGCTCGGCGAGCCGCAGGACCGCGAGCGGGTCAAGGTCGTGGAGCGGGCCGAGATGCTCCGCGCCAGCGGGGCGACCCTCCCTCAGGAGTAGCTCGACTTCCCCCGCCAGGGGGAGCCGGTTCGTGACCACGGTGGACGTGGCGCAGGGGCGCCGGGCGAGAGGGTCGAGGCATGGACCTCACCTCTGCCGGCGCCCTCCGCCGTGGCCTGTGCGCGGCCACCGTCGCGGCGACCCTCCCCTACCTGACCGTCAAACTGCTCTGGCTGTGCGGCAGTACGGTCGGCTTCACCGACCGGGCCGACCTCCCGGTCGGCGACGACGCGCTCTGGCTGGCCAACCTGATCACCTTCGGGATGGACGCCGTCGCCCTGCTGCTCGCGCTCGCCTTCGTCCGCCCCTGGGGCCGGCGGGTGCCGGTCGGCCTGCTGGTCTTCCCGATGTGGGTGGCCACCGGGCTGCTCGGCACCCTGGTGGTCGAACTGCCGCTGATCTTCGGCGCGCAGCTGGTGCTCGGCGGCGAACCCCCGGCCACCGCGCAGGGGTGGCTGCAGCCCTGGGTGTTCGTCCTGGTCTACGGCGGCTTCGTGCTCCAGGGGCTGACCCTGATCACCGGATTCGTGCTGCACGCCCGGGAGCGTTGGGCCGCGCTGCTCGGCGGCCGGATCGGCGACCTGCCGCGCACCGCCACCCTCCGGCTCCAGCAGGTGCTGAGCTGCGTGGCCGCCGGGCTCGCCCTGCCGGTCGCGGCCGCCAAGCTGTACTGGGCGCTGGGCGGGGACCGCGGCCTGCCGCTCTCCTTCCAGGACGGTCCGCAGCGGCCGACCCGGATCATCGCGGGCGTCACCGCCGTGCTGCTGCTCGCGGCCGGCGCGGCCTTCCTCCGGCTGGCCTTCCGGCTCGGCCCGGACCGCCCGCTCCGGCCCACCCTGGTCACCGCCTGGCTGGCGGCCGGTGCGGTGTTCGCCTGGGGGTCCTGGATGCTGTTCGCGGACGGGCTGCGGACCGAGGTGCCGAGCGCGGCCGACGCCGTCCCGCCGGTCACCTCGCTGGTGGGCATCGGACAGGCCGGGGCGGGTCTGCTGCTGCTGGTGGTCGGCGCGGTCGCCCTGCTCGAACACGCCTCCGCCCGGGCTGACGTAGAGTCAGCCGGATGAGTGCACTGATCGGGCGCAGCGCGGCCCTGCGCTGGGTGCATCTGGTGCTCGGCGGCGCGCTGTTGATGCCGTACTGGATGCTCTCGCTGGTCCTGCTCATCTCCCGGTTCGGCGACCAGGACCCCGGGCGGACGGTGCTGCTGCAGTTCCTCGCGCTGGCCCTGGCGCTGCCGATGGCCGCCGTCACCGCGCTGGTCCCGCTGGTCCGGGTGCTGGAGAGTACTGCCGCCCGGGCGCTCGGGCTGGGCGGGGCGGCGGAGTTGGCGACCACCCCGTCGCAGTCCTGGGCCGCCCGGCGGCGCACGGCGGCCTGGTACGTCCAGCACCTGCTGCTCGGCGGGATCGTCTCCGGGCTGTCGCTGGCGGTGCAGCCCGCCGTGGTCGTCCTGCTGGCCTTCCCGCACCACGACGCGATCCCGCTCTGGTTCGGCGAGACCGATGTGCCGCTGCCGCTGCTCGCGCTCGGCCTGGCCACGCTGCCCGTGCTCGCCAACGCGGCCGCCGGGGCCTGGCTGGCCAGGACCGCCCCCGCGCTGCTCGGCCCGACGCCCGACGAGAAGCTCGCCGCCGCCGAGCGGCGGGCCCTGGCACTGGCCCAACGCAACCTGCTGGCGCGGGAGTTGCACGACTCGGTCGGGCACGCGTTGAGCGCGGTCGGCATCCAGGCGGCCGCGGCCGGACGGGTGCTGGCGAGCAGTCCGGAGTTCGTCGCGGAGGCGCTGCGGGCGATCGAGGAGACCGCGCGGGCCGCCGTCGCCGAACTGGACACCGTGCTCGGCCTGCTCCGCGAGGATCAGCTCGCCGATCCGGCCGCCGGTCCGACCCTGGCGGAACTGAGCTCCCTGCTCCGCCAGTTGGAGCTGGCCGGGGTGCCGGTCGAGACCCGGGCCGGTCCTGGGCTGGCCGCCCTGCCCGGCGAGGTCTCCCGGGCCGCGTACCGGATCGTCCAGGAGGGCCTGACCAACGTACTCCGGCACGCCGGGCGGGTGCCCGCCGCACTCCGGATCGAACTGGCCGACGGAGTACTGGAGTTGGAGTTGAGCAACCCGGTCGGCGCGGAGCGGCCGAGCCGCCCCGGTGGCGGCCGGGGGTTGCCCGGGATGGCCGAGCGGGCCGCCGTGCTGAGCGGCGAGTGCGCCGCCGGACCGACCGGGGACGGCCGGTGGCGACTGGCCGCCCGGCTGCCGATCGAGGGGGAGACGTCATGATCCGGGTGGTGGTGGCCGACGACGAGCGGCTGGTCCGGCTGGGCCTGCGGGCCATCCTGGACGCCGAGGCCGACCTGACCGTGGTGGGCGAGGCGGCGAGCGGCGCCGAGGTGGTGTCGCTGGTGCGCGAGCTGCGGCCGGACGTGGTGCTGATGGACGTCCGGATGCCGGGGATCGACGGCATCCGGGCCACCGAACAGCTGACGACCACCCTCGACCCGGCGCCCCGGGTGCTGGTGGTGACCACCTTCGAGAACGACGACCACGTCTACGGGGCGCTGCGCGCCGGGGCGGCCGGCTTCCTGCTCAAGCGGGCCAGGGCGGAGGAGATGGTGCAGGCGGTCCGGCTGGTCGCGCACGGCGACTCGCTGCTCTTCCCGAACGCCATCCGGCAGTTGGCGGCCGGCCGGCCGGCGCCCGCCGCCGGCCCCGCGCCGACCGACCGGCTCACCGAACGGGAGGGCCAGGTGCTCCGGCTGATGACCGCCGGCCTCACCAACGGCGAGATCGCCGAACGGCTGGTGGTCAGCCCCGAGACCGTGAAGACGCACGTCGGCAGCGTGCTGGCCAAGCTCGGCGCCCGGGACCGCACCCAGGCGGTGATCACCGCGTACGAGTCCGGCTTCGTCCGGCCGGGCTGACCGGACCGACCCCCGGGATCTCCTTCCGCACCCGGCTACCCGCGGGTAGAGTGCGGCGACCGGGCCCCTGGGGGGCGAACCGTACGACAAGAACTGGTGAACGCATGTCGGTCTGGACCCGCCCGGCGCTCTGGTTGCGCCTGGCCGTGGTGGTGTCGGCGGGGCTGGGGCTGGTCCTCGGCACCGGCTCCCTGGTGTACTTCACCGTGGACAGCAACGTCATCGTGCTCGGCTACTTCATCGGTGCCGTGTACTGGATGGTCCAGCGGGACACCGTGGACGCCCCCGCGCCCCGGCTGCGCGGCGCCGCGACGCTGTACATCACCATCACCGGCCTGGTCGCGCACATCCTGCTGAACAAGGGCGTCAACCCGCTGCCCGGCCTGGTCGACGGCGCCGACCTGCGGCAGGAGTGGTCGAGCTTCTTCCTGCACTACGTCACGCCGGTGCTGGTGCTCACCGACTGGCTCTGCCTCAAGCCGCGGAACGCCTCGCGCTGGAAGGACCTGCCGCTCTGGCTGGCCTTCCCGCTCGGCTACGCGGCCGTCACGCTGGTCCGGGCCGCGGCCTTCCCGGACTTTCCGAACAAGTACCCGTACTTCTTCCTCGACCCGTCCGAGAAGGGCTACGGCTGGGTGTCGCTCCAGGTGGTCCAGCTGACCTTCGAGTTCGTCGCGCTGGCCGCGCTGGTGGTCGGCCTCGACCGGCTCGGCACGCTGGTCGCGCGCAGGCTCCGGCCGGTCGAGGCGTAGCGCCGGGCTCAGACGCCCCAGGCCGCGCGCAGCCGCGCGAACTCCTGGTGGAACGCCGGGAAGGTCTTCCGCACGCAGCCCGGGTCGTCGAAGGTGGTGCCCGGCGTGCGCAGGCCCGCGACCGCGAAGGACATCACGATCCGGTGGTCCCCGTGGGTGGCGATCTCCGCCGCCCGCGGGGTGCCGGGCCGGATCTCGATCCAGTCCCGGCCGGTCTCGACCGCGATCCCCTGGCGGCGCAGGTTCTCCGCACACGCCTCCAGGCGGTCGCACTCCTTGACCCGGGTGTTGTAGACGTCCTCGATCCGCACCGGAGCGTCGGCGAACGGGGCGATCGCGGCGAGCGTGGGCATGGTGTCGGAGATGTCCCGCATGGTGACGGTCAGCCCGCGCAGCCGGCCGCCCTCGGCGCCGGTGACGGTGACCGCGTCCGCGCCGATCCGCACCGTCGCGCCCATCCGCTCCAGCACGTCGACGAACCGCAGGTCGCCCTGGAGCGCGTCCCGCCCGAGGCCGGGGACGGTCACCTCACGGCCCGTCAGCGCGGCCGCCGCGAACACGTAGCTCGCCGTCGAGGCGTCCGGCTCGACCGGGTAGTCCACCGCCGTGTAGCCGCCCGGCGGCACCACGAAGACCTTGCCCTCGCGCCGCACCTGCACGCCGAAGCTGCGCATCATCGCCAGCGTGATCTCGACGTACGGCGCCGAGACCAGGTCGGTGACGGTGATCCGCAGGCCCTCCTCGGTCAACGGGCCGAGCAGCAGCAGCGCCGTCAGGTACTGCGAGGACAGCCCGGCGTCGAGGGTCAGCTCGCCGCCCCGGACACCCTTCGCGCGGATCCGCAGCGGGTGGTGGCCCTCCTGCTCCTCGTGCACCAGCTCGACCCCGAGCTCCCGCAGCGCCTCGGTCAGCGGGCCGAGCGGCCGCCGCCGCATCTGCGCCGAGGCGTCGAACCGGAACTCCCCGTACCCGGCCGCCGCCAGCGCCGGCAGGAACCGCGACGTGGTCGCCCCGTCCCGGCAGTACACGTCGGCATCGTTGGCCGGCCCCTGCGGCCGCCCCTCGATCACCCAGTCCGCCCCATCGGCCGTCACCCGGTACCCGAGCCCGGCCAGCCCTTCGGCGAACCCCTCGGTGTCGTCCGAGTGCAGGGGCCGCACCAGCCTGGTGGTCCCCTCCGCCGCAGCCGCCAGGAACAGCGCACGCGCCGTCACCGACTTCGATCCGGGTATCTCGACAACCGTCACAACATCCTCCACGGCGGGATCATCTCGGGCCGCCCCATCCTCCCCCGCTGCACCCCGACCACCGGGGGCCGTCCCACGACTCGGACCACAGTCCGTCAGCTCGGGCCCGGGGCGGCCGTCGGCGGTGGCAGCCGAAGGCCACCCCGAGCCGGACGCACCGTCAGTTCGATGGCGACGTATCGTGCACGGTGTTCGACCGGGCTGAATCCATTTCCTTGCGCATCGTGGTCGGATATTTTCAGCTCGCCGTATGTTCGGCAGATCTGCCACATGAATGCCCGGGGCCTGCTCGCTGCTCTGCATCCTGGCCGGGCCCGACCAGGACTGACCGTCCGTCAGGCGGTCGAGGGCGGCCCGGGACGCTCCCGGGCCGCCCTCCCCGGTGCGGACTACACGCCCAGCGCCGAGCCCCCGGTCGCGTCCAGCGTCTGGCCGGTGACCCAGCGGGCGTCCTCGGAGGCCACGAAGGCGACCACGCCGGCTATGTCCGCCGCCTCGCCGACCCGGCCGAAGACGGAGTAGGAGGCCGCCTGGGCGTGTGCTTCGGGGTCGGCCAGCCAGGGGTTGATGTCGGTGGCGACGATCCCCGGGCTGACCGAGTTCACCGTGATGCCGCGCGGCCCGAGGTCCTGGGCCAGGGTCAGCGTCAGGACGTCGAGCGCGCCCTTGGTCATCGAGTAGGCGGTGATGCCGGGGAAGGCGATCCGGGTGGCGCCGGAGGAGATGTTGACGATCCGGCCGCCGTCCCGCAGGCGGTCGAGGCCGTGGCGGATGACGAAGAACGGCGCCTTGACGTTGACCGCGAAGACCCGGTCGTAGTCCGCCTCGGTCACCTCGTGGATGCGCCCGAGGGCGTTGATACCGGCGTTGTTGACCAGGATGTCCAGCCCGGTCGCGCCCTCGGTGTGCTCGGCCAGCCCGGCGTCGAACGCCGCCCAGAGCGCCTCCGCGTCACCGGGCACGCCCAGCTCGGCGCCGATCGCGAACGCGCTGCCGCCCCCGGCCCTGATCTCCTTGACGACCTGCTCGGCGGCCTCCCGGTTGGTGCCGTAGTGCACCGCGACCAGCGCGCCCTCGCGGGCCAGCCGCTCGGCCACGCCCCGACCGATGCCCCGGCTGCCGCCCGTGACCAGTGCCGTCCTACCTGCAAGCGAACCCATGGCTGTGCCCTCGTTCCCCTCGTGGCCAGTTCTGTAGCGATCACTACGGAACGAGACTGTAGCACTTTTCTGTAGTGCCCGATATAGAATTCCGGCATGGCCACTGATCGGACCGCCGAATCACCCGGACAGCCCAGCGCCCTGCCCGCCGACCACACCGCACCCGCGCGCGGCAGGCCCCGCTCGTTCGACCGCGAGGCCGCCCTGGCGCGGGCCGTCGACCTGTTCTGGGAGCGCGGCTACGAAGCCACCTCGGTCGCCGACCTGACGGCCGCCATGGGCATCCGCCCGCCCAGCCTCTACGCGGCCTTCGGCGACAAGCGCTCGCTGTTCGAGGCAGCGGTGGCCAGCTACCAGCAGAGCCACGGCGTGACGCTGCCGCGCGCACTGGACGAGGGGCCGACCGTCCGGGCGGGCATCGAGCGGATGCTGCGCGCGGCGGCGGCCGAGTACACCGACCCGGCCCACCCCTGGGGCTGCCTGCTGACCAGCTCGACGGTCAACTGCACGGCGCCCGAGGTGGAGCAGGCCATGCGCGAGGTCCGCAACGCCAACGTCCGGGCCCTGGCGTCCCGGATCCGGGCCGATGTCGCGGCCGGGCACGAGCCGCCCGGCACCGACGCCGCCGCCCTGGCCGTCTTCGTCGGCACGGTCCTGCAGGGCATGTCCCAGCGGGCCCGCGACGGCGCGACCCGGGCCGAGCTGGAGCAGGTCGCCGAGTTCGCCATGCGGGCCTGGCCCTAGCGAGCGGCGCCGGTCCGGGCGTAGCGCCCCGGGGTGACGCCCCAGGTCCGCTTGAAGTGCCGGGTGAAGTGCGACTGGTCGTAGAAGCCGACGGCCACCGCCACCTCGCCGGGCGGCTGCCCGTCCAGCAGCAGCCGCCGGGCCAGGTCCACCCGACGGGACGTCAGGTACTGGTGCGGCGCGATGCCGTACGCGGCGGTGAACGCCCGGACCAGATGAGCGGGGTGGGCGTGCAGCAGCCGTCCGGCCTGGTCCAGCGTGGTGGCCTCGCGGAGCCGGGCGTCGAGCAGGTCCCGCAGGTCCTGGGCCACCCCGCGCGGGGGCTCGCCGACCGGCACCAGCCGGGGCCGCAGGTGCGTCCGCAGGCGTTCGCCGATCAGCGCGAGCCGGCTCTCCGCCTCCAACTCGTCGCCGGGGCGGGCCAGCGCCGTGTGCAACCGCCCGATCCGGGCGCGCAGTACGGGGTCGGTGAGGTCCGGGCCGTCGACGGCCGGGCCGATGAAGCTCGCGTCCAGCTGGGTGGTGTCCAGGTAGAGCACCCGCTTGCGGAAGCCGTCGGCAGTGGCCGGTGAACCGTTGTGCGGGACGAGCGGCGGCAACAGGCTGACGGTGTCGCCCGGGGTGCCGCGCCGGTGGCGGTCCAGGTCGTAGGAGACCGCGCCGTCGTCGACGATCAGCAGGGTCCAGCTGTCGTGGACGTGCATCGGGTACCTGTGCCCGGTGAAGCGGGCGTGCAGCACCTCGGTGACACCCGGGACCGCCGGGCGCCAAGCGGTGATGTCCTGGCGGGGCGTCATGCAAAGAACGTACAAGACGGCGCCGCCGCCCACCCCGCAGTCTCGACCCATGAGCACCGACCACGAGACCGCCCCCGCCCCCGTCCGCTTCGACACCAAGATCGCCGTACTGCTGCGCACCGACCTCGAGCCCTGGCAGCGGCTGAACGTGACCGCCTTCCTGGTCAGCGGCCTCGGCACGGCCGCTCCCGAGCTGATCGGCGAGCCGTACGAGGACGCCGACGGGGTCGGGTACCTGCCGATGTTCCGTCAGCCGGTGCTGGTCTTCGAGGGGTCGAAGGAGCTGCTGACCGCCGCGCACGGCCGCGCGCTGTCCCGCGAGGTGCCGGCGGCCGTGTTCACCTCGGACCTGTTCGGCACCGGCAACGACCGCGACAACCGGGCGGCCGTCCGGGCCGTGGGCACCCACCAGCTCGACCTGGTCGGGCTGGCCGTGCACGGGCCGCGGAACGCCGTGGACAAGATCCTCAAGGGCGCCCGGATGCACCCCTGACCCGCGGCGGCCCTACCCTGAGCGGCATGGACGAGCGTGACGGCGTGGAGATCGTGGCCTTCCCGGACGGGGCCGCGTTCGAGCGGTGGCTGGCCGAGCACAACGGGCGGCAGGAGGGGGTGTGGGTCAAGGTCGGCAAGAAGAACTCGGGCGTCCCGAGCGTGACCGAGGACGAGCTGGTCGACCACGGCCTCTGCTTCGGGTGGATCTCGGGCCAGCGCCGCTCCCTCGACCAGGAGTACTACCTCCAGCGGTACGTGCCCCGCCGCCCCCGGAGCCTCTGGTCCCAGGTCAACGTGGAGAAGGTGGCCGAGCTCACCGCCGCCGGCCGGATGCGCGAGCCCGGCCTCGCGGAGGTTCGCCGGGCCCAGGCCGACGGACGGTGGGCCGCCGCGTACGCCTCGCAGCGGAACGCCACGGTGCCGGCCGACCTGGCCGAGGCGCTGGCCGCCGATCCGGCGGCGGCCCGGGCCTTCGAGGCCCTCAACCAGTCCGGGCGCTACCAACTGCTGCTGCCCCTGTTGCAGGCCCTCACCCCCGCGACCCGGCGGGCCCGCCTGGAGCGGGCGGTGAAGTCGCTCGCCGGGAAGGTCGGCTGACCGGCCGTCGGATCTGACGGCCGGTCAGGGGCGGAGCTGGAACGCCGCCGTCAGGGTGTAGCCGACCAGGGCGCCGAAGAAGGCGACGGCGGTCACGTGCCGGGCGGTGAACGGCAGTCCGGCCAGGGCCGGGTAGAGCAGGACGGCGACCGCGGCGCAGCCGTCCGCCACGTAGAGGCCCAGCGGCGGCAGGATGTTGGTGGTGCGGGCGGCCCAGCCGGTGGCCACCAGGAAACCGGTGAGCAGCACGAAGCCGGACAGCAGGCCGGAGCCGATGGTCAGCAGGACCGAGTGCGGCTCGGGCACCGGCTCGCCCTCGGGGAGGGCGGGGCGCAGCCGGTGGGCGACGGCCAGGCCGGTCACCGCGATCAGCAGGGCGGCGAGGGCGCCGAGCAGGGCGAGCAGGTTCACGTGCGGCTCCCGGGGCGGTGGATGGGGTGGAGCAGGGCCGCCAGCGCGGCCGGGACGAGGACCACCAGCAACAGCACGACCGACCAGACCACCGGGTCGATCCCGGGCGCGGTGGCAGCGGGCGGCACGACGGGCGGCGGGGCGGCGAGCGCGCTGAAGGTCACCGGTGGCGGTGGCGGCACCGACGGCGGTGGGGGCACCGCGACCTGAGAGGTCGTCGACTCGGCCGCCACCGCCGGCACCACGGCCGGCGGCTTGGGCCGGGCCGCCTTGGGGGCCGGCGGACGGGGCGCGGCGGGCACCACGGCGACACTGCTCGCGGGCGCGGCGGGCACGACGGGCACGGTGGGCTCGGTGGGCGTCGGGCTGGGCACCGCGACGGTGGGCGAGGGTGAGGGCGACGGTGAAGCCGAGGGTGACGGCGGTGCGGTGGACGCCGTCGGCGTCGGGGTGGCCGGCTCCGACGGGCACGCCGGTGGCGGCGGCGGCGGAGGGCAGCGGGGAACGTCATCCATCCGGCCGATTGTGCGGCCCCACCCCGTTCATCCCACCCCGGACGACTACGGCGCTACCCGGACGGGTGACGCCATGTCAGTTCCCACGCGCCCCGGGCGCACCCCGGGTCGCCCGGGGCGGTGTCAGCTCCGGCCACCGCAGAAGGTTTCCCTTTCCCCGTGCACAGGTCTGTTCCGACCACCCGATCACTTTGTAGCATTCGATCGCCGATTGATCTAACGATATCGATCGATCTCACTGTCGCTCAGGGAGTCACCCCACCCATGCTCCTGCCCCGTATCGCACTCGCCCTGCTGGCGGTCACCGCCGCGGCCCTCCCGGCCCCGGCAGTCGCCGCCACCCCCGTCACCAGCTATCTGGACTGCTCTGCGGCGACCAACGGAACCGGTACCGCCGCCAGCCCCTGGAACACTCCGGCCGCCGCCAACGCCCATGTCTTCGGCCCCGGCGACCAGTTGCTGCTCAAGCGCGGCGCCGACTGCCTCGGCACCCTCCGGCCGCAGGGTTCCGGCGCCCCCGGCGCGCCGATCACCCTGGCCGGCTACGGCCCCGGCACCGCCCGCCCGGTGGTGCACGGCGACCCGGCCTCGGCCGAGCAGGCCGCCGTGCACCTCCACAACGTCGAGTACTGGGAGCTGCGCGAGCTGGAGATCAGCTTCCCCGATCCCGCCGCCACCAGGCGCGAGCGCAACGGCCTGCTGGTCGAGGTCGCCGACCTGCCCGACGGGGTCGGCTCGCACTACCTGGTCGACGACGTCTACGTGCACGACGTCAACGGCGACGCCACCAAGTGGTCCAACGGCATCCAGTTCCGGGTCTCCGGCACCACCACCCCCACCAACTTCGACGACGTCGTGGTGCAGAACTCCCGGATCACCCGGGTCGACCGCGAGGGCCTGACCAACCGCTCCACCTGGATGTGCCGTCCGAGTTACGGCAGCGGGGACGGCTGCGGCTCCACGGTCAACTGGCGCCCGAGCACCCGGCTGGTGTTCCGGGGCAACACCGTCAGCGACACCGGCGGCGACGGCATCGTGGTCCGGGCCGCCGATCACGCGCTGGTCGAGCACAACACCGCGTACGACATCGCGATGCGCCCGATGGGCTCCAACGCCGGTGTCTGGACCATCAACTCGGACCACACCACCGTCCAGTACAACGAGGTGCACCATGTCCGCCGGCTGTCCGACAACAACGACGGGATGGCCTTCGACTCCGACTACGGCAACACCGGCGCGGTGTTCCAGTACAACTACAGCCACGACAACGAGGGCGGCTTCATGCTGTTCTGCGGCGCCTGCGGCGCGGGCTCCAGCAGCACCGGGACGGTGGTCAGGTACAACCTGAGCCGGGCCGACAAGAGCCGCTGGCTGTTCGCGGTCGGCGAGAAGAACGCCCAGATGTACAACAACACCGTGTACCTGCCCGCCGGTTCGACCACCGCGATCATCCAGGACGGCTCCGGCACCACCGCCACCCGGCTGTCCGGCAACCTCTTCCACAACCTCGGCACCGGCGGCTACGCGGGCTTCGGCTCCAACACCTACCAGCCCGCCGACTTCGGCTGGACCGCCAACACCTTCTTCGGCAACCACCCGGCCAACGAGCCGGCCGACCCGGAGAAGCTGACCGCTGACCCGGGCTTCACCAACCCCGGCGGCAGCGCCGCCGAGGACTACCGGATCGGCGCCGACTCCCCCGCCCGCAGCACCGGTTCGGTGATCGCGGACAACGGCGGCCGGGACTGGTTCGGCATCGCCGTACCCGCCGTCTGCCGACCCGACCGGGGCTTCCAGCAGGCCGCCGCCTTCGACGACGCCGCCTGCGCCCCGGCCAACGCCGTCCGCAACCCCGGCTTCGAGACCGGCGCCCTCGCGCCCTGGACCTTCTACGGCGGCGTCACCGTCGACGCCACCGCCGCACACTCCGGCAGCCGCGCCGCCAAGGTCGGCCCGGCCCAGGCCGCCGCCGAGCAGGTGATCACCCTCGCCCCGAACACCACCTACCGGCTCTCCGGCTGGGGCCGGGTCTCCGCCGCCGGCACCGAGCTCTCGCTCGGCGTGAAGCAGTACGACACGCTCGGCTCCACCACCCGGGCCGCCTTCACCACCACCGGCTGGACCGAGGGCGCCACCACCTTCACCACCGGGCCGAACGCCACCGGCGCCAAGGTCTACTGCTACGCCCGCAGCGGCACCGGCTACGGCTGGTGCGACGACGTGACCGTCGTGCCGGCCTGACCCGGGAAGGCCGCCTCCGGTCCGCGCGGGCTCAGATCCGCCAGGACCGGATGCGGTCCGCCGCCACGAACACGTCGGCCTTGAACTCGGCCACGTCCCGGGCCAGTTCGACCAGGGCGCCGTACGGCGGGTCGATGCCCTCCTCGGCCGCGTGCATGTACGCGGCGGTGGCCATGCAGGCGTAGAGGTTGTTGCGCACCGGCAGCGGGCGCAGCTGCACGATGGTGTGCATCAGGGCCGCCGCACACCAGGACGGGTCGGCGTCGTGGCCGAGCTGGGCGGTGTTCACCCGGTGCCGGGCGACGGCGGCCTGCAGGGCCGAGTAGTCGCGGACGGTCAGGTCCTCCGGGTACGCCTGCTCCTGGACGTCGAGCAGCCAGCGGATGTCCACGTGCAGCACGGTCTTCACGCGGCGGGGCCCCGTTCGGCCGGGGCGTCCCCGGGGAAGGCCGGGGCGTCCTCGGGGAAGGCCGCGTCGAACTCGTCCAGGTGCTCGTGCCAGAACGCCACCGCGTGCTCCACGAAGGTCCGCCGCTGCTGCTCACGGACGCTCAGATCGTGGACGTACGCCTTCACGCTCTTGCCGTCCGCGGCGGCGGCCGCGCGGATCGCGGCGAGTTCGAGCTCGGTGTACTCGATGTTGAGCGCTGGCATGAAAGGCACGGTACCGGAGGGGTACCAGGCAGCAGTACCCCTCCGGCGAATCCCGTCACCCGACCCGTCACCGGCTCACATCGGATCGACCGGCCGCAGTTCGCCGTCGAGTTCGAGCCAGCGGGTGATGCCGATCCCGCGCAGGAACGGCAGGTCGTGGCTGGCCACCACCAGCGCGCCCCGGTACCCGGCCAGCGCCTGGGTGAGCTGGCGCACGCTGGCCAGGTCCAGGTTGTTGGTCGGCTCGTCCAGCAGCAGCAACTGCGGCGGCGGGTCGGCCAGCAGCAGGGCGGCCAGGCTGGCCCGGAACCGCTCGCCGCCGGAGAGCGTGCCGGCCCGCTGGTCGGCCCGGCCGCCGCGGAACTGGAACCGGGCCAGCCGGGCCCGGATCGCGTTGTCCCCGGCCCCCGGCGCGTACCGCTTGACATTGCCCACCACCGACAGCTCGTCGTCCAGCAGGTCCAGCCGCTGCGGCAGGTGACGGACCGGCACCGGTACCGACAACTCACCTGCCACCGCCCGGAGTTCACCGGTGATGGTGCGCAGCAGGGTGGACTTGCCGGCCCCGTTCCGCCCGACCAGCGCGATCCGCTCGGGGCCCCGGACCTCCAGGCTGACCCGGTTGCCGTACGCGAGCCGGACGCCGTCCAGGCTGAGCACCGTCCGGCCCTCCGGCACCGCCGTCCTGGGCAGGTCGATCCGGATCTCGGCGTCGTCCCTGACCGCCTCCTCGGCGGCGGTCAGCCGCTCCTTGGCCTCGTTCAGGCGCTCGGTGTGCATGCCCTTCAACCGGCCCGCCGTCTCCTCGGCCCGCCGCTTGAAGGCGCCTGCGAGGATCTTCGGGTCGTTGCGCTGGACCGACTTCCGCTTGCCGTAGCTGGCGCTCCGGTCCAGCCGGATCCGGGCGTCGGCCAGGTCCCGCTGCTGCCGGTGGACGTCGGACTCGGCCGCCCGGACCAACCGTTCGGCGGTCTCCTGCTGGGCTGCCACGGTGCGCTCGTAGTCGGCGAAGTTGCCGCCGTACCAGGTGACCGTGCCGTCCCGCAGGTCGGCGATCTGGTCGACGTGGGCGAGCAGCTCGCGGTCGTGGCTGACGATCACCATCACCCCGGGCCAGCCGGCCACCGCCTCGTACAGCAGTGAACGGGCCCGCCGGTCCAGATTGTTGGTCGGCTCGTCGAGCAGCAGCACGTCCGGCCGGCGCAGCAGCAGGGCGGCCAGGTGCAGCAGCACCGCCTCGCCGCCGGAGAGGCCGCCGACCGTCCGGTCCAGGCCGAGCCGGCCGAGGCCGAGCTTGGCCAGGGTGGCCGTCGCGCGCTCCTCGACGTCCCAGTCCTCGCCGATGGCGGTGAAGTGCCGCTCGTCGGTGTCGCCGGACTCGATCGCGTGCAGGGCCCGGCGGGCCGCCGCGATCCCGAGCGCCTGGTCCACCCGCTGGGCGGTGTCCAGGGTCAAGTCCTGCGGTAGGTAGCCGAGTTCGCCACCGATCCGGATGCTTCCCGAGGTCGGGGTGAGCTCCCCGGCGAGCAGCCGGAGCAGGGTGGACTTGCCCGCCCCGTTCAGGCCGATCAGACCGGTGCGGCCGGGGCCGACCACCAGTTGGAAGTCGTGCAGCACGCTGCGGCCGTCCGGCCACTCGAAGCCGAGGTCGGTGCAGCGGATGGAGGAACTGGGTTGTGCCATGGATGGCCTCCCGAAATGTGGTCGCCGTGGTGGGGAACGAGCACGGGGAGACACCGCTGCGCTGCGGAGGAGGGGAGGGCACCACGAGAAGGGGGCTCGCCACCGAGGTCAACGCACGCACGCCCGCGAAGGATGTCAGCGGGTGAGCGGTGTCTCAGGACCTCAGTAGAGCAACGGCCTTCTCCAGTCTTCGGATCTCTTGCGGTGCGGGATCCACGGTAGGCCGGGGCCGGGACGGCCGCAAAGGGTTTTCCGGCGGGCCCGATAGGATCGGGGCATCATGAGCGCCACTCTCGTAGTCAAGGACCTCAGCGCCGGCCACGGCGACCGCATCCTCTTCTCCGGCCTGGACCTGGTCGTCGCCCCCGGCGACGTGGTCGGCCTGGTCGGGGCCAACGGGGCGGGCAAGTCGACCCTGCTCCGGTTGATGGCCGGTCTGAGCACCCCCGAGAGCGGTTCGCTCAAGCTCAGCCCGCCGAGCGCCAACGTCGGCCACCTGCCGCAGGAGCCGGAGCGCCGCCCCGGCGAGTCGGTCCGCGACTTCCTGGCCCGGCGCACCGGGGTGGCCGCCGCCCAGGCCGCGCTGGACGAGGCCACCGAGGGCCTGGTCGAGGGCCGCCCGGGCGCCGACGACGCGTACGCGACCGGCCTCGACCGCTGGCTCGACCTCGGCGGCGCGGACCTGGAGGAGCGCGCCGAGGAGGTGGCCGGCTCGCTCGGGCTGAAGGTGAGCCTGGACCTGCCGATGACCGCGCTCTCCGGCGGCCAGGCGGCCCGCGCCGGGCTGGCCTCGCTGCTGCTCTCCCGCTACGACGTCTTCCTGCTCGACGAGCCGACCAACGACCTGGACCTGGACGGCCTGGAGCGGCTGGAGTCCTTCGTCAAGGGCCTGCGCGCCGGCACCGTGCTGATCAGCCACGACCGCGAGTTCCTCACCCGCACGGTGACCCGGGTGCTGGAGCTGGACCTCGCCCAGCAGCAGGTGAACCACTTCGGCGGCGGCTACGACGCGTACCTGGAGGAGCGCGCGGTGGCCCGTCGGCACGCGCGCGAGGAGTACGAGGAGTTCGCCGACACCAAGGCCGGGCTCGAGGCCAGGGCCCGGATGCAGCGGGGCTGGATGGATAGCGGCGTCCGCAACGCCCGCCGGAAGTCCAGCGACAACGACAAGATCGGCCGCGCGACCCGCGCCGAGTCCAGCGAGAAGCAGGCCGCCAAAGCCCGGCAGACCCAGCGCATGATCGAGCGCCTGGACGTGGTCGAGGAGCCGCGCAAGGAGTGGGACCTGCGGATGGAGATCGCCGCCGCGCCGCGTTCCGGCTCGGTGGTGGCCACCCTGCGTGGGGCGAAGGCCGAGCTCGGCGCCTTCGCCTTCGGCCCGGTCGACCTTCAGATCGACTGGGCGGACCGGGTGGCGATCACCGGCGCCAACGGCGCGGGCAAGTCCACCCTGCTGGCCGCCCTGCTCGGCCGACTCGAACTCACCGACGGCAGCGCCACCCTGGGCTCCGGCGTGCTGGTCGGCGAGGTCGACCAGGCGCGCGGGCTGTTCTTCGGCGAGGAGCCGCTGCTGGACGCCTTCCAGGCCGCGGTGCCCGACCTCGCACCGGAGGAGGGCCGCACCCTGCTGGCCAAGTTCGGCCTGAAGGCGGCCCACGTGCTGCGCCCGGCCCACACCCTCTCCCCCGGCGAGCGCACCAGGGCCGCCCTGGCCCTGCTCCAGGGACGCGGGGTGAACCTGCTGGTGCTGGACGAGCCGACCAACCACCTCGACCTGCCCGCCATCGAGCAGTTGGAGTCCGCACTCGCCTCCTACACCGGCACCCTGCTGCTGGTCACCCACGACCGCCGGATGCTGGAGGCGGTGACGGTCAACCGCCGCCTGGAGGTCGTCGGCGGCCGGGTCCGGGAACTTCAGGACCGGGTCTGACGGATACGTGGTCCAGACCTTCCGCTGAGGCACCGTCATGTGCTGTGCTGTCGCCCATGGTTGACAGCACAGCACCAGCGGCCACCCACCCCACCGTGCCGCTCCGCCCGATGACGGTCCCCACCCACGAGGCGGAGACCCGCAGCAGGTCCTTCCACGACGTGATGGCCCTGCGCCGGACCGTCCGCGACTACTCGACCCGCCCGGTCCCGGACGGGGTGATCGACTGGGCGATCCGGACCGCCTCGACCGCCCCCAGCGGAGCACACGTCCAGCCCTGGCGGTTCGTGGTGATCACCGACCCGGAGCGCAAGCGGCGGCTGCGCGAGGCGGCCGAGGCCGAGGAGCGCGAGTTCTACGCGCACCGGGCCTCCGAGGAGTGGCTGGCCGCGCTGGCCCCGATCGGGACGGACTGGCAGAAGCCCTTCCTGGAGGACGCCCCGGCCGTGATCGTGGTCTTCGAGGTGCACAAGGGACCGGACTCGCCCCGCCCCTACTACACCAAGGAGTCGGTCGGCATCGCGGTCGGCTTCCTGCTCGCCTCCCTGCACCAGGCCGGTCTGGCCACCCTGACGCACACACCCAGCCCGATGCGCTTCCTGAACGAGGTCTGCGAGCGGCCGAGCGAGGAGCGGGCCGCGTACGTCATCCCGGTCGGCTACCCGGCGGACGGGGCCCTGGTGCCCGACCTGCACCGCAAGCCGCTGGACGACGTGCTGATCCGGCTCTGACCCGCCGTCCGCCCCGTCCCGTACCGACCGTCCGGTTATCCGGAAGCGGTCTCCGCTGAGCGAGAAAATACCTGGTCGGGGGCGTGCCGCGGAGGGGATAATCCGCGCATGAGCGAGACCACCCACGAGCCCGCCCCCGACCCCGAGGCCGCCACCGCTGCCGAGGTCACCGCCGTCACCTCCGGCCGTCCGCCCGAGCTGATCGCCCTGACCGGCGGGGTGTCCCTGCGCCGCCGGGCCCTGGCCGACGCCGATCCGCTGAACGAGGCGGTGGTCGCCAACCTGGACCACCTGCGGCCGTGGATGGCCTGGGCCGCCGAGGCCCCCACCCCCGAACTCTCCAGAGACCTCGCCCAGGCCGGGGTGACCGCCTGGGACGAGGGCACCGACTTCATGTACCTGGCCGGCCTGGACGGGCAACCCGGCAGCGTGGTGGGCGCGTTCGGCCTGCACGGCCGGATCGGCCCCGGTGCGCTGGAGATCGGCTACTGGGTCTCCGCCGACCACACCCGCCGGGGCATCGCCACCGCCGCGGCCGCCCGGCTGACCGAGGTCGCCCTCGCGCTGCCCGGCATCACCCGGGTGGAGATCCACTGCGACGAGGGCAACCAGCTCAGCGCCGCCGTCCCGCAGCGGCTCGGCTACCGGCTGGACCGGGTGATCGACTACACCCCGACCGCCCCTGCCGAGACCGGCCGCAAGCTGATCTGGGTCCGGACCGTCTGACCGTCCGCCGCCGTCCCGGCCCAGGTCAGCGGCGGTCCGTGGCATAGGGTGCGGACAGGGCCGACGTGCCGCCGTCACCCTGTCCGCCCCTGTCGAGAGGACCCGCACCGTGCCGACCGCGCCCGCCACCGGACCCACCGTCAGCCCCTCGCCCGGACGGTTCGGCCTGGGCACGGCCGCAGTCGGCCGGCCCGGCTACCTCACCCTCGGCCGCGACCTCGACCTGCCCGCCGAGCGCACCGTGGCCGCCCTGCGGGAGCGCACCCACGGCCTGCTGGACGCCGCGTACGCCGCCGGCGTGCGGTACTTCGACGCCGCCAGGTCGTACGGCCGGGCCGAGGAGTTCGTCGGCGAGTGGCTGGCCGCCCACCCGGCGGCCGACGACGTGCTGGTGGGCAGCAAGTGGGGCTACACCTACACCGCCGACTGGCAGACCTCCGGGGTGCCGGTGCACGAGGTCAAGGAGCACTCGGTGGCGGTGTTCGACCGTCAACTCGCCGAGACCCGAGCCCTGTTGGGCGAGCGGCTGAACGTCTACCTGGTGCACTCGGTCACCCCGGACAGCCCGGCCCTCACCGACCCCGCCCTGCACGGGCGACTGGCCGCGCTGGCCGACCGGGGCGTCCGGGTCGGCCTCTCCACCAGTGGGCCCGCGCAGGCCGAGGCGATCCGGGCCGCCCTGGCCGTGACGGTGGCCGGCCGCCCGGTGTTCACCGCCGTGCAGTCCACCTGGAACGTGCTGGAGCCGTCCGCCGGGCCGGCGCTGGGCGAGGCGCACGCGGCGGGCTGGTTCGTGGTGGTCAAGGAGGGCATGGCCAACGGCCGGCTGGCCGACCGGAACGCCGCCGATGCCCTGCGCGCCCTCGCCGCCGGGATCGGGGCCTCCTGCGACGCCCTCGCCCTGGCGGCGGCCGCCGCCCAGCCCTGGGCGGACGTCGTGCTCTCGGGCGCGGCCACCACCGAGCAGCTGGCCTCCAACCTCACCGCCCCGGCCCTCGACCCCGATCGGCTCGCCGCGCTGGCCGGCCTGGCCGAGCCCGCCGAGGCGTACTGGCGCACCCGGGCCGCCCTGCCCTGGGCCTGATCCGGCCCGGCCCCGGGCCCGGGGTCTCCCCCGGGCCCGGCCGTGCGGTCAGTACCGGTCGCCGACCGGGGCGGGCAGCGCGTCCAGCTCCGCGAGGTCGGCGGCCGACAGCGTGAGGTCGGCCGCAGCGGCGTTGTCCGCCAGGTACTTGGGCGTCTTGGTCCCCGGGATCGGCACCACGTACCGCCCCTGGGCGACCACCCAGGCCAGCGCAACCTGCGCCGGGGTCGCGCCGTAGCCGTCGGCGATCCGGCGGACGGTGTCCACCAACACCTGGTTGGCCGCCAACGCGTCCTCCTGGAAGCGCGGCAGGGTGGAGCGCCAGTCGTCCGCCGGGAGGTCGGCGGCCGAGCCGAACCGGCCGGCCAGGAAGCCCCGGCCGAGCGGCGAGAACGGCAGGAACGCGATCCCGTTCGCCTCGGTGTACGGCACCACCTCGGCCAGCGCGTCCCTGGTCCAGAGCGAGAGCTCCGACTGCACCGAAGTCACCGGGTGCACCGCCGCGGCCCGCTGGATCTGCTCCACCGTCACCTCGGAGAGCCCGAGTCGGCGCACCTTGCCCGCCGCGACCGCCTCGGCC
This sequence comes from Kitasatospora sp. NPDC101801, assembly GCF_044766665.1. Lineage (NCBI taxonomy): Bacteria > Bacillati > Actinomycetota > Actinomycetes > Kitasatosporales > Streptomycetaceae > Kitasatospora > Kitasatospora sp. NPDC101801. The sequence continues at coordinate 27,843 of NZ_JBIWML010000023.1, forward strand.
ATGGCCCCCCAGGTCTCCTCGACCGGCACCGCCGGGTCGACCCGGTGCAGCTGGTACAGGTCCACGTAGTCGGTGCCCAGCCGGCGCAGGCTCTCGTCGATCGACCGCCGCACGTGCTCCGGTCGCCCGTCGTTGCCGACCCTGGCCCCGTCGGTGCCCCGCACCAGGCCGACCTTGGTGGCCAGCACCGCCCGCTCGCGGTACCCGCCGGCCAGGCCGGTGCCGACCAACTCCTCGTTGTCGAAAGGCCCGTAGACGTCCGCCGTGTCGATCAGCGTCACCCCGAGGTCGAGCGCCGACCGCAGCACCTCGACCGAGGCCAGGTCGTCACGCCCGTTCGGGTCGTACGCCCAGGTCATCCCCATGCAGCCGAGGCCGATCACGCCGACCTCGGGACCGTCGACGCCGAGCTTGGTGGTCCGCACAGTTGTCACTCCTTCAGATCCGGTGAACCGATCACGCGGGAACCAGCCTGCCCCCTGGAGTGCACCCCAAGTCAACCTCGCCCCGCCGGTCGCCTAGTGCGCCGCGAGCAGCCCGGGCAGCGCACGCATGTCGTGGAACACCACCGTCCCCGGGCCTTCGAGCCGCTCGGCACGGGTCAGCCCGCCCGCGTAGCCGAATGCCCGCATCCCGGCCGCCCGGGCCGCCCGGACACCGGGGTTGCTGTCCTCGACCACCGCGCAGGCGGCCGGGTCGACGCCCATCCGCTCGGCGGCGAGCAGGAAGAGGTCCGGGTCGGGCTTGCCCCGGGCCACCTCCGAGGCGCTGAAGATCCGGCCCGCGAAGTGGTCGTACAGGCCGGTGCGGCCGAGGGTGTGACGCATCTTCTCGTGCGAGCCGCTGGACGCGACGCAGGTCGGCAGGGTGATCGCGGCGAGCGCCTCGGGTAGACCGTCCACGGCGGTGATCCCGGCGTCCACCGCCACCCGGTGACGCTCGATCAGCTGGTCCCACCAGAGGGCCGCCGTCGGTGCGCCGAGCCGTTCGGCGATCTGCTCCTTGATGGAGGCGCTGGACCGGCCGATGAAGCGGTCGATCACCTCCTCCTCATCGAGCGGCCAGCCGAGTTCGGCGCCGAGCTCGACCTGGAGTCGGAGCGCGATCCGCTCGGTGTCCACCAGCACGCCGTCGCAGTCGAATATCACCAGTTCTATCGGCTTGATCATCTCCGCAGCATAGGACCGGCTAGGATCGCCCCAGTTGCCCGGGCGTAGCGCAGAGGCAGACGCATGGTCTCCAAAACCACCACACGCCGGTTCGAATCCGGCCCCCGGGCAGCCTCTCGACCCACCCTCCGGACACAGCCGACCGCCCTCCATGTGCCGGTTGCTCTAAGATCGTCGGCAGCTGTCCGGGCGTAGCGCAGAGGCAGGCGCGCCACTACCGCATGGTGGTCCACGCCGGTTCGAATCCGGCCCCCGGGCAGCACCCACGGTCCCGTAGCGCAGAGGCAGGCGCGCCGCTTTGGCAAAGCGGGTACGCCGGTTCGAATCCGGCCGGGACCACCGAGAAGCGGGAGAGAGCAGTGCCGCAGGACGAGTTGACGCAGCAGGAGCTGGCCGCGTTCGAGCTGACGCTCGGACGACTGCGTCGGCTGCCCTTCGACCATCCGGTGCGCCTGCGGGCCGAGCGCAGCAGCGAGTCCTTCGTCCGCGACGGCCGCAAGCGCCGCCGTCGGGCGGGCCTCGCGGGGGACGCCGTGCTGATCGGCAGCACCGCCACCGGCGGTCTGACCCGCCGTGAGGACGCACCCCTGCCGACCGCCCCGGCCACCGCCCCACTCGGCGAGCTCCGGCGCGCCCAGCACTGCTACGTCTGCAAGTCCGCCTACCGCCGGGTGGACGGCTTCTACCACCGGCTCTGCCCGGACTGCGCCGCCGACAACACCGCCCGGCGCGGCCTCAGCACCGACCTGCGCGGCCGCCGCGCGCTGCTCACCGGCGGCCGGGTGAAGATCGGCTTCCAGCTGGCCCTGATGATGCTCAGGGACGGCGTCGAACTGACCGTCACCAGCCGTTTCCCGCACGACACCCTGCGCCGCTTCGAAGCCGCCCCGGGAAGTGCGCAGTGGCTGGACCGGCTCGACGTGGTCGGCATCGACCTCCGTGACCCCCGTCAGGTCCTCGGCCTGTGCGAGCGGTTGCGCGCCGACGGACGGCCGCTCGACATCCTGGTGAACAACGCCGCCCAGACCCTGCGCCGCCCACCGGAGGCGTACGCGCTGCTGGCAGCCGGGGAGCACGAGAGCCTGCCGCCCGGCAGCCGGGTCTCGCTCGCACCGGGCTTCCGGCCGATGCCCGCGCTCACCGCCGCCTGGCCCGCCACCGAGCTGGCGGGGCCCGAACTGCCGGGCCGGGTGGCCCCGTTGGCCGACGAGGCCGGACTGCTACCGGACGCCGCACCCGCCAACTCCTGGTCCGCCCGCCTCGGTGAGCTCGACCCGGCCGAGGTGCTGGAGACCCAGCTGGTCAACTCGCTGGCCCCGGCCCTGCTCTGCGACCGGCTGCTGCCGCTGCTGCTCGCCTCGCCGCACCCGAACCGCTACGTGGTGAACGTCACCGCCGTCGAGGGCCGGTTCGAGGTCCGCAACAAGACCGGCGGCCACCCGCACACCAACATGGCCAAGGCCGCCCTCAACATGCTCACCCGGACCAGCGCGGCCGAACTCGCCCTCCAGGGCGTGCACATGTGCGCGGTGGACACCGGCTGGATCACCGACGAGAACCCGGCCCCGAAGAAGTCCCGGCTGGCCGACCGCGGCTTCCGCACCCCGCTCGACATCGTGGACGGCGCGGCCCGGGTCTACCACCCGATCGTCCGGGGCGAGGCCGGCTCCCCGCTCTCCGGGGTGTTCCTGAAGGACTACCGCGAGGCGGCCTGGTGAGCACCGGCCCCGATCTGACCCCGCTGCTCGCCTGGCTGCGGGCCGGCCGCCCCACCACCGAGCGGATCGACTTCCCCACCGGCACCGCCCTGCCCGACGGCCGACTCGACCTCTGCAAGCAGGACCTCGGCCCGGACGGCGCGGCCCTGGTCACGGAGTCCCTGCCGCCGCGCGGGCACCTGGTGCTGGCCGACACCGGGCTGCGCGGCCAGGAGGCGCACCTCCTGCTGGACGCCGCCCGGCGCGCCGTCACCCCGACCCGCTACGTGCTCGGCAAGGGTGTCGCCACCACCGTGCGCCGCCGCCTGGACGAACTGGCCGCCGCCGTACCGCCGCCCGCCGTGCCGGGCGACGTGGCGGCGGTGGTCAGCGTGCACCGGACCGCGGGCCCGTCCTGACGCCGGATCAGCGGGGCGGCGCGGCGACCGCGCCGGCGGCGACGTGCCGGTCGGCGACAGACCGGTCGGCGACAGACCGGTCGGCGACAGACCGGTCGGCGACAGACCGGTCGGCGACGTGCCGAAGGCCGGTCACGACCGTCCGGTGATCCGGCGCACCAGGTCGCCCAGCATCTGCCAGGCGGTCGGCTCGGCCTCCGGCTCGACCGGAGCCGGGGCCGGGACCTTGCGCCTGACCGAGGCCCGGACCACCGGGGGACGGCGCGGCGCCACGAGCGCCGGCTCGGGCTCGGGCTCCGGCAGTTCCTCGTACTCCGGCTCGTGCTCGGGCACCGGCCCGGCGATCGCTCCGGCGGTGGTGACGAGTCGGGGAAGGGTGCCGGTGAAGCCGGGCAGCAGCTGCGCGAGCACCGCCCAGGCTTCGCCGTGCCCGCCCAACTCCCGCTCCACCAGTGGCTGGAGGATGGCCTCCGCCTCGGCCAGCCGGGTCGGGAAGAGCGTCCGGCCGGCGCCGAGCAGCCGTAGGGTCTCCAGGACGGGGCCGGACCGGCCCAGGAGGTCCGCCGGACCACCGAGCACACCGGCCTGTCGCAACCGGTGGTCGAACTTGGCGTGGGTGCCGAACGCGGCCCGCAACTCCGGCGGACAGTCGATCTGTTCGGCCAGCGCCCAGCGGGCGTAGCCGGGGAGGGGCTGCTCCTGGTGGGCGGCCACCACCAACGGCCAGTCGGCGCGCCGCAGTTGGCGGGCAGCGGTCTTCGCTGCCCTGAGCGACCTGCCGTGGGTGGCCTGCCGGAGCCGGTCGATCACCGCGGCCGGCGCGCCGAGCTCCGAGTGCCGCGTCAGCACCTGGCCCTCCGGGGCCGGCCCGTCCCGGCCCGGGCCGAACAGCAGGCCGCTGCGCAGATCCTCGGTCACGCCCCAGGGCAACAGACCGTACCGGTCGAGCAGTTCGTTCAGCTCGGGCCGGTCCTGCTGGAGCATCCAGATCCCGACGGCGGGTGTCGCCGTCCGGACCAGGTAGCTGAGCGAGTGCACCTGGTAGCGCTCCGCCGAGGACGGCCCCACCGGACCCTCCGGGCGGATCCGCAGCCGCGCACAGATCTGCCGCCGGGCCCCTTCCGGGGCCAGCCCCACCAGGTAGCGCACCCCTCGGGTGGTCGACTCGTCCATGATCCCCCTCCAACTCCGGCCCGCCATCATGCCAGCCGGTCAGGGCGCGGCCAGCACCGCCTTCGAACGGTCGGCGGCCAGCCGCAGGGCGAAGCCGGCCAGCAACGTGCCCATCGCGTACCGGTGCAGGCGCTGCCAGGTCGGGCGGCGGGCCAGGAAGGCCGCGACCGAGCCGGCCATCAGCACGAAGGCGCCGTCGCAGAGCAGGCAGACGGTGATCTGGGTGAGTCCGAGCAGCAGGCTCTGCAGCGCGACCCGGCCGTGCTCGGGCGAGACGAACTGCGGGAGCAGCGAGATGTACAGGATGGCGATCTTGGGGTTGAGCAGGCAGGTGACCAGACCCATCAGGAACAGCCTGCGCGGCCGGTCGGGCGCCAACTCCCTGGGAGTGAAGACCGATTCGCCACCCGGCCGGACCATCTGCCAGGCCAGCCAGAGCAGGTAGCCGGCCCCGGCCAGCTTGAGGGTCAGGTAGACCTCGGGCACCAGCGCGAAGACGGTGGCGATCCCGGCCGTCGCGGCGACCAGGTAGACCGTGAAGCCGACCCCCACCCCGGCCAGCGAGACCAACCCAGCCCGCCGGCCCTGGGCCACCGACCGGGAGACCAGGTAGATCAGGTTGGGCCCCGGGGTGAGCGCCATCCCGAACGACACCAGGGCGATCCCCGCCAACGCTCCACCGCTGATCATGTCCGTCTCCTCCGCCCACCACGCCGGCCCGCTGCCGGAGCGGTCATGATGGCAGCCGACCCCGCTCCGGCTCGCCCCATTTTCCGGCCACCCCACCCCGCGCGCCCGGGCAGAAGTACGTACCGGGGGCGCATCGCACCGGGTCCCGCACGCCCCCGTACACCCCAAGCGCCCCCTCCTCCGGTGCGGCGGCCGGTCGTGGTTTCTGGGAACGTGGGCCGATCGCTTCGGACCGCAGGGGGACCCGCATGGCACGTCGTTGGCTGATCACCGGATGCTCCTCGGGCCTCGGCCTGGCCCTGGCGGAGGCCGTCGCCGCGGCGGGCGACACCGTCCTGGCCACCGCCCGCAAGCCCGCCTCCCTGGCGGAGCTGAGCCGCCGTCACCCCGACCGGGTGCTCACCGCCGCGCTGGACATCCGCGACCAGGCGCAGGTGGACGACGCGGTGGCGCTCGCCGCCGACCGGCTCGGCGGGCTGGACGTGCTGGTCAACAACGCGGGCAGCGGCCTGTTCGGCGCGGTCGAGGAGGTCTCCGACGAGGAGCTGCGCGACCAGCTGGAGACCCTGGTGGTCGGCCCCTGGCGGCTGGTCCGGGCCGTGCTGCCGCTGTTCCGGGCCCAGCGCTCCGGGCACGTCGTCAACGTCTCCTCACTGGCCGGCCGGATGGCGTTCCCCGGCCTGGGCGCGTACGTCACCGGCAAGTACGCCTTGGAGGGCATGAGCCAGGCGCTGGCCGCCGAGGTCGGGCCGTTCGGCATCCGGGTCTCGGTGATCGAGCCCGGCGGCTTCGCCACCCGCTACGGCGCCGCCATCGCCGAGACCGCCCGGCGGGTCCCGGTCTACACCGAGCCGCTGGAGCCCATGCGGGAGGCGATGCGGCAGCTGGAGCACACCCCCGGGCTGAACCGGCCCGAGCTGTTCGCCGAGCTGGTCCGGCGGCTGGTGGCGGCCGAGCAGGACACCCCGCTGCGGATCCCGGCCGGGCCGGACGCCTACGCCTTCCTGGACCAGGTCGAGCAGGCCGCCCGGGACGAACTGGCCGCCGCCAGGGCGTTCGCCGAGCTGGGCGACTGACCGCCGCCCGAGGCCCGCCCCGGCGGGCCTCGGGTTGACTCCCCTGGTCACGCGGCGTACAGAGAGAACATGCGCCGGGAAGAGCCAGTCGAGGCCCTGCTCGCCGAGGCGCTGCTGCGTGCGGTCCGCACCACCTCGGCCTACGGCGGCGTGCTCTACCTGCGCTCGGCGGACGGCCGGTCACTGGTGCTGAGCACTGTCACCGGGGTCCCGCCGCACCTGCTGAGCGCCTTCCGGCACATCCCGGTGGCCGCTCCCCTGCCGGTGGCCGAGGCGTACCGGACCGGCCGCACGGTGCAGGTGGCGGACGCCGACGACACCATGCGGCGGTACCCCCGGCTGGCCGTCGGGCTGCCGTACGTGCACGCCTTCGCCTGCACGCCGATCAGCGTCGACGGGAAGTCGCTCGGGGTGCTGGCGGTGCTCTGGCCCAGCTCGGCGGTGCCGCCGCCGGGGGCCAAGCGGCAGCTGCGGGCCACCGCCAACCGGCTGGCCGCCGCGCTGGGCGAGCGGGTGCCGGACGTGCCGGGCAGCCCGGTGGTGGTGCCGCTGCCCACCACCGGCAGCCCCGCGCCCCGGGCCGGCGGCCTGGACTGGCGGCTCGCCGACGGCCGGATCACCGCCGACCCGGCCCTGCTCGCCGTCCTGGGCCTGGCCCCGGACGACTTCGGCGGCCGGGCCGAGGACCTGACCGAACGCCTGGAGCCGACCGACGTCGGGCCGCTGCTGGCCGCGCTGGCCGCGGACGCCCCGTTCACCCTCCGGGTCCGGCTGCGGGACGGCCGGCACTGGCTCGACCTGCACGGCCGGCCGGGCCGCCCGGGCACGGTCGGCCTGGTCGCCGTGGACACCGATGCCGCGACCGCCGCGGTGGCCGCGGTGGAGCGGCTGCGCGACGGGGTGGTGGCGCTCGACCCGGACGGGCGGATCAGCTACCTCAACCACGCCGCCGAGCTGCTGCTGGAGCTCGGCCGGGAGGAGCTGACGGGCCATCACCCCTGGTCCGCCCTGCCGTGGTTGGCCGAACCGGCCTACGAGGACCGGTACCGCTCGGCGATGCTCGCCCAGCAGCCCACCGCCTTCCTGGCCTGCCGCCCGCCCGGCCACTGGCTGGCCTTCTCGCTCTACCCGGACGCGCACGGCCTGACCGTACGGATCGTCCCGGCCGGTCCGCCGGGCGCGCACCGGGCCGCCCTGCCGGAGGCGCCGCCGGCCACCCCCGCCACCCTCGGGGCCACCTACCACCTGCTCCAGCTGGCCAGCGCGCTGACCGAGGCGGTGACGGTCAAGGAGGTCTGCGACTGCGTGATCGACCAGATCCTGCCGGGCTTCGACGGCCAGGAGATGGCGCTCTACCTGGCCCGCTCGGGCCGGATGCACCTGGTCTCGCAGACCGGCTACCCCGAGGGCTTCCTGACCCCGTTCGAGGGCACCCCGATCCGGGCCCGGCTGCCGGGCACCGAGGTGTTCAGCACCGGTGCGCCCGCCTTCTTCGAGTCGCCGGACGAACTGCTCGCTGCCTACCCGGGCATCAGCCAGGACGAGATGCGGTCTTGGGCCTTCCTGCCGCTGATCGCCTCCGGCCTGCCGGTCGGCAGCTGCATCCTGGGCTTCGACCGGCCCCGGAAGTTCACCAGCGAGGACCGGTCGGTGCTCACCGCGCTGGGCGGCCTGATCGCCCAGGCGCTGGAGCGGGCCCGACTGTACGACGCCGAGTTCGCCCTCGCCCGGGGGCTGCAACAGGCGCTGCTGCCGCACCGGTTGCCGGAGGTGCCCGGCCTCGCGGTGGCCGCCCGCTACCTGCCCGGCACCCGGGGGATGGAGATCGGCGGCGACTGGTACGACGCGATCAGCACGCCCGCCGGGGTCTGCCTGGTGATCGGGGACGTCGAGGGGCACAACGTCGGCGCCGCCGCCACCATGGGCCAACTCCGCAGCGCGGTGCGGGCGTTCGTCGTCGGCGGCAGCCCGCCGGACGAGGTGCTGACCCGGACCAACCAGCTGCTGCTCGACCTCGATCCGGGACTGCTGGCCAGCTGCTGCCTGCTCCGCCTCGACCCGGCCACCGGCCGGGCGCTGGCCGTCCGGGCCGGGCACGTACCGCCGCTGCTGCGCCTCCCCGGCGGCGACACCGAGCCGCTCGACCTGGCCGGCGGTCCGCTGCTCGGCATCGACTCGGGCGCCGAGTACCCCGGCACCGCCCTGGAGTTGCCGGTCGGCGCAATCCTGGCCCTGTTCACCGACGGCCTGATCGAGCGCCCCGGCGTCCCGCTCGACGAGGGCCTGGACCAGTTGCGCACCGACCTCGCCCACTCCCCCGCCGCCGGACTCGACGCGCTGGCCGACCACCTGCTGCGGGACGCCCGGCGGTCCTCGCACCGCGCCGACGACGTCGCCCTGCTGCTGGCCCGCCGGACGGCGGACTGATCCCGGGCACGACGGCGGCCCGACCCTGTCGGTACGGGGCCGGGCCGCCGTCGGTGCGTCAGGTCAGCGCGCGGCCACGGCCGCGGCCAGGCCGTTCGCCCAGAGGCTGTTGACCCGGTTCTTCTCGGTCGTGTTCGGGTACGGGTTGGTGCAGGAGGTGCCGGGGCCGCCACCGGACATCAGCTCGCTGCACGGGCCCGAGTAGTGGTCCGGCAGACCGAGCACGTGGCCGGTCTCGTGGGCGGTCACCCGGGTCGAGTTGTACTGCTGGTTCTGCCGGTAGTCGAGGAAGATGTAGCCGCGGCCGTGGCCGTCGGTGCTGGCGTAGGAGCCGCGCGAGTCGTTGCCCTCGTAGTAGCGGAAGTCCGCGTTGGTGCCGGCCCGGAGCTGGACGTTGCGCACCGAGCTGTTCCAGATCGAGGCACTGTTGGCGATCTGGGTGCGGAACGTCGGCGCGCTGCTGGCGTCGTAGGTGACCGCCACCACCAGCAGGTACGGGTTGGCCGCCTGCTTGGCCAGCGCGGACTTCATCACGGCCTCCTGGAAGGCCTTGACGTCGGCCTGCTCGGAGGCCGATCCGGTGTACTGGGCGACCGCCTGCGGCTGGGGGGCCGCGCTCGCGACGGGTGCCGCCAGCAGGCCCGCGGACAGGCCCAGGGTGGCGGCCACCGCGGCGGAGAGCATCGAGCGCTTCATCTGGGGACTCCAGTTCATTTCTTCCAAAACCCCTGTGGGGCAAGAGTTTTGGGAGTGGGGGACGGACTGTCGTGCCACTGAGCTTCGGCCACCGGCACCGGACGGCGGATGATGCCAGCCGGAGATAGCGCCGCCCTATACCCCCCTCCGGGCGTCCCTGACATGTCCCTGGCGTGAATCCCCGGTCGGCCGTATGCTCCCGCTGTGGAGCTCGAAGTGAGACACCTTCGTGTGCTGTGTGCGATCGCCGACACCGGCAGCGTCCGGAAGGCCGCCCGGCAGCTCGGCACGAGCCAGCCCTCCGTCAGCACCCAGCTGCTCCGGATCGAACGGGCCCTCGGCGGGCGGCTGTTCACCCGCGAGCGGACCGGCAGCCGGCTCACCCCGCTCGGCCACACCGTGCTGGCCCGGGCCCGGACGATCATCACCGACATGGCCGAACTGGTCAGCGCCGCCCGCCAGGAGGCCGACGACGCCGAGCAGATGACGCTGCGGATCGGCAGCGTCGGCAGCCGCGCGGTGGCCAGCTGGCTGCGCCGGGTGCACGCCAGACTGCCGGACACCCGGACCACCATCCGGATCGACATCTCCGCCAACGCCCTGCTCCACCTGGTCGCCGCCGACCAGCTGGACATCGCCCTGGTGCACGAGAGCGAGGGCTTCCCGCTCCGGCTGCCCGCCGAGGCCGAGCACCGGGTGCTGATCGCCCGCGAGCCGCAGTTCGTCGCCCTCGCGCTCAGCCACCCGGCGGCCGGCTCACCGGTGGTGCGGCTGGAGGACCTGGCCGCCGACGCCTGGATGGTCGACCCGACCGCCGACCACGAGTACGCGGCGCTCTGCCGGGTACTCTCCGAGGCCGGGCTCAGCCCCCGGGTGGTCCAGGTCAGGGACAACGCCACCGCCGCCGAACTGGTCGCCTCGGGCGAGGCCGTCCGCCCCTGCCAGCCCACCTCACTGCCCGGCCCCGGCACGGTGATCCGCCCGGTGCACGGCAACCCGTTCAGCGTCCGGCTGCTGCTGGTCTGGCGCCCCCGTGCGCTCAGCGCCCCGGCCTTCGACGGCCTGTACGCCGATCTGCGGGCCGCCTACCTGGACCTGGCCGGGACCAATCCCTCCTACCTGGCCTGGTTGCTCAGCAACGACAGCTCGCTGCCCCGGCTGCTGGCGCACTGACCCGCCGACCGCCGAGCGGACTCCCCTGGACGGATAGTCTTCGCGCAGATAGTCTTCGCATAGATAATCAAGCCGTGGAGGCCACCATGTGGACGTACCAGCACAGCATCGAGACCGACGCCGCAGCCGAGGCGATCTGGCGGCTCTGGGCCGACGTGGACGGCTGGGGCGGGTGGAACGCCGAGATCGAGAAGATCGACTTCCGCGGCCCGTTCGCCGTCGGCGCCACCATCGCGATGACCCCGCCCGGCGAGGACCCGATCGAACTGACCGTGGTCGAGCTCGGCGAGGGTGAGCACTTCACCGACGAGGCCCGCTTCGGCGGCCTGGTGCTGCGCACCACCCACCGCCTGGTGCCGCTCGGCGCGGGGCGCACCGAGGTGGTCTACCGGATGGAGATCAGCGGTGAGGGCGCCGACCAGGTAGGCCCGGAGATCGGCCCCGGCATCACGGCCGACTGGCCCGACACGATGGCCGCGCTGGTCGCGCACGCGGCCCGGGGCTGACCCCGTGCAGCCGGCCGAGAGCCCCGGTTTCCTGCTCTGGCACGCCACCCTGCGCTGGCAGCGCGGGATCGCCGCCGCGCTGGCCCCGCTCGACCTGACGCACGTTCAGTTCGTGCTGCTCGCCTGCACCTGGTGGCTGAACGGCCAGGGCGAGCACCCCAGTCAGCAGGCGCTGGCCCGGCAGGCGGGCACCGACGTGAAGATGACCTCCCAGGTGCTGCGCACCCTGGAGGCCAAGGGCCTGGTCGGCCGTGAGGTGGACCCGGCCGACAGCCGGGCCAGGCGGCTCCGGGTGACCGCCGCCGGGGCCGAACTGGCCCCGCGCGCGATCGCGGCTGTCGAGCAGGTCGACACCGAGTTCTTCAGCCCGGTGCCACGGGACACGGTGGTCGCACTGCTCGGCCGGCTCGCGCACCCCGAGGACTGACGGCACCTCAGCCGGCGCCTCAGCCCAGCAGGTCGCTCATCGAGGCGGCCATCGCGCGGACGAAGGCGTCCCGGGTCGGCCCGGCCACCAGGTCGAGCGAGAGGTAGGGGTTCAGGTCCTCCAACTCGACCAGCAGCAGCTCGCCTTCGGCCGTCCGGCAGGCGTCCACCCGCTGCACGCCGTGGTCGAGCGAGTTCCAGTCCACGAAGGTCCGGGCGAAGGTCAGGTCGGCGCCGGTCGGCCGGTACGGCTCCAGCTGCCAGCGGGCGCCCGGGTCCGGGGCGTACAGCGCGTACTGGAACTCCCGGCCGACGAAGTAGAAGGAGACCTCGTACCGGAAGTCGATCCGGGGCTGCAGCAGGGTCGACCCGTCCAGCTCCAGCTCGGCCAGCGCGGCGGCCGGGAGCACCGTGAGACCTATCGAGTCGGCCCCGAGCTTCGGCTTGCCGACGTACTCGGCGACCTCGGGCAGCCGGCCGAGGTCGGCCCGGTCCGCCACGGTGGGGATCACCGGGAGGCCGGCGGCGGTCAGGTCGAGCAGGTACTGCTTGCCCGCCATGTCGCCCCGGCCGTGCAGCGGGTTGAAGACCCGGGTGCCGCTCGCCAGCGCCCGGGCCCGGAACGCGTCGTAGCCCTCCTGGTAGTGCAGCACCGGTCCGCTGTTGCGGACCACCGTCAGGTCGAAGCCGTCCATCAGGGCCGCCGCGTCCAGCGGGTGGCAGAGCGCCAGCTCGAACGAGCCGCGCAGCGCGGCCGACAGGGCGATGTCCTCGTCGCAGTAGCGGCGGCCCCGGGCCGGGTAGGTCAGGTCGGTGACGTAGAGGACACGGGACATCGGCGGAGCTCCGTTCGGCAGGTGCGGCCCACCCTACGTCCGGCTGCCGAACGGCCGGTCGTCCGGGTCCGCCGGGTCGTCCGGCTGGAAGATCTCCTCGACCGCCCGGCCGAAGAACCGGGCAAGGCCGAAGGCCAACGGCAGCGCCGGGTTGTACCGGCCGGTCTCGATCGCGTTCACGGTCTGCCGGGAGACCCCGAGGACGGTGGCCAACTTCTGCTGGGAAAGCCCGAGTTCGCGGCGCAGCTCGCGCACCTTGTTGCGCACACCGGAGAACGTAGGACGCCCCCGGGAGTGCGTCAAGGGTGCTTTACACCACCCACCCCACCGGGACTACCATCTGTGAATGACGGACACCTCGGAGAGAGCACGGGAACTCGCGGACCTGGCGGCCCGGTTCCCGCAGTTGCACGCGCCCCAGCGCTGGGCCTGGGGCGGCATCGACGCACAGTTCTCGGCGGCGCTGCCGCCCGACGAACTCATCACCAACATCCACCTGGTGGGCTTCTCCGGCGACCAGGTGGTGCTCTGCCGGGACGCCCGCGGGCACTGGTTCCTGCCCGGCGGCACCCGGGAGGCGGCCGAGAGCATCGAGAGCTGCCTGGCCCGCGAGCTCCGCGAGGAGGCCGGCGCCCGGCTGCTCGGCGAGCCGGTCTGGATCGGCGCCCACCGCTGCGTCACGGATCACCCGGTGCCGTACCGCCCCTGGCAGCCGCACCCGGAGAAGGCGTGGCTCTGGGGCTGGGCCGAGGTCACCGTGGACTCCGAGCCGAGCAACCCGGACGACGGCGAGCAGGTGGTCGAGGTCCGCGCGATGGACCCGGCCGAGGCGCAGCGGTTGCTCACCCACCACCGCGAGACCTGGTGGCGCGAACTGGTCGCGCTGGCCGTCGAGTCCCGGGTCGGCGCCCACTGACGGCCCCGTCGCCCCGGACGGGGCCGGCCCGCTCGGGACCGGGGCGGCCTGGTCGACTCGATCGCCCGAGGGCCTCGGGGTGCTGCTGCCCGCGCTCACCGCGCTGGGAGCAGGACGCCCCGGGCCCGCTCGTCGGGGCCCGGGGCGTCCGGTTCGGTCAGCCGTGGCCCGCCGGGGTCACTTGCCGGTCAGGCCGGCCCGGCGCAGCGCGTCCGCCATCGCGCTGTTGGCGGCGGGCGCCGGCGCCGGGGCGCTCCGCCGGTCCTGCCGGGGCGGCTTGGCGCCCCGGCCCCGGTCGCGGTTCTGCTCGCGGTCGCGGTCCCGCTCGCGCGGCGCCGCCTGACCGACCTCGTCGTCCAGCCGCAGCGTCAGCCCGATCCGCTTGCGCGGCACGTCCACGGTGACCACCCGGACCTTGACGATGTCACCGGGCTTGACCACCTCGCGCGGGTCCTTGACGAAGTTCTTCGACAGCGCCGAGACGTGCACCAGACCGTCCTGGTGGACGCCGACGTCCACGAACGCGCCGAACGCCGCGACGTTGGTGACCACGCCCTCCAGCACCATGCCCACCACCAGGTCGCCGATCTTGTCGACGCCCTCCTTGAAGGTCGCGGTCCGGAACGCGGGGCGCGGGTCGCGGCCCGGCTTGTCCAGCTCGCCGAGGATGTCGGTGACGGTCGGCACGCCGAAGGTGCCATCGGCGAAGTCGGCCGGCCGCAGCGCCCGCAGCGCCGCCCCGTTGCCGATCAGCGAGGGCAGGTCGCCACCGGTCGCGGCCAGGATGCGGCGCACCACGGGGTACGCCTCGGGGTGCACCCCGGAGGCGTCCAACGGGTCGTCACCGCCGGGCACCCGCAGGAATCCCGCGCACTGCTCGAACGCCTTCGGGCCGAGCCGCGCCACGTCCTTGAGCGCCCGCCTGGTCCGGAACGGGCCGTTCGCGTCGCGGTGCGCCACGATGTTGTCGGCCAGCGTGCCGGTCACCCCGGAGACCCGGGTGAGCAGCGGCGCCGAGGCGGTGTTGACGTCCACCCCGACCGCGTTGACGCAGTCCTCGACCACCGCGTCCAGCGAGCGGGACAGCTTCAGCTCGCTCAGGTCGTGCTGGTACTGGCCGACGCCGATCGACTTGGGGTCGATCTTCACCAGCTCGGCCAGCGGGTCCTGGAGCCGCCGGGCGATCGAGACCGCGCCCCGGATCGACACGTTCAGGTCCGGCAGCTCCTGCGAGGCGAAGGCGGAGGCGGAGTACACCGAGGCGCCCGCCTCGGAGACCATCGCCTTGGTGAGGGTCAGCTCGGGGTGACGCTTGATCAGGTCCTCGGCCAGCTTGTCGGTCTCCCGGGAGGCCGTGCCGTTGCCGATCGCGATCAGCTCGACGTCGTGCCGCTCGGCCAGCGCGGCGAGGGTGGCGATCGAGGCGTCCCACTTGTTGGCGGGCTGGTGCGGGTAGATCGTGTCGTACCCGAGCACCTTGCCGGTGGCGTCCACCACGGCGACCTTGACGCCGGTCCGGAAGCCCGGGTCCAGTCCCATGGTGGCGCGGCTGCCGGCCGGGGCGGCCAGCAGCAGGTCGCGCAGGTTGGCGGCGAAGACCCGGACCGCCTCGTCCTCGGCCTCCTGGCGCAGCCGGGTGCGCAGGTCGATGCCGAGCCGGACCAGGATCCTGGTCCGCCAGGCCCACCGGACGGTGTCGTCGAGCCACTTGTCGGCCGGGCGGCCCCGGTCGGCGATGCCGAACTTGGCGGCGATCCGCCGCTCGTAGTCGTTCTCGCCGGGCAGGTCGCCGTCGGCGCCCTCGTAGGGGGAGAGTTCGAGGTCGAGCACCTCCTCCTTCTCGCCGCGCAACATCGCCAGGATGCGGTGCGAGGGGAGCTTGCCGTACGGCTCGGCGAAGTCGAAGTAGTCGGCGAACTTGGCGCCGTCCTGCTCCTTGCCGTCCCGCACCGTGGCGACCAGCCGGCCCCGGGTCCACATCCGCTCGCGGAGCGTGCCGACCAGGTCGGCGTCCTCGCCGAACCGCTCCACCAGGATCGACCTGGCCCCGTCCAGCGCCGCCGTGGCGTCGGTCACCGACTCGTTCAGGTAGCCCGCCGCCAGCACGGCCGGGTCCTTGGACGGGTCGGCGAGCAGGGTGTCGGCGAGCGGTTCGAGACCGGCCTCGCGGGCGATCTGCGCCTTGGTCCGCCGCTTGGGCTTGAACGGGAGGTAGATGTCCTCCAGCCGGGCCTTCGAGTCGGCGGCCAGGACCTGCGCGCGCAGCGCGTCGTCCAACTTCCCCTGGCTCTCGATCGACTCCAGCACGGCGGCCCGCCGCTCCTCCAACTCCCGCAGGTAGCGCAGCCGCTCCTCGAGCGTGCGCAGCTGGGTGTCGTCGAGTTCGCCGGTGACCTCCTTGCGGTAGCGCGCGATGAAGGGCACGGTGGCGCCACCGTCGAGGAGCTCGACGGCGGACCGCACCTGCCCCTCCCGTACGCCCAGCTCTTCGGCGATCTTCCGTTCGACTGACATGGTCACGAAGCCGGTCACCTTCTCCTGCGTTCAGCCTGAGTTCCGCCCCGCATTCTGGCAGGTAACCCGGACCGGACGGGGGCGACCTGCTCCCCGGGGCGGCGCGGCCCGCCGTCGCCGGGGTGCCGCAAGGCGTGGGGGCGCGTCGCGGCACCCCGGCCGGCCGGGCCGGGGTCAGTCCTGGTCGAGCGAGATCGCCGCGACGGGGCAGCGCTCGACGGCCGAACGGACGGACCGTTCGTCCGCCGGGTCGGTACCGTCCGTCAGCAGGGTGACCAGACCGTCCTGCTCGTCCTGGGCGAAGACGTCGGGCGCGGTGTAGACGCAGGTCCCCGATCCGATGCAGCGTTCACGATGGACCGACAGCGGCATGGTGGCTCACCAGGTGACCGGTAGTGCGTCCAGGCCCTGGATGAGGGTGGCGCGCTTGAACGGGAGCTCCTCCACCGGCACCGCGAGCCGCAGGCCGGGGATCCGCGCGAAGAGGGTGTCGTAGACGATCTTCAGCTCGACCCGGACCAGGCTGGCGCCCGGGCACTGGTGGACGCCGTGGCCGAACGCCGAGTGCAGGCCGATCTCGCGGAAGATGTCCAGCTGGTCGGCGTTCTCGAAGACGCTCTCGTCCCGGTTGGCCGAGGCGGTCAGGTTGATGATGCCCTCGCCCGCCTTGATCTTGACGCCACCGACCTCCATGTCCTGGGTGGCGACCCGGGAGGGGGCGGAGTCGGCGATGCTGAGGAACCGCAGCAGCTCCTCGATGGCGTTCCGGGTGAGGTCCGGGTCGGCCTTCATCTGGGCGAGCTGCTCCGGGTGTTCGAGCAGCGCGGCGACTCCGAGCACGATCATGTTGGTGAGGGTGTCGAAGCCGCCGGAGATCAGCATCCGGGCCAGCGCGACGATCTCCTTGTGGTTGAGGTTGCCCTCCTCGGCGTTCCGGCTGACCACCCGTCCGACCAGGTCGTCCTCGGTCGGCGTCTCCTCCTTCGAGGTCACCAGCTTGTCGAGGTAGACGTCCATCTGGTGGATCGCCATGCCGACCTCCTGCGGCGTGACGTCGCTGCGCACCGTGACCTCGGCGAAGTCGCGGAACCCGGGGATGTCCTCCGGCGGCACGCCGAGCAGCTCGCACAGCACCAGCGAGGGGACCGGGATGGCGAGTTCGGTCAGCAGGTCCACCGGGCCGCCCTTGGCCAGGATCGCGTCGATGTGCTCGTCCACGATCTTCTGGATGCGCGGGGTGAGGGCCTGCATCCGCTTGAGGGTGAACTCGGGGATGATCTCCTTGCGGTGCCGACCGTGCACCGGCGGGTCCATCGCGACCAGCGGCAGCTCCATGGCCTGCAGGATGTCGTCCGGCACCGGCACCTGGAGCGGGTAGCCGGGGTGCTTGAAGTTGGAGCTCACGGTGGGGTCGGTGAGGACCTGACGCACGTGCTCCTGCCGGCTGACCGCCCACATCTCCTTGCCGGACACCGCGAGCGTGACCTTGGAGACCGGCTCCTCGGCGCGCAGCACGGCGTACTCGGCCGGCGGCTGGAACGGGCACTTCCGCTCCATCGGGAACTGCGGCGGGTCTTGTCTGAGGGGTGAGGTGGTGTCAATTTCGGTCATTTCCGCTCCCGTTGTTCGGTCCCTGGGACCAGTCGAGCACGTTTGCGAAAGGCAAGATATCGACTCCCTGCCCGGTTATCGACCCCCTAGTGAACCCCTTACAAAGGCCCCCGACCACCCCAGTCACCGGTACCGTTCCTGGACGCACCATCACATTCTTGGTACTGGCCATGTCAGATCGCCTGCGGCCGAAAACCCCCCGGCGGCTCAGGACGCCCTCTTGACGGATCATCACGCAACCGCATCCGGTACGAAGGGCTGCCGGAGTGCCGTTCCCCCACCGCGCTTGCTCCGGCCGGAGTAGTTCGGGACACGAATCGGCCACCCCCCCGCGTCGCCTGCCGTACGCTGACCCGCATGGCGAAATCCGCGACCCGGCGGCCGAGCGTCGTCGCCGGCTTGGTGCGCTCCGCATTCCTGGTGAATGCCGTGTACGCCGAGTCCGGCCGCATCTTCGGACTGACGCCCCAGCAGGGGCAGTTGCTGTGCGTCCTGATGGCGCAGCCGTACGGGATGACCGAACTCGGGGCCGTCCTGGGCCTGGCCAAATCCAGCCTGACCGGCCTGGTGGACCGCACCGCCCAGCGCGGCCTGGTGCGCCGCGAACCCGACCCCTCGGACCGCCGCGTCATCCGGGTCGCCCTCACTGCCGACGGTGCCGTTGCCGCGAAGGACTTCTACGCCGAGACCTGCCGCCGCATCAAAGTCCTGCCGGCCGGCCTCAGTACTCCCGAACGCGGCCAACTCGCACTGCTGCTGGGCCGGATGACGATCGACAACAAGGTTCCCGCCGTCTTCCTGGAACTCGACGAGAGCCACCCCGACCACGGATAGGTCCTCCGGTTCGACCACGAACTCCCACTCGGCAATCCCGTCGCCTCGTCGTCGTGCCGACGCCAGGCAGCACTCCGGAGCGGCAGCCGTCCCCATGCGGTGGCACCCTCGGGGTACCGGGTGATATCCAGACGGGATGATCCCGATTCCCGCCCCCCGCAGCTCCGCCTTCGACGCCGTCCTGTGCGACCTCGACGGTGTGATCCGCTTCTTCGACCACACCGAACTGGCCGAGCTGGAAAAGGCGGCCGGCCTGTCCCGGGGCAGCACCGCGCTGGTGGCCTTCGGCCCGGACACCGCTCAGCCGCTGATCCTCGGACAGCTCACCAGGCAGCAGTGGGAGGACTCGATCGCCGCCGGGCTGGCCGGCCGGGTCCGGACCGACGAGGCCCGCGCACTCGCCGCCGCCTTCACCGGCAGCCCGGTCCGGGCGGACCGGGAGGTGGTCGACCTGCTGCGCCGGACCCGACAGCACTGCCCCGTCCTGCTGGTCACCAACGCGACCCCGTGGCTGGCCGAGGACCTGGCCCGGCTCGGCCTCGCCGACCTCGCGGCGGGCGCGGTCAACAGCGCGCTGGTGGGCGCCGCGAAGCCGGACCACCGCATCTACCGGGTCGCCGCCGACCGGGCCGGCGTCGTACCCGAGCGCTGCCTCTTCGTCGACGACCGGCCGGAGAACGTCCGGGCGGCCGAGCAGTTGGGCATGACGGGTGTGCACTTCCGCAGCCCGGCCGATCTGCGCGCCGCGCTGTCCCCGGTGCTCGGGGTCAGCCCTTCAGACGCAGGTCCCAGATCGTGACCTCGACGTCCAGCTCACCGTAACTGCCCTGGGAGTAGTGGGTCTTGGTGACCTTGAGCAGGCCGATCGGCGAGGACTCGTCGACCACGCAGACCCGGTCGCCCGCCACCACGTCCACCTCCTTGTGCTGCTGGGTCAGCAGCAGGTCGCGGCAGCCCTGGGCGGTCGGCTCGCCGGCCTCGGTCCAGAGGGCGGAGGGGCCCCTGACCGCCATGCCGCTGCTGCCGCTGCGCTGTGCGGCCGGCTGGAAGAACGGCAGCGAGTCGCCCTTGGCCGGCGGCACCTGGGCCAGGTCGATGCCCTCCATGCCCAGCACCACCTTCCCGGTCCAGCGCACGGACACCCCGGCGGCCGGCGTCGGAGCGGGCTTCGCCGTGGCGGTCGCCGCAGTGGCCGGGTCGGGCGCCGGTGCGGGCGCGACCACCGAGGTGGCCGGCGCGGCGGACGGGTGCGGGCTGCCGCCGGTGAAGGCCGCGACGGCACTGGCCACGCCGGCCGCCGCGCTCACCACGGCCGCCACCACACCCCAGACCATCACCGGCGACCGCCGGTGGGCCTCCGTCGGCGCCGGCACCCCGGGAGGGGTCGGGCCGCCGAAGGAAGGTGGCTGGTTGTCCATCGAGTCCCCCGATGTTCTGGGCCGCGACCGGGCTCGCGCGGCGTTGGATCACCGGGCACGATAGCAACTCTGACGAGGTGTCGGCGGCCGGGTGCCCGGCCCCGGCCGGAGCGGGCTCAGAGCCCGTGCGCGACCGGGTGGG
This sequence comes from Kitasatospora sp. NPDC101801, assembly GCF_044766665.1. Lineage (NCBI taxonomy): Bacteria > Bacillati > Actinomycetota > Actinomycetes > Kitasatosporales > Streptomycetaceae > Kitasatospora > Kitasatospora sp. NPDC101801. The sequence goes on from NZ_JBIWML010000023.1 coordinate 47,566, forward strand.
TGGGCTGGTAGAGCGGCAGCTCGAAACCGCTCGGCAGCGGGATCGCGGTGACCGTGCCCCAGCTCTGCCGGGTCGGCGGTGCGACCGGCTGGACGCCGTGCCCGGCCAGCCGGGCGAGCACGGCGTCCAGGTCGTCGCACATCAGGTAGCACTCGCTGTGCGGCGGGGCTTCGGTCGGATGGAAGGCCAGCTCGGCCGGCGGCAGCTTGAAGATCAGCCACCCACGGCCGGCGTCGACGTGCGCGAAGCCGAGCACGTCACGGACGAACGCCCGGTCGGCCTCGGCGTCCGAGCTGTGCAGAATCACGTGTGCGCCACTGAACATGACCCGATGGTAGAAGTCGCGCCGCCGACCGCCCGCGCGAACCGCCGGAGCGTCACCCCGGCCTTGATCAGGAGTCAGGACGCGGAGTGCGACCCGGCGGTCCGGCGTGCGCCGGGTGTACCAACCAGCTTCGATCCGTACTCCGCCGGTCTGTCACCACACCGGCCGCAACCGGCCAGAGGGGGCCAACCGGGCCAGGTCGTCGTGGAGTTGACGGAGCCGGTCGGGCCCCAGCACGGCGGCCCAGGGGACCACCGCCTCGGCCGCGGCCGCGTCGGCGGCGCGGGTGCACTCCCAGCCGCGACCGGTCAGTTCGATCAGTTTGGCGCGTGCGTCGGTGGGGTGCGGACGGCGTTCGACGTAGCCCTTGCGGACCAGTTCCTCCACCATCTGGCTGGCGGCCTGCTTGCTGACGCCGAGGTGTTCGGCCAGCTCGTTGACGGTGGCACCGCCGGGCGCCAGCCGGGCGAAGGCGAAGCCGTGGGCCGGGCGCAGATCGTCGTAACCGCGCCGGCGAACGCCCGCGTCGATCTCGTGGACCACCTCGGCGGTCAGCGCGATCAGCAGCGGAGGGATGCTCAGGGCGATGGGGTCGGGCTCGCTCATGCGCGAGATTGTGCCACTCATTCATGTCGTTCCCTTGACGGAATGGTCAAGTAGCTTGACCATATAGACAAGCAGCTTGTCTATTGAGAGCAGGGACGTATGCCCGTCATCCGCAGCGCCCGGACCACCGTGCACGAGATCCACGGCGCCCGGTTCACCCCCCACGCCAACCCCCGTACCGGCAGCGCCGAGCTCTGCGCCTGGCGGCTGGACGTCCCGGCCGGGACCCGGGGCACCGCACACATCGTCAGCCACGAGGAGATCGTCCACCTGCTCGCGGGCGCGCCCGACGTCGTACTGGACGGCGAGCGGAGCACGCTGGCCCCCGGCGACACCGTGATCGTCCCGGCCGGGTCCAGCTTCTGCCTCGACAACCCCGGCGAGTCGGCCGCCACCGCCTGGGTGACCACCAGCGTCGGCCTCAGCGCCACCCTGGCCGACGGCACGGTGCTCGCCCCGCCGTGGGCCAACTGACCGGTCATCGTCGGACGGGCCGTCAGCCCTCGTACGGGAGCAGCTCGGCCCGCTTCGGCGCCCGCCCGTCGCCGGAGGACCGGCCGGTGAGGCGGCGCCCGATCCAGGGGCCCAGGTGCATCCGCAGCCAGCGCAGGTCGGCGCGCAGTTTCGCGCTCCGGCCGCGCGGCGCGGCGGGCGGCAGCGGCGCCCGCCAGTCGAACGGGGCGGGGCGGCCGAGCGCCTCCAGCACGGCGACGGCCACCCGGCGGTGACCCTCCGGCGAGAGGTGCAGCCGGTCCTCGTCCCAGAGCCGGCGGTCGTCGAAGCAGGGGGCGGAGAAGAGGTCCACCACCACCAGGTTGGGGTGGGTCCTGGCCAGCCCCTCCACGAACGCCTTCATCTGCAGGATCGGGGCCAGCAGTCGGGCGCTGCCGCCGAGCCGCCTGGTCGGGTCGGTGCTGGTGAACATCACCACGGTGCCGCCGCCCGCGAGCAGGCGCTCGGCCGACCGGCCGAGCAGGTCCTCCACCCGGGCCACGTCGCAGCCCGGCCGCAGCACGTCGTTCAGCCCGCCGGCCAGGGTGACCAGCTCGGCGCCCATCGCGACGGCGGCCTCCAGCTGCTCGTCGTGGATCTGGCCGATCAGCTTGCCGCGCACCGCCAGGTTGGCGTAGCGGAAGCCTGGCCCCTGCTCGGCGGCCAGCGCCCGGGCGACCCGGTCGGCCCAGCCGAGGAACTGCCCGTCGGGCAGCAGCTCGTCGCACATGCCCTCGGTGAAGGAGTCCCCGACGGCGACATAGCTGCGGTACGTGGTGGTGGTGTCCATAGGGGAACGATCGTACGCGCCGGGTTACCGGCGGGTGGGTGGCGGTCCGGAATATCGGGTGGCGGATCACCCGGGGTGCTGGTTGCATGCGCGCGTGACCGATCTCCTCGACCGCATCGAGCGGTACTACGACACCGTGCCCCGCGCCGCCGCCCGAGCCGAGGGCTTCGGGCCGCTCTCGCTCTTCGTCCGGGAGGGCGAGGGCTGGCCCTACTACGGCCGGCCCGCCCTCGACTGGACCGGGGCGGCCGTGACGGTCGCGGACGTGGACCGGGTCCGGGCCCGGCAGCGCGAGCTCGGCGTGCCGGAGAGCTTCGAGTGGGTCGCCGAGACCAGCCCCGCACTGCGGGCCGCCGTCGAGGGCTCCGGGCTCCACGTGCACGAGCACCCGCTGATGGTGCTCGATCCGACCGCGCCGGCCGTCGCCACCCCCTCGGCCGCCGCCCGGGTGGTCGGTGCCGACGACCCGGCGCTGGCCGAGGCGCTGGCGGTGGCCTATCTCTCCTTCGGCGAGCCCGGCACCGCGATCGGCACCGCAGGACCGGACGAGCTCGCTGCCCTGACCGCCCAGTTGACCGCCGACGGCACCGCGGCCCGGACCGCCGGACGGATCCGGGACGGCCTGACCGTGGTGGCCGCCGCATTCGGCCCGGACGGCACCGCCCTGGGCGGCGGTCAGCACCAACCGGTCGGCCCGGTCAGCGAGTTGGTCGGTATCGGCACCCTCCCGTCGGCCCGCCGCCAGGGTGTCGGGTACGCGGTCACCGCCGCCCTGGTCGCGGACGCCCGGGCGCGCGGGGTGGAGACGGTCTTCCTCTCGGCGGGTGACGACGACGTGGCCCGGATCTACGCCAGGCTCGGCTTCCGGCCGGTCGGCACCGCGCTGATCGCCGAGCCCGCCGCGTGAGCGGCAGTGAGCCGGGACCGCACCTCGACGGCGCGGCCCCGGCTCACTGCCGAGCAGGCGTCAGAACTGCAGCGCCCAGCGGTCGATCCTGCCGGTGTCGGCGGCGGCGTTGTCGCTGACCCGCAGCTTCCAGACGCCGTTGGCCACCTCGGCGGAGGCGTTCACGGTGAAGGTCCCGATCACGTTGTCGGCGCTGCCGCCGTCCCCGTAGTTCTTGATCGGGTAGGTCGAGCCGTCGGGCGCGACCAGGTCCACCTTCAGGTCGCCCTGGTAGGTGTGCTTGATGTCCACCTCGACGCTCAGCGCGGCCGGGGCGTTGCCGGTCACCCCGCTGACGGTGACCGGCGACTCGACGGTGCTGTTGTCGGCGATCGCGTAGTCGGCGGCGTTCTCGAACTTCGGCCCGGTGGGCGGGGTGGTGCTGCCGGCGCCGACGTTGAGCAGCTTGTTCGGCGAGCCGGTGCCCGGGTTGGTCACCACGCCGCTGGTGGCGTTGGCGACCAGCGCGGTGGCCACCTGGGCCGGGGTGTCGGTGCGGTGGTCGGCCAGCCAGAGGGCGGCCGCGCCGACCACGTGCGGGGTGGCCATCGAGGTGCCGGAGATGGTGTTGGTGGCGGTGTCGTTGGTGTTCCAGGACGACTTGATGCCGGAGCCGGGCGCGAAGACGTCCACCAGGCTGCCGTAGTTGGAGAAGCTGGACCGCGCGTCGGTGTTGGTGGTCGACCCGACCGTGATCGCCTCGGCGACCCGGGCCGGGGAGTGCGTGCTCGCGTTCTGGTTGTCGTTGCCCGCCGCGATCCCGTACGTGACGCCGGAGGCGATCGAGCGGCGGACGGCCGCGTCCAGCACGTCGTCCACCCCGCCGCCGAGGCTCAGGTTGGCGACGGCCGGCTTGACCGCGTGGGCGGTCACCCAGTCGATGCCCGCGACCACCTGCTCGGTGGTGCCGGAGCCGGAGTTGTCGAGCACCCGGACGGCGACGATCTTCGCCTTCTTGGCCACCCCGTACGAGCTGCCCGCGACCGTACCGGCCACATGGGTGCCGTGGCCGTTGCCGTCCTGGGCGACGTTGTCGTTGTCGATGGCGTCGTAACCGTTGCTGGCCCGGCCGCCGAACTCGCCGTGGCTGATCCGCACCCCGGTGTCGATGATGTAGGCGGTGACGCCCTCGCCCGCGGTGTCGGGGTAGCTGTAACTGCTGTTCAGCGGAAGGGACTTCTGGTCGATCCGGTCCAGCCCCCAGGACGGCGGGTTCGGCTGGGTGGTGTCGGCGTGGAAGGTGCGGTTCTGGCTGACCACGGCGACCGCCGGGTCGGCGGCCAGCCGCTTGGCCTGCGCCTCGGAGAGCCGGGCGGCGAAGCCGTTCAGCGCGGCCGAGTAGGTCCGGGTGACGGTGCCGCCGTACTTCCCGGCCAGCGCCTTCCCCTGGTCCGAACTCGCTGCCACGAAGCCCTGGTTGAGTACCACGACATAGCTGCCGGGGACGGTGCCCGGAGCACCGGCGTTGGCGATCACACCTTCGGCTCCGGCCGAGGCCGCCGCCGGCAGTGCCGAGCCGACACCGAGGGCGAGCACGGCCGCGGTGGCCGCCGTGGCGGCGACGAAGCCGCGCCGGGAGGGACGTATCACTGCCATCGGGGGATTCCTCCTAGGTGGGGGCGTACGTGCTCGACTGCCCGACGGGACCCGGCACTTGGGGCCGGTCAGGGCAGGGCGGCGCAGTGGACAGGCCAAATGGGCATGCCCATGACAACAGAGAAGACGGATCGGGCCGCGACTGGTGTCCGGCCGCCAGCGAAAGGTTCGCGCATCGGCGACCGGGCACACAAGAGCCGGGCCGGATTGTCACGTGCAGGACACATTCGACCGGCGTTCAGCCGCCGTCCACACCGGCGATGACGGTCCGTCACGGGCCGACGGCGACCCGGACGGCCGATCGGCCGCCGCCGGTTTCAGCCCTCGACGGCCCCGGCCGGATCGCCGGTCACCCAGTGCTCGCGGACCGCGTCGGTCGGGCGCTGCTCACCCAGCACGCCCAGCCCCCAGTCGCCCAGCGCGGCGACCACCCGGCGCAGCATCAGACCGTGCTCGGTGAGCTGGTAGACCACCGCATTGGCGGGGCGCTCCAGCTTGCGGCGCACCACCACGCCCTCGCCCTCCAGCTGCTTGAGCCGGGTGGCCAGGATGTCGGTCGACACGCCCGGCAGATCGGCGTGCAGGTCGGTGTAGCGGCGCGGTCCGTCCAGGAGTTCACGGACGATCAGGAGGCTCCAGCGCTCCCCCACCGCGTCCAGGGCGCGGGCGACGGCGCAGTACTGGTCGTAGCTTCGGCGTGGCATGTGGATCAGCATAGCCAAAAGGTTGGACTTTCCAAGTGGTTACTTGGTAGAACAAAGCAACCGAATGATGGCGCGGTGCGACGGTCGGGAGGCCGCAGTGGAGTTTCGGCAGTCCAGCAAGCTGGCGGGCGTGTGTTACGAGATCCGCGGCCCGGTGGTCGAGCAGGCCAACGCGCTCGAGGAGGCCGGGCACAGCGTGCTGCGGCTGAACACCGGCAACCCGGCCCCGTTCGGCTTCGAGGCGCCGGAGGAGATCCTCCAGGACATCATCCGCAACCTCCCCAACGCGCACGGCTACAGCGACTCGCGCGGCATCCTGCCCGCCCGCCGCGCGGTGGTGCAGTACTACCAGCAGCGCGGCGTCAGCGGGGTGACGGTCAATGACGTCTACCTGGGCAACGGCGCCTCCGAGCTGATCCAGATGGCGGTCCAGGCACTGGTCGACGACGGCGACGAGGTCTTGGTCCCGGCGCCGGACTTCCCGCTCTGGACGGCGGTGGTCCGGCTGGCCGGCGGCAAGGCGGTGCACTACCTGTGCGACGAGGAGGCGGAGTGGTACCCCGACCTCGACGACATCGCCTCCAAGATCAACCACCGCACCAAGGCCATCGTGGTGATCAACCCGAACAACCCCACCGGCGCGGTCTACCCGAAGGAACTGCTGCTCGGCATCCTCGAACTCGCCCGTCGGCACGGCCTGATGGTGCTCGCCGACGAGATCTACGACAAGATCCTGTACGACGACGTGGAGCACCACTGCCTCGCCGCGCTCGCCGACGACGTCATCACCCTCACCTTCAACGGCCTCTCCAAGGCGTACCGGGTGGCGGGCTTCCGGAGCGGCTGGCTGGTGGTCTCAGGACCCAAGCAGCACGCCAAGGACTACCTGGAGGGGCTCACCATGCTCGCGGGCATGCGCCTGTGCCCCAACGTCCCGGCCCAGTACGCCGTGCAGGCCGCACTCGGCGGGCACCAGTCGATCCAGGACCTCACCCTGCCGAACGGCCGGCTCACCGAACAGCGCGACGTCACCTGGCGGGCGCTGAACGAGCTCCCCGGCGTGAGCTGCGTCAAGCCCAAGGGGGCGCTGTACGCGTTCGCCAAGCTCGACCCGGCCGTGCACCGGATCGTCGACGACGAGCGCTTCGTGCTCGACCTGCTGCTCCGCGAGAAGATCCACATCGTCCAGGGCACCGGCTTCAACTGGCCGCGCCCGGACCACTTCCGCTTCGTCACCCTGCCCCGGGCCGACGACCTGGAGACCGCGATCAGCCGGATCGGACGCTTCCTCACCACCTACCGGCAGTGACCCCGGTGAAGATCGCTGGCGGGGCGGCGGGTCCTTCTGGCACGATGCCGCGATGACCACCGTCTGGCCCCCGCCCCCCGTCGTCCCCGCCGGCCGGATGGCCGAGCGCGCACAGCCCGTGCTCGACCTGCCCGGCGGACTGGAGCTCCGGCCCTGGCGGCCGGAGGACGCGGAGAGCCTGCTGGCCGCGAGCCTCGACCCGGCGATCCGGCAGTGGAGCCTGTTCGCGCTGGGCACGGCCGAGGAGCACGCGGCCGGATCGCCCGGATGCACGAGCGCTGGCGCGCCGAGCAGGGCGCGATCTGGGCGGTCGCCCGTACCGACGGCGGCCCGGCCATCGGCCTGGCCGGCTGGAACGAGGTCGACCTCCAGGGCGGCAGTGCCGAGATCCTGTACTGGCTGCTGCCGCCCGCCCGGGGCGGCGGGGTGGCCGTGGCCGCCACCGAGCGGATCAGCCGGTGGGCGCTGGACGACCTCGGCCTGCATCGGCTGGGGCTGCGCCACTCGGTGGCCAATCCGGCCTCCTGCCGGGTGGCCGAGAAGGCCGGCTACCGACTCGAGGGCACCCTGCGCAGCTCCCAGCTGCACGCCGACGGCTGGCACGACATGCACCTGCACGCCCTGGTCCAGGGCGACCGCTGAGGGACCGTCACCCGGCCCGGCCCGGTGTCCGGACGCCCGTGAAGGTGATCGGGCGCCGGAGCCGGAAGCCCAGCGCCCCGTACAGCCGGATCGCGTCGGTGTTGTCGCCCGCCGCGTGCAGGAACGGGGTCTCGCCGCGCTCCCGGACGCCCGCCGCCACCGCCAGCAGCAGCCGGGAGGCCAGCCCCTCGCCACGGTGCGCGGGGTCGGTGCAGACCGCGCTGATCTCGGTGTGGCCGGGCGGGTGCATCCGCTCGCCCGCCATCGCGATCAGTGCACCGTCCCGGCGGATGCCCAGGTAGCCGCCCATCTCGACGGTCCGACTCAGGAACGGCCCCGGCCTGGTCCGTTCGACCAGCGCGAGCATCTCCGGCACGTCGGCGGGCCCGAGCCGCACCGCCTCAGGATCCGCCTTGCCGAGCACCTGCTCGCCGACCAACTGCACGCCCTCGATCCGGAACGGCACCTCCCAGTCGGCGGGCGGGACGACCGCCGCGTCGATCGCTAGCAGCACCACCGCCCCGGGGCCGGCCAGTTCGGCCAGCTCCGCCCAGTCCGCCGCCACCGGGCGGTCCGGCAGTCCGTGGAAGGGCGTCATGTCGGCGGGGTACCGCACCGACCGCCCCCGCCACTCGGCGAACCGGGCGTGCGGCCCGGCCAGTGACGCCACGACCGGGTTGTCCAACGGGTGCGACTCGGCCATCAGGTTCCCGTTCCGATCTCCCGCGCCCCCTCGGCACGGCCCGGTTCATCGTAACCAGAGCGTCCGGGGCGGCCCGGTCGGTCTCAGACCGACCGGCCCGTGGTGGGTGGATGAAGGAGCGGTGGTGGGGTACGTGGCTCGGCGGTGCCGAGGAGGGAGTCCCTGCGGAGCATCGGTGACCGACGAGACGCCGGCGAGGTGCGGGCCCCGGCGACGCGACGCCGCCCACCATGGGCCGGTCGGTCTAGGCTCGCCGCCATGACCGTGCTCCGCTCCGTCGCCCTGTTCGCCGTCGCCGCCGTCGCCGAGATCGGCGGCTGCTGGCTGATCTGGCAGAGCGTCCGCGAATCCCGCCCGTGGTGGCTGGCCGGCCTCGGCATCCTCGTCCTCGGCGGCTACGGCTTCTTCGCCGCCCTCCAGCCCGACTCGAACTTCGGCCGGGTGCTCGCCGCCTACGGCGGGGTCTTCGTGGCCGGTTCGCTGCTCTGGGGCATGGCCGTCGACGGCTTCCGCCCGACCCGGTCCGACGTCCTCGGCGCCGTGATCTGTCTGGCGGGCGTCGCGGTCATCATGTACGGCCCCCGCCGCTGACGCCCCGTGGGCGTCCTCGGCACGGCCACCGGGAGCAAGTACAGTGCCGGGGGTACCGCTCGAGTACCGGAGCCGTCCTGGAGGGAAGTCCATGGCCAAGCCGCCCGAGGTCGGAGCGTCCGCTCCGTCGTTCACCCTGCCCGGCCTGCTGCTGGCCGAGGACATCGCCGAGCGGCGCGAGTACCGGTTGGAGGAGGCCAAGGGCCGCCCGCTGGTGCTGGTCTTCTACCCCGGCGACGACACCCCGGTCTGCACCAAGCAGCTCTGCGAGTACACCTCCGACCTGGACCGCTTCAAGAACCTCGGCGCCACCGTCTGGGGCGTCAGCCCCCAGGACCTGGACAGCCACGAACGCTTCGCCCGCAAGCACCGCCTGGCCTTCCCGCTGCTCGCCGACCCCGACCGCGCCGTCGCCCGGGCCTACGGCATCAGTGTCCCCGGCCTCGGCCTGCGCCGCTCGGTCTTCATCCTGGACGGCGGCGGCACGGTGACCTGGCGTCACATCGCCCTGGCCGGGCTGACCTTCCAGCACACCGACACCCTGGCCACCCAGCTCGCCACCCTCACCGGGGGCTGAGCCTCCGCGCACGTAGTTCTTGAGGAACTCCGTCGGCAGCACGGACCCGACCGGCGCCGCCCCTACCGAGGTGGAGAGGTGGCTCTGCGGCCGAGGTCAGGCCCGGGTGAAGGAGTGGCACTCGCCGAGTGGGGTGAAGCCGCGGCGGGTGTACCAGTGCCGGGGCCAGTCGTCGGCGTCGGCGACCAGGAAGCGGAGCGGCTGGTCGGCGGCCAGGTGCAGGGCGGTGGCGAGGACGGTGTCGCCGTGGCCCCGGGCGGTCCGGTCCAGGGCGGTGACCAGGTCCTCGATCTGGGCGATGCCGGTGCCGGGGTCGCGGTAGAGGTCGGCCCAGGCGGCGACCCGGCCGTCGGCGCCGCGGGCGCCCAGGAAGAGCACCTCCGGCGCACCGTTGCGGCGGGCCGCCCGACGGGCGATCAGCTGCTCGACGGTGTCCTCGGAGACCTCCGGCATCCAGTCCCGCAGTCGGGCCCGGTACGGGACGGCCAGGTCGGGGACGTCCACCGGTTCGGCGGGCACCGCGGGGGCCGGGGTCGGGCCCCGGTGGGCGAGCACCACCTCGGTCATGTGCCGGTACCCCGCCGCCTCGAAGAGCGCCACGCAGGCGGCGCCCGACTCCGCGTCGTAGACCGTCAGTTGGCGGTGCCCCGCGTGGGCCAGCGCCCGGTCCGCCAGCGCGAGCAGCTCGGTCGGCCGGGCCGGGCCCTCGATGTGCAGCTGGTTGTGCTCGTAGGACAGCGGGTACGCCTCGTGCAGCGCGAGGAAGCCCCCGGGCAGCTCCCGGACCTCGGTGGCCTGCCGGCGGGCGAAGGCGGTCCGGAAGGCGTTGGCGCGCAGCAGCTCACTGGTCGGCATCCGCCGATGGTAGGGCAGGGCGGACGGCGGCCGAAGGGAATCGCGCCCGGCCGCCCGCACCCGGCGGGGCAGGCCGATTCGCCACCACAGCGGAGAAATGACCGACTTGTCCGGTTCTTGTGGCATGCTGGCCAGCGGAGTCGAGCCCAGTACCGGAGGCAACCGATGTACGGAATCAAGAGCCCGCTGCCGGACGCCGACCGCAAGGTCGTCGGCGAGGCATTGCAGGGCGCGCTGGTCGACCTGGTCGACCTCTCGCTGGTGGCCAAGCAGTTGCACTGGAACGTGGTCGGGCCGAGGTTCCGCTCGGTCCACCTCCAGCTGGACGAGGTGGTGGCGCTGGCCCGGCTGCACGCCGACACCGTCGCCGAGCGGGCCGCCGCGATCGGCATCTCGCCGGACGGCCGGGCGAAGACCGTCGCCGACACCAGCGGCATCTCCACCTCCCCGGAGGGCCAGGTGGTCGACTCGGCCGCCGTCGGCACCCTGGTCGAGGCACTGGCCGCCGTGATCACCCGGATGCGCGGCCGGATCGACGCCACCGCCGACGCCGACCCGGTCAGCCAGGACATCCTGATCGGCCTCACCGCTGACCTGGAGAAGTACTCCTGGATGGCCCAGGCGGAGAACTCCGCCTGACCCGTCCGGTCACCGCAGCCCCCGGCCGCCCACCGTGCTCTTCGGTGGGCGGCCGTGCCATGGCAGGATGATTGACCGAACGTCAACACACGGGGTGCGGGCGAAGGTTCGCAGGCGGACCGGGAGCAGGGGGCAGCGGCGTATGAGCGGTGACAGGTTCGGGGTCTCGTTGGGCGAGCTGGCCGAGATCCAGCGGGACTGGCAGCAGATGAGCGAGCGGATGGCCGAGATGAGCGCCAAGCTCGGCCAGATCAAGAGCACGGTGGCCAAGGCGGTCGCCACCGACCTGATGGCCGCGCCGTTCGCCGGGATCGTCGGCTTCGCGGCGGTGGCAGGCCAGGTGGCCGGCGAGGTCGCGGAGATCAACGAGCGGGCCGAGAAGCTCCAGCAGACCAAGGAGAAGCTCACCCGGGCGATCGCCGAGGACGTCCAGAAGCTCCAGTCGGTGATCAAGGCGTACCAGGAGGCGGACCGCAAGATCGAGGAGGATCAGCGGAACCAGGACAAGGACCGCCAGCAGCCCGACAAGCCCAAGCCGGTCGGCAACGACGACGGCCGCGGCCACGGTAAGGGCAACGGTCACGGCAGCGGCGGCGACCAGGGCGGCAACGACTCCGGTGACCAAGGCGACAAGGGCGGCGACCCGGACGCCAAGCCGTCGCACGAGGGCAAGATCGGGGTCAAGGACGTCGAGTACGGCGGCCGTGGCTCCTGGAAGAGCGGCGAGGCCGCCGTCCGGGACTACATCAGCCAGACCCTGGACCTGATGGGCATCACCGACCCGGCCGCCCGCGAACAGTGGACCAAGGGCCTGCTCACCATGGCCGGTCGCGAGTCCTCCTTCAACTCCCTCCCGCTGGCCAACGGCTGGGACAGCAACGCCACCGGCCCGAAGCAGTCCGACGGCTTCCCGGCGAACTCCTCGCGCGGCCCCTGGCAGTGCATCCCGAGCACCTTCGCCGCCTACCACCAGCAGGGCACCTCGACCAACATCTACGACCCGGTCGCCAGCTGCGCGGCCTCGATGAACTACATGATGGACCGGTACAACGTCTCCCGGGACGGCCACGACCTGGCCGCCAAGGTCCAGCAGGCCAACCCCGGCAAGAGCGCCCGGGGTTACTGACCCGCCCGCGACGGCGGCCGGGGCACGGTGCCCCGGCCGCCGGCCCGCACCGGTCAGACCGGGGTGCCGGGCAGCTCGCGGTAGGCGGCGGCCAGCTCGGCGATCAGCGGGTGCCCCGGAGCCAGTTCGACCCCGTCCACGGCGGCGATCGGACGGACGCCGATCGCGGCGTTGGTGGCGAAGGCCGCGTCGTAGCCGGCCAGCCCGGCCACCGGCACGGCTTCGCGCCGCCCCGGCCGCAGCCCGCGCAGCAGTTCCAGCGTCGTCCCGGGCAGGTGCGCCGCCTCGGGCCAGACCGGCTCGCCGTCTCGGACCAGCCCGATGTTCCAGGTGCCGCCCTCGCTCACCGCACCGGCGTGGTCGACGAACAGCGCGTCGTCGTACCCGGCCAGCTGCGCGGCCCGGCGGTGCCGCAGCGCGCCGAACAGTCCGACGCTCTTCACCTCGGGCTGCTCCCGGACGTACCGCACCGAGCGCACCCGCAACGGCGCCGGCAGTGCGCCGTCGCCCGCCGGACGGGTCGTCACCAGGACGGCGGGGTCGGCCCGCCCGCCCAGGCTGCCGAGGTCGAGCGCGGGGTCGAAGACCGTCACCCGCAGCAGGACGCTGCCGGCGGCGGGCACCGCCCGGCGGGCGTACGAGCGGACCAGGTCGAGGTCCAGCTCGGTGTCGAACAGGGCCCGGCAGTCCCGCCGCAGCCGGTCCAGGTGGAGCGTCAGCCCGCGCACCCGGCCGTCGGTCACCCGCATGGTGGTGAAGTGCCCGTAGTTGGTGAGCGCCAGGGCCTGGAGCTCGGCCGGGCGCACCGGCCTGCCGTTCAGTTCCGTCACGCCCCGAAGCATGCCAGGCCGTCGGCCCGCGCTCAGCCCGGCAGGCCCTCGCGGATCCGCCGGGAGACCGCGAACTCCTGCAGGTCCAGCGTGCCGGGCGACTCCGCCAGGCCCGGGCCGCCGGCCTTCACCCAGTCGGTGATCTCGTCCAGCATGTCGTCCGCCAGCACCCAGCCGAGCCAGACCGGGCGGCCGCCGGCCGCCCGCCCCTCCGCCGACGGGCTGACCACGACCACGTTGGAGTGGTCGCAGGCGTCCAGGCAGGGCACCGCGCGGACCCGGCCGGCCGCGCCGACGCCCTCCTTCAGCCGGACCAGCTGGGCCGCGTGGTCGACCTCCGGGTGCCGTCGCTCCGTCCCGCAGCAGCAGCCCCGGCAGACCGTCACCGTCACCGGTGCGGCGGCGGCCGGCTTCTCGCGCGCCTTACGAGCCATCAGATTCCCTCCCACGCCCTCCGAGCCGGCACCCCGGGCCCCTGACGTGCACCTTACCGCCCGCCCCGGCCGGGCAGCCGGGCCCGGTCGATCCGGGTCAGCCGAGTGCGCCGAGCACGAAGCCCGCCACCAGCCCCAGCGCGTTGGTGGCCCAGTGCAGACCGGCCGGCGCCAGCAGGCTGCCGCTGCGCCGTCGCAGTTCGCAGAACAGCACACCGGCCAGGCCGGTGAACAGGACGGTGCCCAACTCCACCAGCAGCACGCCGAGCGCCGAGCCCCCGAACAGCGGGGTCAGCGCGGGCTTGTCCTCGGAGAGGTGGAGCGAGGGCAGCACGTGCCAGAGCCCGAACAGCAGCGCCGAGCCGGCCGTGGCGACCCGGACGTCCCACTCCTTGCGGAGCAACCCGTAGAGCACGCCGCGGAACCCGACCTCCTCCAACAGCACGGTGCCCAGCGGAATCCGGACCAGCACCTCGAAGGCCACCGTGCCCGCGCCGTCCCCCTCGGTCCTACGGTCGGTGAACAGACCCTGGGTCAGCGGCAGCAGTCCCGCCGCCAGGTAGCCGGCCGCCACCACCCCGATCAGCACGCCCGCCCACCGCGCCCCGCGCGCCCACCCGGCCCGGTCCAGCCCGGCGTCGGCCGCCGTCCCACCGGCCAGCCGGAGCACGCCCAGCAGCACGGCGGCCGTCAGCGGCGCGGTGAGCAGGTACCCGGAGGGCGCGATCCGGTTGTTCAGGAGGTTGGCCAGCACCAGCACCAGGACGGTGACCAGCACCCCCGCCCGTCCGGAGATCCGTGCCCCGTCGCCCACCGTCGCCTCCTCATGGCCCGCCCTCATCCTCGGGCCTGCCCGCCCCGTTCGCCCGGGGGCACGACGGGCGGGGCGGGGATCGGTGGCGGCCCGAAACTTTTTTCCGGCGTCCGGTCACATCCTCCGGCGCCCGTCCGTCGGTGCAGTGAAGACCGCAGCCCAGTGAAGACCGCGACCAGGCCGACCCGAGGAGCCACCATGACGAAGAACCCGATCTCCCGGATGCCCAACCCAGGCGAGTTCGTTCCGGAGCTGGCCGACGTCAGCGCCGCGCTGTTCAAGGCCACCGGCAACCGTTCCGTGCCCCGCAGCACCGTCAACCTGATCCACCTGCGGGCCGGACAGATCGTCAACAACACCTACCTGACGATCCTGAACACCGGATTCCTCCGCAAGGCCGGCGAGACCGAGGAGCGCATCACCGCCGTCTCCTCCTGGCAGGACGCCCCGTACTTCACCGGTCCCGAGCGCGCCGCCCTCGCCCTGCTCGAAGCCACCCTCCAGCCCGCGCCGCACGGCCGCGAGCGGGTCACCGACGAGCTCTACGCCGAGGCCGCCGCACACTACGACGACAAGGCCCTGGCCACCCTGACCGTCGCGATCGGCCAGATCAACTTCTTCATCGCCCTCGCCGTCATCGGCAAGCCCCAGCCCGTGGCCTCCCTCGCCGACCAGCAGTGGGACTGACCCCGGCCCACTGACCCCGGGCCCATGACGCCGGGCCCGGCGTCATGGGCCCGGCGGAGGTTCAGGACCGCAGCTTCGGCAGCACGGCCTTGGCGGTCACCGTCATCGCCCCGTACGCCGCCTCGGTCTCGGCATCGGTCAGCATGGTGTTGCTCTGCACCTGCACCTCGCACTCCAGGTTGCTGTCCCGGACCACCAGGCGGAGGTCGGCCAGCCACGGGGAGTCCTTGACGTTCTCGTAGCGGTAGGCCGCCTTCCCGATGCCGGACTCCTTGGTGACCCCCTTCTTCGACTCGCCGGAGGCCGCCCGGAAGCCCCGCTCGTACATCTCGACGGCGGTGGCCACGTTCTTCCAGGCGCTGCACCGCACGATCGACCGCCCGTCCACCGTCCCGGACTTGGCGAACGGCTGCAGACAGGCGGCGCCGCTCGCCACGGTGGGATCGCTGCCCGTCTCCTGCCCCTTGGGCGGCTCCGAGCTCTTGGCCACGGCGGCCGCCAGGGCGCTGAAGTCGATGTTCTTGCAGATGTCGTCCGGCGGCCGGTAGTCGCCCGGCCCGTCCGTCTTCTCCGCCGGCGCCGCCGACACGGGGGCCGCGTCCGCGGACGGGCCGCCGTCGCTGCCGCACCCCGCGAGCACACCGGCGGCGATCACCACCCCCAGCGCGGCCCCGCCCGACCGCTTCCCAACTGCCCTACCCCAGCGCTTCATGACGCCCCCTCAGCTTCCCCTGGTCATCCCGGGCAGGCTAACGGACCACCGCCCGACGGGAGGCCGGATGCCGGTCACTGGCCGGTTCTGCCCCCGCCCGACCGCAGCCAGGCATCCACGGCGACGAAGTCCGCCGTTGTGAGCCCGCACCGGGCGTCCACTCGGTGCAGCAGCGCCGGCCCCGGGTGACGGGCCGCCACCCAGGCCCGGTCGGCGTCGGTGAGCTCGTCGTCGACCCAGACGAACGGCCGGCCGGCCGCCCGTTCGACCAGGGTGGCGGTCTTCCAGTGCAGGCCGGCCGGTTCCTCCTCGGACGGCTCCGGCCAGCTCACCACCGGCAGCTCCGGCAGGCCGAGCCAGGAGGCGACGCACTCGTTCGCCTCGGCCATCCAGGTGGTGGCCCAGACCAACTCGCAGGGCAGCGCGAGCAGTCGGGGCCCCAGCGCGGGATCGGCCCGGGCCAGCAGCGGGTTGTCGCCGGGCGGCCGGCGGCCGGGCGTGTCGTACCTCGGGTAGCCCTCCGGCCGGTCCGCCCCGAACGGGATGACCGGGCCGTCCACGTCCAGGAAGAGCAGCGGGAGCGCCGTCACCCCGTGGCCTTCGCCGCCGCCCGGCCGGCCGCACGGCCGGAGAACAGGCAGCCGCCGAGGAAGGTGCCCTCCAGGGAGCGGTAGCCGTGCACGCCGCCGCCGCCGAACCCGGCCGCCTCGCCCGCCGCGTAGAGGCCGTCCAGGACCGAGCCGTCGGCGCGCAGCACGCGCGAGTCGAGGTCGGTCTCCAGGCCGCCGAGGGACTTGCGGGTGAGGATGTTCAGCCGCACCGCGATCAGCGGGCCGGCCTTGGGGTCGAGCAGGCGGTGCGGGGTGGCGGTGCGGATCAGCTTGTCGCCCAGGTAGCGGCGGGCGCCGTGAATGGCCGTCACCTGGAGGTCCTTGCCGAACGGGTTGGCCATCTCGCGGTCCCGGGCCTCGATCTCGCGGCGCAGCTCCGCCTCGTCGATCAGCGCGTCCGGCGTCTTCGCGTTCATCCCGGCCACCAGCTCGGTCAGCGAGTCCGCGACCACGAAGTCCGCGCCGTGCTTCTTGAACGCCTCGACCGGTGCGGTGGCGCCGGGCAGCGCCCGGCGCAGCACGTCCCGGACGGACTTCCCGGTCAGGTCGGGGTTCTGCTCGGAGCCGGAGAGCGCGAACTCCTTCTCGATGATCTTCTGGGTGAGCACGAACCAGGTGTGGTCGTGACCGGTCGTCATGATGTGCTCCAGCGTGCCCAGGGTGTCGAACCCGGGGAACAGCGGCACCGGCAGCCGCTTGCCGCGCGCGTCGAGCCAGAGCGAGGAGGGGCCGGGCAGGATCCGGATGCCGTGCTTGGCCCAGATCGGGTCCCAGTTCTCGATGCCCTCGGTGTAGTGCCACATCCGGTCGCCGTTGATCAGGTGGCCGCCCGCCGCGCCGGCGATGCCGAGCATCAGGCCGTCCACGTGTGCCGGGACCCCGGAGAGCAGCTTCTCGGGGGGCGTGCCCAGCCGGGCCGGCCACGCCTTGCGGACCAGCTCGTGGTTGCCGCCGATGCCGCCCGAGGTGACGATCACCGCCTGCGCCCGCAGCTCGAAGGAGCCGGCCACCTCGCGCGAACTGCCTTCGCCCCGGGCCACCGTGCTGGGCACCAGCACCTCGCCGGTGATGGTGTCCACGGCACCCGCCGAGGCGGCCAGGCCGGTCACCCGGTGCCGGAACCGCAGCTCCACCAGCCCGCGCGCCACCGCCGCCTGCACCCGGCGGACGAACGGCTCGACCAGCCCGGGCCCGGTGCCCCAGGTGATGTGGAACCGCGGCACCGAGTTGCCGGGACCGCTGGCCAGCAGGCCGCCGCGCTCCGCCCAGCCGACCACCGGGAAGAACCTGACGCCCTGTCCGTGCAGCCAGGAGCGCTTCTCACCGGCCGCGAAGTCGACGTACGCCTCGGCCCAGCGGCGCGGCCAGGCGTCCTCGGGCCGGTCGAAGCCCGCCGTGCCGAGCCAGTCCTGCCAGGCCAGCTCGTGCGAGTCGTGGATCCGCATCCGCCGCTGTTCGGGTGAGTCGACCAGGAACAGGCCGCCGAAGGACCAGTGGGCCTGCCCGCCGAGCGAGGCGGCGGGCTCCTGGTCGAGCAGGATCACCTTCCGTCCGGCGTCGGCCAGTTCGGCGGTGGCGACCAGGCCCGCCAAACCGGCCCCGATCACGATGACGTCGGCGTCCAGTGCCACGGATGACCCTCCAGGGTGAGCAGGCGTGTCCGGATTCTGCGGCCTGCGGCGCACCAGGTCAACCGGCCGGTAACCGCCCACCGGGCCGCTCCCCGGCGGCCGGGAATTCCTCCGCTCCACTTCGTAGCGGATATTCGCCGTCAAACGATCCACTCCGGAGCGTAATTCCGAAGACAGTTGACGGATATTCGGGAATTCCGAACAGCGCTCTGGACAGCCCAATTAACCTGCCAGTAACTTACCAGTCAGTAGCCGTGGCCAGGGCCTACCCCCACCCGTTCGCCGTTTCTCTCCACCCCTCAGGAGGAACCGTGCTCAGCCCTGCCCGAAAGCGTCTCCCCGCCGTGCTCGGCGGCCTGTTGGCCACCGCCGCACTCGCCGCGCTGACCGCACCGACCGCCCACGCCGGGACGGGCGCGGGCCCCTATGTGGCACTCGGCGACTCGTTCGCGGCCGGCGCCCTGGTGCCGAACCAGTCCGGCGGGCTCTGCCTGCGCTCGGACCAGAACTACGGCCACCTGGTGGCCGCCGCGCTGAAGAGCACCGCGTACACCGACGTCACCTGCTCGGCCGCCAAGACCAAGCACCTGACCGAGGCCCAGTATGGCGTCTACGCACCACAGTTGAACGCCCTCAAGGCCGACACCTCGCTGGTCACCCTGGGCATCGGCGGCAACGACCTCGGGGTGAGCGACCTCGGGGTGGCCGAGCTGATCGCCACCTGCGTCGGCGGGGCCGTGGTCAACCCACTCGGCACGCCCTGCAAGGACGTCTACGCCCACGGGCACTGGGCCTGGCAGGACTGGCGGTTCCAGTGGGTCTACGGCGAGGACGACCTGCGGAGCCGGATCGCCGCCGCCGCTCCCCAGCTCGCGGACGGCCTGCGCCGGATCCACGCCAAGTCTCCCAACGCCAAGGTGCTGCTGGTGGGTTACCCCTCGGTGGTGCCCGCGAACGGAGCGAACTGCATCGGCCGCCAGCCGGTCACCCCGGGCGACGTGGAGTACCTGCACGGCGTGCTGGGCGACCTGAACGCCATGCTGGCCAGGACCGCCGCCGCGAACGGCGCCACCTACGTGGACACCGCCACCCCGACCAGGGGCCATGACGCCTGCTCGGACACCCCGTGGATCGAGGGCCTGATCCCGCAGTCCCCCGCCGCCCCGTTCCACCCGAACGCGGCCGGTGAGCGGGCGATGGCCGGCGCGGTGCTCAAGTCGCTCGGGAAGTAGCCGGGAACGACGACGGGGCGCGGACCGGAACTCCGGTCCGCGCCCCGTCAGTTCGGCGTCACGGCTTGATGCGGACGATCTGCGGGTCGTGGTCGCTCGCCTGCTGGGCGAACTCGCTGTTGATGTGCACGATGTCGTACTTGGCGTGCTTCACCGCCGGGCTGACCAGGATGTGGTCGAGCACCTGCGAGTTGCCCTGGAAGACGTACGAGTACCGCTGGCGCTCCGGCAGCTCGTTCACCAGGTCGCGCAGCACGCCGTCCTTGGTGAGCGTGCTCAGCGCCGGGGAGAACTGGTAGTCGTTGAAGTCGCCGAGCGAGACCACGGCGGCCTTCGGGTCGGCGGCCAGCAGCTTGGCCAGGAACGCCTGCTCCAGCGTGGCCTGCTTGATCCGCTGCACCTCGGAGCTGCGGGTCGGCTGCTGGAAGCGGCTCTCCAGGCCCTGGTCGCCACCCTTGCTGTTGAAGTGGTTGGCGATCACGAAGACCTTCTTGCCCTTGAAGGCGAACTGACCCACCAGCGGCTTGCGGCTGCTGGCCCAGGCGTCCTCGGCCGGCTCGATCCGGCCGGGCGAGGCGGTCAGCGCGGTGGCCTTCCCGGTACCGGTGATCCCCACGGCCGTGGTGGCCGAGCCGCCGGGGATGTCGGTGAAGGAGACCCGGGCCGGGTTGAACAGGAAGACCTGGCGGATGTTGCCGCCGGGCTCGCCGCCGTCCTTGTTGTTCTCCGGGTTGATCGAGCGCCAGTCGTACGCCGGGCCACCGGCCGCCTTGATCGCGGCGACGAACTTCTGCACGGTCGCGGCGGCGTCCACGGTGCCGTCGTTGACCGCGCCGTTGGCGTCCTGGACCTCCTCCAGGGTGAGGATGTCGGGCGAGCGCAGGTTGGTGACGATCCCGGCCGCCAGCTCGGCGAACTTCGAGTCCGGGTCCGACGGGTCGAGGTTCTCCACGTTGTAGGTGGCGACGGTGAGTTCGCCGGCCGCCGCCTCCTTGGTCACCTCGCGCTCCAGACCGTTGTCCTGGCGGGCGCCGATGGTGTTGGCGATCAGGGTGTAGCCGCCGAAGCGGTTGTAGTCCAGCGGACCGTCGGTGACCCCGGTCAGCTCGTCGCCGACGTTGGCCACCGGGAACGGCCGGTCCGCCTCCAGCGGGGCCGACTGGACCATCAGGCGGCCGGAGTTGGGGTTGTCGTAGCCCAGGTACATCACGCCACCGCGCTTGGACTTCTCGTCCTTGCGCCGGGCCGCCACCCACAGCTCGTGGAACTGGTCGGTGGCCTGGATCACCCGGACGTCCTTGACCTGGACGTTCATGCCCTCCAGCGACTCGTACCGGTCCAGCGCGAAGCTGCCGGGCTGCAGGGTCAGGCCCTCGATCGAGCCGCCCGCCGCGTCCGGGGCGTACGGCACCGGGATCGACTTGTCGTTGAGCACGAACGGCGCGGGCACCGGGTTGCCGGCCGACAGCACCTTGATCGACGGCGCGGTCAGCTGGGTGAGCGACTGACCGCCCGCACTGGCGGCCGGGTAGTACT
This sequence comes from Kitasatospora sp. NPDC101801, assembly GCF_044766665.1. Classification (NCBI taxonomy): domain Bacteria; kingdom Bacillati; phylum Actinomycetota; class Actinomycetes; order Kitasatosporales; family Streptomycetaceae; genus Kitasatospora; species Kitasatospora sp. NPDC101801. The sequence goes on from NZ_JBIWML010000023.1 coordinate 67,954, forward strand.
CGGCGACCTTGCCGGTCACCAGCACCGAGTCGCCCACCTTGACGGTCGGGTTGGCGCTGCCGGTGTAGACGAACAGGCCCTCGCTGGTCGCCGGGTCGGCGTCCGGGTTCGGGTCCTGGATCCAGAAGCCCTTGGAGCCGTACGCGCGGACCGCGGTGACCACGCCGGGCACGCCCTGCAGGGTCTGGCCGGCCAGCGGGGAGACCCGGGTGGTGCCCTGGATGTCGTGGATGCGCGCGGTGCCGGGCTCGGTCGGCTCCGGCGGGGTGTCGCCCTCGGGGACCTCGCCCTTGCTGTTCACCGGGCTGGTCGGTCCTGCCACCAGGTCGGCGGCGTTGTCGTCGGTGTCCGGCAGCCCGGCCTTGCGGGCCACCGAGGCGGTGTTGCCCGCCCCGGCGACCGGGCCCGAACCCTCCCGGACCACCGCGGTGCCGAAGCCGACCAGGTCCTTGATCCGCGGCTCGGCGGCGCAGTCGGCGGCGGTCTTGCAGGTCAGCGGCGCGGTGCCGTTCACCAGCGCGACGGTGCCGCTGGTGCCGGAGAGCGCCAGCGTTCCGGTGGCGTCCGGGGTGGGCAGCGCCACGGTGCCGCCGGTACCGGCGGACTCGGCGATCAGGTAGCGGGCGCCGGGGGCGACCGAGCCGGTGAGCGGGGTGACGCCCCACTGCGAGCCCGCGCTCGGGGTGCCGGGCAGGTACTGCACGCTGTACCCGGCCAGGCCGAAGGCCGCGGTGCCCTTGTTGGCCAGCTCGATGAAGTCGTTCTTCAGCGTGGCACCGGAGTTGCCACCGCCGCCGTACACCTCGGAGATCACCGCGTCGGCGGAGGTCGCGGCGAACGCCCCCGGGAGCGGGACGAGCACGAGCGAACCCGCCACGGCGACGGGCAGGACGGCCGCGCGCAGCAGGCTGCGGCGGGAACGGCGGGGAGCGGTGGACTTCGTCACCGGGCAGAACTCCTCGGTTCATGCTCCGACGCTCGTGGGGTCGCCGGGAGCTGAGGGTGGGTCAGGCAGCGCAGGACGGCGCACTACCCGCGTAGATCATCCGCCGGGCTGATCCGGCGGGCCCCAAGATACGCGCGTAGAAAATGACCCGACAAGGGGTTGCCCGTTAACAGTTGGAAACCACCCGGAGACGGTCGGCCACCAGGTACGACGAAGGCCCGGGCCGGGAGCCCGCACCTGGCGGCTGCTCCGACCCGGGCCCCGAGGGGGGTCTGACCCTGCGTCAGTCCCGGACGGCGACCTTCTCCAGGCTCGCCGACCAGCGCTCCTCGACCCGGCCGAACTTCCAGTACCCGACCGCTCCGGCCCAGGTCAGCACGAACAGGCCGACGATCGCGTACCCGACCATGTCGAGCTCGATCGACCCGATCCAGGCCACCGGGCCCGAGGTGATCTCGAGCTTGTCGCCGAGCAGGCCGACCAGCTCGATGGTGCCGATCACCAGCGCGACCAGCACCGAGAGGCCGGTCACGGTGAGGTTGTAGTAGATCTTGCGGATCGGCTTGGAGAAGGCCCACTCGTAGGCGAAGTTCATGAACGAGCCGTCGATGGTGTCCAGCAGGCTCATGCCCGCCGCGAACAGCACCGGCAGCACCAGCAGCGCGTACCAGGGCAACTGGAAGGCGGCGGCGCCGCCGGCCAGCACCAGCAGCGAGACCTCGGTGGCGGTGTCGAAGCCGAGGCCGAAGAGCAGGCCGACGGGGTACATGTGCCAGGGCTTGGTGACCGCCTTGGTGACCCGGCCGAGGATCCGGTTCAGGAAGCCGCGCTTGTCGAGCTGGCGCTCCAGCTCGGCCTCGTCGAACTCGCCCTGCTTCATCTTCCGGAACACCTTGAGGATGCCGTTGAAGGCCCCCAGGTTGATCAGGCCGATCAGCACCAGGAACACCCCCGAGACGCTGACCCCGATCAGACCGGTCAGGTCGTGCAGGGTGGAGTCGTCCGACTCGACCTGCCCAGCCAGCGACTGGATGCCGAAGGCGAGCAGCGCGCAGAGCCCGAAGACGATCGAGGAGTGGCCGAGCGAGAACCAGAAGCCGACCGACAGCGGGCGCTGGCCCTGGCCCATCAGCTTGCGGGTGGTGTTGTCGATCGCCGCGATGTGGTCCGCGTCGAACGCGTGCCGCATCCCGAGGGTGTAGGCGGTCAGGCCCATCCCGACGCCGAAGACCTGCCCACCGACGTCGTACTGCTCCGGGGCCACCAGCGCGATCAGGGTGAACCACCCGATCACGTGCAGCGCCAGGACGAAGCCGCCCATCCCGGCCAGCCGGAACCATTCCTCGCGGGTGAGCCGGTCACGCAGTCTGCCAGACGCGGCCATGCGGCAGTCCTCCAGTAAGTCGTAAGGGATGCCCAGATCCCCGAGCTGGACCATCCTTCCCTCTATCCGGCCGCAGTTGCAACCCGTTCGCAATTGCGTCCTCCCGGCGCATCGGGGCACTCGGGTCGTCCGGGCGGCGCCACAGCTCACGTTCCGTCAGGAAATAGGAGTAAAAGTCATCTATTGTCTGATTCGGTGATCATCAGGACCGACCGGAGGCAGTCCCCTTGCTGAACAGCACAGACCTCGACAGCCAGGACACCCCGCGGCTCGACCACTCCTTCTTCGGTCACCCCCGCGGCCTGCTCACGCTGTCCGGCCTGGAGGTCTGGGAGCGGTTCTCGTTCCTCGGCATGCAGGCCATCCTGGTGCTCTACTTCGCCGACCCGGTCGCCAACGGCGGCCTCGGCATGACCCAGGGCACCGCCGCCTCGGTGGTCTCCGCCTACGGCACCCTGGTCTACCTGACCTCGGTGGTCGGCGGCTGGGTGGCCGACCGGATGCTCGGCTCCTACCGGTCGGTGCTCTACGGCGGGGCGCTGATCGCCTGCGGCCACTACGCGATGTCGGTGCCCACCGCCGCCATGACCTGGGTCGGCCTCGGCCTGATCGTGGTCGGCACCGGCTTCCTGAAGCCGAACGCGGCCACCCTGGTCGGCGGGCTCTACGCCACCGACGACGACCGCCGGGACGCGGGCTTCGCCCTCTACTACATGGCCATCAACATCGGCGCCTTCGCCGGCCCGCTGATCAGCGGCTGGCTCGGCCAGAACGAGGGCTGGCACTGGGGTTTCTCGGCCGCTGCGGTCGGGATGACCTTCGGCGTGGTCCAGTACGTGCTGGGCCGCTCCACCCTGCACCGGGACCGCGGCCCGGTGCACCCGCTCACCGAGGCCGAGCGGAGCCGCTGGGCCGGCCGCGCGGTGGCGGTGGTGGTCCTGGTGGCCGCCGTCGGGGTGGTGCTGCAGCTGGTCGGCTGGCTCACCATGGACCGCGCCGTCGACCTGATCACGCTGGTCTCGGTGCTGGCCCCGATCGCCTACTTCGCGGTGATGTTCCGCAGCCCCGAGGTGAGCCGGGCGGAGCGCGGCCGGCTGCGGCCGTACGTGGTGCTCTTCCTCGCCTCGGTGGTCTTCAACCTGGTGCTGTTCTCCTCCTACACCACGCTCGCCCTGCTCGCGGTGGACCACGTGGACAACAGCATCTTCGGCTGGCACTTCCCGTCCAGCTGGTGGACCTCCATCCTGGGCGCGATCGAGGTGCTGCTCGCCCCGGTGATCGCCGCGCTCTGGGTCCGCCTCGGCGACCGCCAGCCGCACGCCTCCCGGAAGATCGCCTACTCGCTGTTCGCGGCCGGCCTCTCCTTCCTGGTGCTGGTCCCGGCCACCCTCGGCAAGAGCGGCGACTACCAGGTGGCCGGGCTCTGGCTGCTCGGCTGCTACCTCTTCATGGGCGGCGGCGACATCCTGCTGGAGACCACCGGGATGTCCGCCACCAGCAAGCTGGCGCCCCGTCACTTCGCCAGCCAGACCATGGCGGTCTGGTTCCTCTCGCTGGCCCTCTCCCAGGGCATCGCCGCCCAGCTGACCAAGCTCTACGGCGAGGTCGCCGACTCCGCCTACTACGGCGCGCTCGGACTGTTCGCCGTGGTCGCCGGGATCGCGCTGTACCTCGCGCTCCCCTGGATGCGCCGGACCATGCACCCCGTTCACTAGGAGGTCCTCGATGCAGCACCCCGACAGCTACCCGTACGGGACCACCCGCGAGGACCTGCGCATCCCGCTGGCCGACGGCACCGAGCTGTACGCCCGGATCTGGCGCCCCGTCACCGACGTGCCGGTGCCCGCGCTGCTGGAGTACCTGCCGTACCGGCTCACCGACTGGACGGCGCCGCGCGACGCCCAGCGCCACCCCTGGTACGCGGGCCACGGCTACGCCTCGGTCCGGGTCGACGTGCGCGGCCACGGCAACTCCGGCGGGCTGCCCGGCGACGAGTACTCCGCGCAGGAACTGGCCGACGGCGTCGCGGTGGTGGAGTGGCTGGCCGCGCAGCCGTGGTGCAGCGGCCGGGTGGGCATGTTCGGCATCTCCTGGGGCGGCTTCAACAGCCTGCAGATCGCGGCGCTGGCGCCCGAGGCACTGAAGGCGGTGGTCACCGTCTGCTCCACCGACGACCGCTACGACAACGACGTGCACTACATGGGCGGCTCGCTGCTCGCCGTCGACATGCACGCCTGGTCCGCCACCATGCTCGCCTTCGTCGGCCGGCCGCCGGACCCGAAGTACGTCGGCGAGGACTGGCGGCGCCAGTGGCTCACCCGGCTCGAAGCGGTCGACCCCTTCGTCCACCCCTGGCTCGCGCACCAGACCAGGGACGACTACTGGCGGCACGGCAGCGTCTGCGAGGACTACGGCGCGATCAAGGCCGCCGTGCTCGCCGTCGGCGGCTGGGCCGACCCCTACCGGGACACCGTGCTGCGGCTGGTCGAGCACCTGGACGCGCCGGTCCGGGGCATCATCGGCCCCTGGTCGCACCAGTACCCCGACCGGGGCCTGCCGCCCGGCCCGGCGATCGGCTTCCTGCAGGAGACCCTGCGCTGGTGGGACCACTGGCTGAAGGACCTGGACACCGGGGTGCTGGCGGAGCCCGCGCTGCGCACCTGGATGAACGAGTCGGTGCCGCCCGCGACCTCGTACGCCAACCGGCCGGGCCGCTGGATCGGCGACGACTCCTGGCCCTCCTCGGACGTCCGGGAGATCCACTACGGCCTGGACGACGCACTGCGCACCGCCGGGACCTCCTCCCCCGACCGCTTCGTCCGGGTCCGCTCCCCGCAGCACACCGGGGTGGACGCCGGGCGGTTCTTCCCGTTCGGCAACGCCGCCGACCTGCCGCCGGACCAGCGCGAGGAGGACGGCCGCTCGGTCTGCTTCGACTCCACCCCGCTGCCCGAGACGGTGGAGATCCTCGGCAACGCCTCCGTCCGGCTGCGGATCCGCTGCGACAGCCGACGCGGGCAGGTGGTCGCCCGGCTCTGCGACGTCGCCCCCGACGGCTCCTCCACCCTGGTCACCCGGGGCGTGCTCAACCTGACCGCCCGTCAGGGCCGGGACCGGGTGGTCGAGTGGACCCCGGGCGCGGTCGAGGAGGTCGAGTTCCCGCTGGTCTCGATCGCCCACGCCTTCCCGCCCGGCCACCGGGTCCGGCTCGCCCTGTCCTCCGCCTACTGGCCCTGGATCTGGCCGCAGCCCGACACCGCCGGCTTCGAGGTCGACCCCGGCCACAGCGTGCTCGCGCTGCCCGTCCGTCACCTGGCCGCCGACGCCGGCTCCCCGCCGATCACCTTCGAGCCCCCCGAGCAGTCGGTCGGCCTGGACGTCCGCCCCGTCGAACCGCTCACCGCGCGCCCCGAACGTCTGGTGCTCCGCGACGTCGCCACCGGCGAGTGGCGCCTGGAGGTCGACCCCGGCTACGGCGGCTCCCGCCGCTACCCGGACGACCTGGTCTTCGACGAACACGCCGTCGAGGCCTACCGCATCCTCACCGACGACCCGCTCTCCGCCGCCACCCGCTCCGACTGGACCGTCCGCCTGCAACGCCCCGACCTCGGCTGGGACGTCACCGTCCACACCCGCTCCGAAATCACCTGCGACGCCACCCACTTCACCACCCACAACCACCTCACCGCCCTGGAAGCCGGGGACGTGCTCTTCGAACGCGACTGGGAGCGGCGGATCCCACGCACCGCGTCCTGACCCCGGGGGCTCAGACCGACAGGGCGATGACGATCGGTCCGATCGTCATCGCCGCGCCCACCAGCGCGACGGGCAGCGCCAACAGCACCAGGACGGCCGACCGCCCGGCGATCTCCGCCCCGTACCGCGTGCCGGTGTCCACCAGCCGGGTGTGGTCCGGCACGTAGCAGAGCTCGATCCGGTCACCGATCCGGGCGCCCCTGGAGACGATCCGCTCCAGGCTGCGCGGCCGGCCGTCGAGGTCGACGAAGGCGTACTTCCCCTTCAGGTGGCTGCCGTCCCCGTCCCCGTCGGGCTGCTCCCGCAGGCGGTCCAGTCTCGCCATCACCCGGACCCCCCGGAACTGGTAGAGCCAGGGCGCACGCAGGCGCCCGACGCCGTGGACCACCCAGGCCACCCCGGCCGCCAGGATCGGCGGGCCGAAGCCCCACAGCATGACCAGGGCGAAGCTGTCCGCCGGACGGAGGTCCACCAGCACGGGCAGCACCACGAACCCCAGCGCGTAGAGCCAGGCGGCGACCTTCCACCAGCGGGCGGAGGACCCGGAGCGGAATCCACCACCGTCGTCGCGGCCGCACCGTGCTCTCCACCGACGCCGCGCCGTCCCGGTCCCGCTCGGCCCGGTCGGCCACCGGCCGCGCCCGGTTCACCGACTCGACGAACGCCGCCAACGCCCGCGCGTTCCGGCACCGCACCCGGTACTCGGCGCCCTGAGCACCCGTCAGCACCAGCCGCGCCCCGCCGGGGACCACCTCCGCCCGCTCGACCGCCGCCACCGGTATCCGGTGCGTGGCCCGGCGGCGCTCGATCAGCACGGCGCCGTCGACCAGTCGCGCACTGCTCCGTCCCGCCCGGAGCACCACCTCGGGCAGGAGTTCTGTTCCGCTCATGGCCGCAGAGTCTAGGTCCCCCTGGCCGGGCACCGACGCGGCTGCCCTTCCGTCGCGGTCGGGAGGCGAGGGAAGGGCAGCCGAACGGCGTTACCGCGTACGGTGGTTGCGGATCAGCTCCGCGTAGCGGTGGCCGCTGGTCTTGACGATGCGTCGCTGGGTCTCGTAGTCGACGTGGATCAGACCGAAGCGCTTGTCGTAGCCGTACGCCCACTCGAAGTTGTCCAGCAGGGACCAGGCGAAGTAGCCGCCGAGCGGGGCGCCCTGGGCGACCGCGCGGGCGCAGGCGGCCAGGTGCTGCTCGAAGTAGGCGGTGCGCTCCGGGTCGTGGACGGCGCCGTCGGCGGTCACGGTGTCCTGGTAGGCGGAGCCGTTCTCGGTGACGTAGATCTTCCGGGCGCCGTACTCCTGGGTGAGCCGGAGGATCAGCTGTTCCAGGCCGGGGCCGTGCACCTCCCAGTCCATCGCGGTGTGCTCGGCGTTCGGACCGCGGACCTGGCGGAAGCCGGGGGCCGGCGCGGTCGGGTCGTCGGCGACGAACTGGCGGAAGTAGTAGTTGAGTCCGATCCAGTCCAACGGGGCACCGATCAGGTCCAGGTCGCCGTCCTGGATGGGGAGTTCGACGCCGTAGAGCTTGACCATGTCCTCGGGGTAGCCCCGGCCGAGCACCGGGTCCAGCCACCAGCGGTTGATGTGGCCGTCGGCGCGGACGGCGGCGGCCCGGTCGGCCTCGCTGTCGGAGGCGGCCTCGATCGGGCTGAGGTTGTTGACGATGCCGATCTGCGCACCGGGGACCGCGGCCCGCAGCGCCCGCACCGCCAGGCCGTGGCCCAGGTGCAGGTGGTACGAGGCCCGGACGGCGGTGGCCAGGTCGGTGATGCCGGGGGCCATCGTGCCGTCCAGGTGGCCGATCCAGGCCGAGCAGAGCGGCTCGTTCAGGGTGGCCCAGTGGGTGACCCGGTCGCCGAGGCGCTCGGCCACCACGGCGGCGTACTCGGCGAACCGCTCCGCCGTCCCCCGGACCGCCCAGCCGCCCCGGTCCTGCTGGGCCTGCGGGAGGTCCCAGTGGTAGAGGGTGGGGAAGGGGGTCATCCCGGCGGCCAGCACCGCGTCGGTGAGGCGGTCGTAGAAGTCCAGCCCGGCCGGGTTCACCACGCCGTCGGCGAGCGGTACCACCCGGGGCCAGGCGATCGAGAACCGGTAGGCGTCCAGGCCGAGTTCACCGGCCAGCCGGAGGTCCTCGGGCCACCGGTGGTAGTGGTCGCACGCCACGTCACCGGTGTCGCCGTTGTCCACCTTGCCGGGGGTGTGGGAGAAGGTGTCCCAGATCGAGGGCGCCCGGCCGTCCTCGTTCACCGCGCCCTCGATCTGGTAGGCGGCGGTGGCCGCGCCCCAGAGGAAGTCGTCGGGGAGCGCACTGAGATCCATCGTCTGCCTTTCGAAGAGGGTCACTTGACGGCCCCGGCGGTGAGTCCGGCGACCAGGTAGCGCTGAAGCAGCAGGAATCCGGCGACCACCGGCACGCTGACCACCAGGGACGCCGCCATCACCTGGTTCCAGTACACGTCGTTCTGGGTGGCGTACCCCTGGAGCCCGACCGAGAGGGTGCGGGTGGTGTCGTTGGTCATCACCGAGGCGAACAGCACCTCGCCCCAGGCGGTCATGAAGGCGTACACGCTGACCGCGACGATCCCGGGGGTGGCGGCCGGCACCACGATCCGCACCAGGGTGCGCAGCGGGCCGCAGCCGTCCACCGCCGCCGCCTCGTCCAAGTCCCGTGGGATCGAGTCGAAGTAGCCGACCAGCATCCAGATCGAGAACGGCAGCGAGAAGGTCAGGTAGGTCAGGATCAGCCCGCCCCGGCTGCCGTACAGCGCGACGCCGGTGGAGTTCCCGATGTTCACGAAGATCAGGAAGAGCGGCAGCAGGAACAGGATGCCGGGGAACATCTGGGTGGAGAGCACCGTGACGGTGAACAACTTCCGCCCCCGGAACCGGTACCGGCTGACCGCGTAGGCGGAGAAGATCGCGATCAGCACCGACAGCACCGTCGCACTCACCGACACGATCAGCGAGTTGACGAAGTAGTCGGCCAGCGGGACGGTGCTCCAGATGTCCAGGTACGGACGGAACGTCAGCTCACTGGGGATCCACCGGAACGGACCCTGCACGTCGCGGAGCGGCTTGAGCGAGGAACTGACCATCACCAGCACCGGGGTGAGGGTGAAGGCGGTCAGCAGAGTGAGGAAGATCCGGCGGGTCCAGAGGAACGAGGCGGGGGGCCTGGTCACTCCGGCGATCGGAGGGCGGAAAAAGGAGCGGCGTCGGGGTGCATGGCTCGGCGGGGCCGAGGAGGGAGTAGCAGCAGAGCTGCGGCGACTGACGAGAAGCCGGCGAGGTGCGGGCCCCGGCGTCGCGACGCCGCCGCCCGATCGCCTCAGTGACCTAGGCATCGGCGTCCCTCCGGCGTGAGGTGAGGAAGAGGTAGACGGCGGTCACCAGGAGCAGGAAGAGCAGCAGCAGGACGGACATCGCCGAGCCCGCGCCGAAGTTCCAGGTGACGAAGGACGACTGGTAGATGTGGATCGAGATCAGGTCGGCCGCCTCCGGCGCGGACTTCCCGAACAGCACGTAGGGCGTGTTGAAGTCGTTGAAGGTCCACAGGAAGAGCACCAGCACCAGTACCTGGTTCACCGGCCGGAGCGAGGGCAGGGTGATCTTGCGCAGCTGCTGCCAGACCCCGGCGCCGTCCATCGCGGCGGCCTCGTACAGCTCGCGCGGGATGTTCTGCAGGCCCGCCATCAGGGTGAGGAAGGCGAACGGCCAGGTCTTCCAGACCGCCACCACCACCAGCGCGGTGAAGCTGTTGTCACCGATCAGCCAGAACGGCTTCTCGTCGAACAGGTGCAGTTGGTCCACCAGCAGATGGTTCACCAGGCCGGTGTCCCGCTGGAACATGAACGACCAGGTGATCACCGCCGCGTACACCGGCAGGGCGTACGGGACCAGGAAGAGCGTCCGGAGCAGCCCACGGCCCCGGAACGACTCCTGCAGGAAGACCGCCGCCGCCGTCCCAAGCAGCCAGGAGAACCCGACAGCCAGGGCGGTGAACAGGCAGGTGACCCAGAACGAGTTCAGCAGCGACTGGCCGATCGGGGCGGAGAAGTCCACCGACACGCGGTAGTTGTCGAGGCCGGACCAGGGAGCGGTCGACCAGTCCCGGATGTAGAACTGGGTGAGCTGCTTGAAGCTCATCACCATGCCGACCACCATCGGGACCAGGTGGATCAGCAACTCCAGGGCGAGCGCCGGGAGCAGGAGCAGGTAGGGCAGGCCGATGCGGCCCAGTTTCGAGCGGCCAGGTCGCTGTCTGGTCATGTCAGCTGGCCGGCATCTGCTGCTGGGCCTTGGTGAGCTCGGCCTTGACCGACTCCTCGGTGACCGGCTTGCCGGCGGCGGCAGCGGCCAGCAGGTTCTTCACCGCCGTGCCGACCAGGGTCTCGAACTGGCTCTCGTTGGCGACCTGGGGCAGCGGGGCAGCGCTGGTGGCGAGCACGTTCGACAGGGTCTTCAGCTCGGGGGTGGCGAAGGCGCTGTCGGCCTGGGCGTCCTTGACCGGGGGGATCGAGCCGTAGGTCTTGTTGAGCTGGATCTGCTCCTCCTTGCCGGTCATGAACTTCACGAACTGCAGCGCACCGTCGGTGTTCTTGCTGTTCTTGAAGACCGCCAGGTTGATGCCCGCGACCATCGAGCTGGTGGCCTTGCTCCCGCTCGCACGGGCGGGCAGCGGGATCGGCGCGACCGCGTAGTCGTCCGGGTTCATCCCGTGCGACTTGAGCGAGGCACCAGCCGCCTGCCACATCAGCATCGCGGCCTTGCCGCTGGCGAAGTCGGTGACCGACTGGTTGGCGGCGTACTCGGCGTTGCCCGGGGCGGCGATCTTGTCCTTGGCGATGAAGTCGACGTACTGCTTGATCGCCGCGACCGCCTCGGGGGTGTCGAAGGCGGGCTTGCCCGCGGCGTCGAACCAGTCGGCGCCGTGCTGCTTGCCGAAGGCGAAGGCGTGGTGGACGTTCTCCGAGACGTTGCCGCCCTCGATCGCCAGGCCGTACTTGCCGTCCTTGGTCAGCTTCTGACCGTCCGCCACCAGCTCGTCCCAGGTGGCCGGCGGCGTGCTGATGCCGGCCGCGTCGAACAGCTTCTTGTTGTAGTAGAGGCCGTACGCCATCGAGTACAGCGGCACCGCGGCGGGGGCTTGGCCGGCTGCGCCGGCCGAGGCGATGGTCGAGGGGACGAAGCGGTCCTTGCCGCCGATCTTGCCGAAGGTGGCGTCGTCGAACGGCAGCAGCGCGCCGGTCGCCTGCAGCGAGGCCGACCAGGTGTTGCCGATGTTCAGCACGTCGGGGCCCTGCCCGGAGGCGGTGGCGGCCAGGATCCGGTTCAGCAGGTCGGACCAGGGCACCACCTCCAGCTTCACCTTGATGCCGGTCTGCGCCTCGAACTTTCTCAGCTCCGGTTCGAGGACCTGCTTGTCGTTCTCCAGGCTGGTGCCCTGGTTGCTCGCCCAGTAGGTGAGAGTCTTGGGGGCGCTGTTGTCGCCGCCTCCGGAGGTGGAACCGCCGCCGCAGGCGGTGGCGGTCAGGGTGAGGACGGAAACCAGGGCGGTGGCCGCAGCAAGACGGTTGATGCGCATGACCGTGTCCCTCTCGGACGAGTGGGTGGGGATGGGGGGTGAAGTCGCCAGCTCTGATGCTTACTTCGGACCGTGATTTAACGTGTGAGAAAAGCTGGCGTCAAGAGTCTGTGCAGCGATAGATTCGGATCAGGAGGGAGACCAGATGGCAGAGCGAGGCAAGCAGACCGTCCGTGACCTGCGACGGGGCAGTCGATCCACCCTGTTGCACCGGCTGTACTTCGAAGGTCCGTTGAGCAGACAGGAGTTGGGTCAGATCAGCGGGCTGAGCGGCGGCTCGGTCAGCAACGTGGTGGGCGAACTGATCTCGGACGGGCTGGTCGAGGAGTGCGGATCGGTCGAGTCCGACGGGGGCCGGCCGCGCATTCTGCTCCAGGTCACCCCCGACCGGGCCCACCTGATCGGGGTGGACGTCGGCGAGACCCAGGTCCGGGTCGCGCTGTTCGACCTGGCCCTGACCGAGCTGGCAGCGAGCGACCACCCGCTCTCCGACCACGGCCACGACGTGGACCACGTGGTCGAGTTGATGCTCACCGGGATCAGCGAGGTGCTGAAGCAGACCGGCGTGCAGGAGTCCCAGGTGCTGGGCGTCGGGGTCGGCGTGCCCGGCATCGTCGAGCAGGGCGATCCCGGCCAGGACGGCCTGGGCATCGTGGTGCACAGCCAGACCGTGGACTGGGACGCCGTCCCGCTCGGTCGCCTGCTCCGGGCCGGCACCGACCTGCCGCTCTACGTCGACAACGGCGCCAAGACGCTCGGCCAGGCCGAGATGTGGTTCGGCGCCGGGCAGGGCGCCCGGCACGCGGTGGTCGCCCTGTTCGGCTCCGGCGTCGGCGCCTGCGTGATCGCCGACGGCGCCCGGTTCCGGGGCGCCACCAGCAGCGCGGGCGAGTGGGGCCACACCAAGGTGCACGTCGGCGGCCGGCTCTGCCGGTGCGGCTCCCGGGGCTGCCTGGAGGCGTACGTCGGCGCCGAGGCGCTGGTCGAGCGCTGGGGCGAGGCACCGCCCGGCAGCTCGGAGAAGGAGGGCCTGGCCGCCCTGCTGGCCGCCGCCGAACGCGACGAACCCTCGGCCGTCGAGCTGCTCGCCGAGTCCTCCGAGTACCTCGGCGCGGCCATCGCCGACCTGATCAACCTGTTCAACCCCGAGCGGATCATCATCGGCGGCTGGGCCGGCCTGCTGCTCGGCCCCCGCCTGCTGCCCGCCATCCAGGACGCGGCCGGCTCGTACGCGCTGCGCTTCCCCCGCGCCCAGACCTCCATCGAACTCGGCCGGCTCGGCCCCGACGCCGTCACCGTCGGCGCCGCCACCCTCCCGCTCTCCCGCTTCCTCGACTCCGGCGGGGACCTCTCCGCTCGCCCCTAGAGCGCAGCCATGCACCCCGCAGGGGCTCGGGGAACCGCGACGCCAGTCCCGGAGAACGGTGCAGGTCCGAGGGTGGTCAGGCACCTTCGCGGTGACCCGAACGCCAGATCTCCTCGCAGTTCCCCGAGCCCCCGGACAGGGCAACTCGATCGTGTGCCGAACGCTCACCAGCGCCTTGACAGCGGGAAGTTGAGCCCTCCACACTCCCTCGGGGAGCGCTCTCCGAGAGATGTTCCGACGGCGCGTCAGTCCGCCGCTGCGCCTCCCCCACCCCCACCCCACCCAGCGCAGGAGAAGCCCGTGAGGCTCACTTCGGCACGCGGTATTGCCGCGACCACCACCACGCTCGCCCTGCTCTCCGGAGCAGTGCTGGCCCTACCCGGCGCCACCGCCAACGCCGCCGACTCGCTGATCTCGCAGGGGAAGACGGTCACCGCCTCCTCCACCGAGAACGGCGGCACCGGTGCGTCCCTGGCCGTCGACGGCAACAACGGCACCCGCTGGTCCTCGGCCGCGACCGACCAGCAGTGGCTCCAGGTCGACCTGGGCGCCACCGCCACCATCAGCAAGGTCGTGCTCAACTGGGAGGCCGCGTACGGGAAGTCGTACCAGCTCCAGACCTCGGCGGACGGCACCAGCTGGACCACGGTCTACAGCACCAGCACCGGCACCGGCGGCCTGGAGACGGTCAACGTCACCGGTTCCGGACGGTACGTCCGGATGAACGGCATCACCCGGGGCACCGGCTACGGCTACTCGCTCTGGGAGTTCCAGGTCTTCGGCACCACCGGCGCCACACCCCCGACCTGTGGCACCACCAACGCCGCCCAGGACAAGCCGACCACCGCCTCCTCCACCGAGAACGGCGGCACCGGCGCGGCCCTGGCCACCGACGGCAACACCGGCACCCGCTGGGCCTCGGCCGCCAGTGACCCGCAGTGGCTCCAGGTCGACCTGGGCTCGGTCCAGCAGATCTGCCGCGTGGTGCTCAACTGGGAGGCGGCCTACGGGAAGTCGTACCAGCTCCAGACCTCGACCGACGGCGCCACCTGGTCCACCGTGCGCACCACCACCAACGGCACGGGCGGCACCGAGAGCCTGGACGTCAGCGGCTCGGGCCGGTACGTCCGGATGAACGGCCTGACCCGGGGCACCGGTTACGGCTACTCGCTCTGGGAGTTCCAGGTCAACACCGGCGGCGGCAGCGGGCCGCAACTGCCCGGCGGCGGCGACCTCGGCCCGAACGTGATCGTCTTCGACCCCTCGACGCCGAACATCCAGGCCAAGCTGGACCAGGTCTTCGCCCAGCAGGAGTCGGCGCAGTTCGGCACCGGCCGTTACCAGTTCCTGTTCAAGCCGGGTACCTACAACAACCTGAACGCGCAGATCGGCTTCTACACCTCGATCTCCGGCCTCGGTCTCTCCCCCGACGACACCAACATCAACGGTGACGTCACGGTCGACGCGGGCTGGTTCAACGGCAACGCCACCCAGAACTTCTGGCGCTCGGCGGAGAACCTCGCGGTCAACCCGGTCAACGGGACCGACCGCTGGGCGGTGTCGCAGGCCGCGCCGTTCCGCCGGATGCACGTCAAGGGCGGCCTCAACCTGGCTCCCAGCGGCTACGGCTGGGCCTCCGGCGGCTACATCGCGGACAGCCGGATCGACGGCTCGGTGGGCAACTACTCGCAGCAGCAGTGGTACACCCGGGACAGCTCGATCCAGGGCTTCAGCAACGGCGTCTGGAACCAGGTCTTCTCCGGCGTCCAGGGCGCCCCGGCCGGCGGCGCGTTCCCGAACCCGCCGTACACCACCTTGGACACCACCCCGGTCTCCCGGGAGAAGCCCTTCCTCTACCTGGACGGCAACGACTACAAGGTCTTCGTCCCGGCCAAGCGCACCAACGCCAGCGGCGTCTCCTGGGCGGGCACCCCGCAGGGCAGCTCGATCCCGCTCAGCCAGTTCTACGTGGTGAAGCCCGGCGCGACCGCCGCGACCATCAACGCGGCGCTGGCCCAGGGCCTCAACCTGCTGTTCACGCCCGGCGTCTACCACGTCGACCAGACCATCAACGTGACCCGCGCGGACACCGTGGTGCTCGGCCTCGGCCTGGCCACCGTGATCCCGGACAACGGGGTGACCGCGATGAAGGTCGCCGACGTGGACGGCGTCAAGCTGGCCGGCTTCCTGATCGACGCCGGCCCGGTCAACTCGGCCACCCTGCTGGAGGTCGGCCCGGCCAACTCCTCGGCCGACCACGGTGCCAACCCCACCACCGTCCAGGACGTCTTCGTCCGGGTCGGCGGCGCCGGCGCCGGCAAGGCGACCACCGCCGTGGTGGTGAACAGCGACGACGCGATCATCGACCACACCTGGCTGTGGCGCGCCGACCACGGCGAGGGCTGGGGCTGGGAGACCAACCGCTCGGACTACGGCCTGGTGGTGAACGGTGACGACGTGCTGGCCACCGGCCTGTTCGTCGAGCACTTCAACAAGTACGACGTGCAGTGGTACGGCAACAACGGCAAGACCGTCTTCTTCCAGAACGAGAAGTCCTACGACGCGCCCAACCAGGCCGCCGTGCAGAACGGTTCGGTCCAGGGGTACGCGGCCTACAAGGTCGGTGACAACGTCACCACCCACGAGGGCTGGGGCCTGGGCAGCTACTGCTACTACAACGTGGACCCGACCATCCGTCAGGACCACGGCTTCGAGGCACCGGTCAAGCCGGGCGTGAAGTTCCACGACCTGCTGGTGGTCTCGCTGGGCGGCAACGGCCAGTACAACCACGTGATCAACGACACCGGCGCCCCCACCTCGGGCACCGGCACCACCCCCTCGGTGGTGGTCTCCTACCCGTGACGCACCGCCGGTGGCCCCGCCCCCACCGGGGCCACCGGCTCGGCTCACGCCAACTTCTTCATCTGTAGCGCGAGTTCGGGCAGCCGCTCGGCCGGGTCGCGGTACCGGTGCAGGGCTGCCCGCCCCTCCTCCCCGCGCAGCCGGGCGGCGAGGCGGGTCGGCAGCACCACGGTGAGCAGCTGACCTGAGCCCGCGAAGCCCTCCACCATCCAGGCGACCCAGGGCAGTTGCACACTGGCGCCGGGACTGAAGGCAAGCGGTCGGCACCCTTCGAAGGCGACCTGGTAGACCCCCGCCTTACTCCAACTGGAGAGGGTGAAGGTCTTGTTGGCCGGATCGAAGCCGAGCGGTACGCAGTCCCGCAGCCGGTCCCGGCCGACCGAGGCCAGGAAGTCCCGGTTGGTCCGCAGGCTCAGGTGCTCGGTGGCGAACCCGTCCACCGCCGCCCGGATCCCGGCGGCCAGCTCGGCCGGCTTCCCGGCCGGGGCGCAGCGCAGCATCACCTCGCCCAGCAGATTGCCGAGTTCCCCGGCCGGGACGCCCAGGTGGCGCCGGACGTTCACCGGCAGCACCAGGTCCCTGGCCTCGCCGTCCTCGTCCAACTGCCGGACGGTGGTGACCACATGCGCGGCCAGCACGTCGTTGGCCGACAGCCGGACCCCGGTGGTCGCGCCGAACGCGGCCTTCATCGCGGCCACCTCGGCGTCGGTGAAGTAGACCTGGACGGTCCGGTTGGCGCGCGGTGCGGTCCGGAACTCGTGGGCCAGCAGCTCGGCCTCGGCCTGCTCCGGGACCCGGAAGCCCAGCCGCCCGGAGTCCACGGCCGGCAGCACCGCGTCCAGGAAGACCTCCCGGTCGGCGGCCATGCCGACCTCGGGCGGCTCGGTGCCCTCGACCGCCGCCGACCAGGCCAGCATCAGCGTCATGAAGCTCTGCACGTCCCCGATCACGTGGTGCCAGGAGCACCCCAACGCCGTGCCACCGTCGGCCAGTCGGCTGACCTTGACGGTGAACAGCGGCGCCTCGCCGGACTGCGCCCGGTTCGCCTCGACGTGGTCCACGTATCCGGAGGAGCCGAGCGTCATCCGGCTCATCGCCTCCGGCAGGGTCTCGGCCGCGTCGGCCAGCACCAGCGGCACGCCGGCGTCCGAGCAGACGATCTCCAGGCCGTCCGCGCCCGCCCGCAGCCGACCGCCGAACGGCGGCACCCGGCGGAGCGCCTCGGCCAGCCCGGCCGCCAGCCCCTCCGGGTCGAGTTCCCGGTCGTAGAAGAACACGACGGAGACCGGGAGTTCGGCGAGCATCGCGTCGGAGACCCCGCACCGGACCACCGCCCCCGACACGTGTCCGGCATGGATGGTGCGGCTCTGCGCAGAGCGGATCATCGGCCCTCCCGGTGGCTACCGGAACGATAGTGGACTAGACCGGTGTCACTCACCCTTCGAGAGGTGCACGAACTTCCGCCCCTGGTCGAGCATCTCGGGCAGGGCCGCCGCGAGACCCGCCGCCGTACCGTGGCCGGGCTGGTTGAAGTGCCCGATCACCACATCGCCGGGCCGCACCTCGCCGAGGGCCCGGCGGACCTGGGCGGCGGTGAAGGTCGCGCCACCGTCCGCGTTCACGGTGAACCCGGCCACCTGTTCGTCCAGTTCGGCGACGATCCGGACGGCCACCTCGTCGTAGTGCGCGGTGCCGGACCGGAAGAACCGGGGCGGGTGCCCGAGCAGCGCGGTCAGCGCGAGGTGGCTGGCCATCACCTCGTCGTACACGCCGCCCGCGTCCCGGGTGCCGTCGATGCCGTACGCGGCCCGGCCGGTGACCGAGAGCGGGCGGTGCGCGGTGCCGTGGTTGCCGAGCTCGAACAGCGGGTCGGCGGCCAGCTCCCGGAGCACGGCCGGGTTGGTCTCGGCCCAGCGGGAGTTGACGAAGAGCGTGGCCGGAACGGCGTACCGCCGGAGGGTGCCGACCAGCTCCCGGTCGTACCCGCTGCCGCCGGGGCCGCCGCAGGCGTCGAAGGTGAGCGCGACGCCCTGCCCGCCCGGCAGTCGGCGGAGCACGCCGGTCACGTCGAGGCCCCACTCGGTGGGCACCGCACCGGCGTACCCGGCCACCACCTCGTCCCGGCTACGCGGCCGGGCCGCCGGTGTCGGGCTCGGGGAGGGCGACGCGGCGGGCGGGGACGGCGACCAGGCCGGGGTGGCCGGGGTCCCGCTCGGGCCGGGGGCGGCGCAGGCGGTCAGGGCCCCGGCCGCCAGCCCGGCCAGCACCGTCCGCCGGGTCGGTGACATCCCGTCAGCCTACGAGCCCGGCCCGGCACTCCCCCGGGCGACGCGCGGGCCGGCCGGGGTCGCCGGTTCAGGCGGACTCGCGGATCACCAGCTCCGGGTCGAACAGCACCGAGCCGGGACCGGCCAGTGGATCGGCGATCCGGTCCAGCAGGATCCGGGTCATCTCGGCGGCCATCTCCTCCACCGGCTGCCGCACCGTGGTGAGCCGGGGCAGCCCGACGGTGGCGGCGCTGCTGTCGTCGAAGCCGACCACCGCGACGTCCTCCGGCACCCGGCGGCCGTGCTCGGTGAGCACCGCGACCGCCCCACGGGCCATCAGGTCGTTGGCGGCGAACACCCCGTCCAGATCGGGGTGTTCGGCGAGCAGCCGCTGCATCGCCCGGGCCCCGCTGGCCTGGCCGAAGTCGCCCTCGGCCACCGGGAGGTCGCCGAGCACGGCCCGGGTCCCGGCCAGCCGGTCCGCTCCGGCGGAGATCGCGGCCGGCCCGGCGATGGTGACGATCCGTCGGCAGCCCCGGGCCCGCAGGTGCTCGGCGGCCAGCCGGCCGCCCTCGACGTTGCGCAGGTCCACCCAGCTCAGCCGCCCGGGCAGCGGCTCGGCCGGACGGCCGAACAGCACGGCGGGCAGCCCGGCTTCGAGCAACCGGCCCGGCAGCGGGTCGTCGGCCCGGGTGGAGACCAGCATCGCCCCGTCCGCGTTGCCCTGCCGCAGGTAGGAGAGCACCTGCTCGCGGGCGGCCGGGTCGTCGGCCAGCATCAGCACGGGGTGCACGCCGAGCGGGCGCAGTGCGCCGATCATCCCGCCCACCACCCGGCCGAAGAACGGGTCGGTGAAGATCTCCTCCTGCCCGGCGGAGCTGGACACCACCAGCGCCACCGCCCCCGCCCGCCGGGTCACCAGGGCGCGCGCGGCGGCGTTCGGGACGTACCCGGTGGCGGCAACCGCGTCACGGACGGTCTGCTGCAACTCCGGATCGACATTACGGATGTTGTTGATCACCCGGGACACCGTGGACCGGGAGACGCCCGCGGCTCGGGCCACATCCTCCAGCGTGGCGGCCCGCCGGGCCAGGGCTTCGCTCATGTCGCCGTTTATAGCACGGGCCCGAAGGACCGCCCCGGCCCTTTCCGGCCGCCGATGCCGGGCCGTCACCTCCCGGGCCACGAACGGCCGGCCGGGCCGAGCTGAGAGGGGGCCGGGCGCGTTCACAGAAATCTCTCATCTACCATCAGCTGGTGCCCAGCCTGACCGGAAACCTGATCCAGATCATCGCCATCCTGCTCGCGGTGGCCGCCTTCGTCACCACCCTCTCGCTCTGGCCGAAACTGGCCGGGCGCGGCTGGCGGTCCTGGACCGGCCGGCTCGGTGCCTTCCTGGTCACCCAGGTCACCGTGCTGGTGGCGATGGGCCTGGTGGCCAACTCCTACTTCGGCTTCTACACCACCTGGAGCGACCTGCTCGGCACCGACGGCGCGCCCGGCACGGTGGTCGAGCAGCAGCCCGGCAAGCCGGTCGCGGTCCGGGGCGAGCAGAAGGTGTACTCCTCGCAGGGCTCGGCCCGGGAGCGGGCCGGGGTGATCCAGCAGGTCGAGATCAAGGGCGCGTCCTCCGGGATCAGCAGTGCCGGGTACGTCTACCTGCCGCCGCAGTACTTCCAACCCGGTTACGCCGAGCGGAAGTTCCCGATGGCCCTGGTGCTGGCCGGGTACCCTGGGTCGGCGGAGAAGCTGATCTCGCTGATGGCCTACCCCGCCTCGGCGCTGTCCGCGATCGAGGCCGGGAAGCTGCCGCCGACCGTGCTGGTGATGATGCGTCCGACCGTGGTCGGCAACCGGGACACCGAGTGCGTCGACGTCCCGAACGGCCCCCAGGTGGAGACCTACTTCGCCGAGGACCTGCCGAAGGCGGTGGCGGCCACCTACCGGGTCTCCGACCAGCCGGGCCAGCGGGCGGTGATCGGCAACTCCACCGGTGGCTACTGCGCGCTCAAGTTCGCGCTGCGCAGGCCGGACTCGTACCGCAGCGCGATCTCGCTGTCCGGCTACTACAGCGCGCCGACCGATCCGACCACCGGTGACCTGTTCGGCGGCAACGAGCAGTTGGAGCGGGAGAACGACCTGCTCTGGCGGCTGCGGAACACGCCGCCGCCGACCGTCGCGCTGCTGCTGGCCACCAGCTACAACGAGCAGAACTACCCGGCCACCCAGCAGATGGTGGCTTCCTTCAAGGCGCCGACCCGGCTGGCCACCATCACCCTGGACAGCGGCGGTCACAACTTCCACACCTGGACCAGGGAGATCCCCCCGGCGCTGGAGTGGCTCGGCAAGCAGCTGGCACCCGTCCAGCCGGTCTGACGACGCCCCGGCCGATTCCTGACCGGGCTCACAGCTGTGCTTCACGAAAATCTCAGCGGGGCCACCGAGCGTAGGCCCCATGACCACGACCAGTTCCCCTCCTCCCACCAGTGACCCGTGGCCCGAGGCTGCGAACTACCCGCCGCCGGAGATCCCCGCGCCCCCGGCCCGGGCCACGGTCGAACCGCTGTTCCCGCCGGTCGAGCTCCCGGCGGCCGGCCCCAAGGGCCCGTCCTCCTGGGCCGGCCGACTGCGCACGCTGCCCACCCGGGCCTGGCGCGGCCGCCCGGACGACCCCGCCTGGGCCCGCCCCGCCCTGCTCGGCCTGCTGGCCGCCACCGCGCTGCTCTACTTCTGGAACCTGAGCTCCTCCGGCTGGGCCAACTCGTTCTACTCGGCCGCCGTCCAAGCCGGCTCGCAGAGCTGGAAGGCGTTCTTCTACGGCTCCTCCGACGCGGCCAACTTCATCACCGTCGACAAGGCGCCGATGTCGCTCTGGCCGATGGCCCTCTCGGTCCGGCTGTTCGGGCTGAACTCCTTCGCCGTACTGGCCCCGCAGGTCCTGATGGGCGTGGCCACCGTCGGCACCGTGTACGCCACGGTGCGCCGCCGGTTCTCCCCGCTCGGCGGGCTGGTGGCCGGTGCGGTGCTGGCGCTCACGCCGGTCGCCGCGCTGATGTTCCGGTTCAACAACCCGGACGCGCTGCTGGTGCTGCTGCTCACGCTGGCCGCGTACGGGCTGGTGCGGGCCACCGAGACGGCGAGCACCCGGTGGCTGCTGTTCGTGGGCGTGATGCTCGGCTTCGGCTTCCTCACCAAGACCCTGCAGGCGTTCCTGGTGCTGCCCGCCTTCGCGCTGGTGTACCTGCTGGCCGCACCGACCGGGTTCGGCCGTCGGCTGCTCCAACTCCTGTACGGCGCCGGGGCGATGATCGCCTCGGCGGGCTGGTGGGTGGCGATCGTCGAGCTCACCCCGGCCTCCGCCCGGCCCTACATCGGCGGCTCGCAGGACAACAGCTTCCTCTCCGTCACCTTCGGCTACAACGGCTTCGGCCGGCTGACCGGCGAGGAGACCGGCAGTGTCGGCGGCGGTCGTGTCGGCGGCGGACAGGGCGGCGGCTGGGGCGAGACCGGGCTCACCCGGCTGTTCGGCGGCGACATCGGCGGCCAGATCTCCTGGCTGCTACCCGCCGCGCTGCTCCTGCTGCTGGTCGGCCTCTGGGCCACCCGCCGGGCGCCGCGCACCGACGGTGCCAGGACCGCGTTCCTGGTCTGGGGTGGCTGGCTGCTCTGCACCGCGCTGACGTTCAGTTACATGTCCGGCATCTTCCACCAGTACTACACGGTGGCGCTGGCCCCGGCGGTCGCCGCACTGGTCGGCATGGGCGTGGACGGCCTCTGGCGGGCCCGCCGGCGGCTCCCGTACGCGGCGCTGCTGGCGCTGTCCGTCGGCGGCACGGCGGTCTGGGGCTACTTCCTGCTCGGGCGCAGCACCGACTTCCTGCCCTGGCTGCGCTGGGCGGTGCTGGTCGGCGGTCTGCTCACCACCGTCGCACTGGTCGCCGCCGCCCAGGTGTCCGGCCGGACGGCCGGCCGGATCGGTGCGGCCGCCGGACTGGTCGCGCTGGCCGCCGCGCTGGCCGGTCCGGCCGCGTACGCCGCGGACACCGTCTCGACCGCGCACACCGGGTCGATCCCGACCGCCGGGCCCCGGGTCGCGGGCGCGATGGGCATGGGCGGACCGGGCGGGATGCGCACCCGGGGCGGCGCGGACGACGGCCGGATGGCCTTTCCCGGCGGCGGCGCGTTCCCGCAGGGCGGCGGGGCCTTCCCCGGCGGCCAGGCAGGTGGCCAGGCAGGTGGTCGGACGGGCGGTCAGACCGGCGGTCAGACCGGCGGTCAGGGTGGCGGGATGCCCACCGGACAGCTCCCGCCGGGCGGCGGCACCGCTCCCGGCGCAACCGGCGGTCGTGGCACGGGCGGCGGTGGCATGGGCGGCCTGATCAACGGCGCCCAGGTCAGCGACGAGCTGGCGAAGCTGCTGAAGCAGGACGCCGACCGGTACACCTGGGCCGCGGCAGCGGTCGGCTCGCAGAACCAGGCCAGCTACCAACTCGCCACCGGAGCACCGGTGATGGCCCTCGGCGGCTTCAACGGCTCCGACCCCTCGCTCACCCTGGACGCGTTCAGGCAGTACGTCCAGGAGGGCAAGGTGCACTGGTTCATCGGCGGTGCTGGCGCGATGGGCGGCGGCGGCACCGAAGGCGGGATCGGCGGCCGGACGGGCGGTGGCATGGGCGGTGGCGGCATGGGCGGCTCCAACCAGTCCGCCGAGATCGCCACCTGGGTGGCGGCCACCTTCACCGCCCAGACGGTCGGCGGGACCACGGTCTACGACCTGACCGCACCGACCCAGGGCTGATCACCCCTCAGCCGCGCACCTGGACCGCCCGCCGGAGTTCGCTCCGGCGGGCGGTCCGACGTTCAGCCCGCTCCCAGCCCGGCCGCCAGCCGGGTCACCGCGTCGCGCATCCGCCGCTCGCCCAGCTCCGGGAGCAGCGCGGCGACGTGCTCGGCCCCCAGGAGCGCCAGCAGCGCGTGTGCGTCGGCCGCCGGATCGGGTGCGTCCGCGAGCAGCAGCGACAGGTGCCGGTGCCAGAACCGGTACGCGCCGATCCGGTACCTGGCGCCCGGCGCGGCGGTCTCGGACATCCGGACCAGATCCAGGTGCTCGACCAGGTAGTCGAGGTAGGCGCCGGTGAAGGCGGCCAGTCGTTCGGCGTCCGACGCGCCGGGCCCGAGCGGCGGCGGCCCGGACAGGACGGCCTGCTGGAGTTCCCGTTCACGGTCGTCGAGCAGCGCCACGGCGAGCCCGGCCTTGTCGCCGAAGCGGCGGAACAGCGTGCCCTTGCCGACCCCGGCCGCGGCCGCCACCTGATCCATCGACACCGCCTGCACCCCGCGCTCGGCGAACAGCCGGGCCGCGGCGTCGAGCACGGCGGCACGGTTGCGGGCCGCGTCGGCCCGCTCCTTGACCGGTGGCGTGCGCAGCAGTTCCAACGGGACAGCAGAAACGGACTGCGGTCCGGTAATGTCTCCAGTCACAGGCGGACTATAGTCCGATTTCTCTGGAGGCTGCCGTATGACCACACTCATCTCCCGCGAGGACCTGCGGGCGGCGATCGCCGCCGGCTCGGTCACCGTGCTCGACGCCCTCGGCGGCGAGTACTACGCCCGGCAGCACCTGCCCGGCGCCGTCGCGCTGGTCCGCGCCGACGTGGACACGCTCGCGCCCACCCTGCTGCCGGACCGCGACGCCCCGATCGTCACCTACTGCTCCAACCCGTCCTGCCCCAACAGCGGCCAGGTGGCCGACCGCCTCACCGCGCTCGGCTACACCGACGTCCGCAAGTACCGCGAAGGCATCGAGGACTGGGCCTCGGCCGGCCTGCCCCTGGAGTCCGCCTGACCCTCCGTCCTCCCCGGTCCGCCACCCGGGGAGGACGGGCCGGCCTCCGCCACCGCGCCCACTCCTCCGCGATCCCCCGCGAGTCCCCACGCACCCGCGCGGTGCGCCGTCGCGCCGACTTGACCCCCCGTGAGGCGGCTGGTCTGCTGGTGGACCGTCAGCCGCCCACACCACCACCGGGGGAGAACGCCGTGCGCGCCCGCCGTACCGCCCTGTCCGCGACCGCTCTCCTCCTCCTGCTGGCCTCGCCGGCCCTGGCCGCCTGCACCAGCGTCAGCAGCTCCCAGGACCAGGCCGCCCCCGCCGCCGTCGGCACCAATCCGCTGCAGAACCCGGACGGCACCAAGCCCGGCCTCGGCCCGATCAGCTCCCCCGAGGACCGTAAGGCCGCCCGCGACCTGATCGCCAAGGTCACCACCGCCGAGAGCGGCGGCAAGGCCGGGTACGACCGCGACCAGTTCGGCCCGCCGTGGACGGACAACGTGGACGGCGTCCCGCTCGGCCACAACGACTGCGGCACCCGGGACGACCTGCTCGCCCGGGACGGCAAGTCCCTTGAGCACAAAGACGGTTCGACGTGCGTGGTGACCGGGATGACCATCTACGACCCGTACACCGGCAAGACCGTGCAGTGGAACAAGCAGCAGGCCAACAAGATCCAGATCGACCACGTGATGGCGCTCTCCTACGACTGGCAGATGGGCGCCGCCAAGTGGGACAAGGCCAAGCGGGTCCAGATCGCCAACGACCCGCTCAACCTGATCCCCGCCGACGGCTCGCAGAACGCCTCCAAGGGCGACTCCGGCCCGGCCGAGTGGCTGCCCGCGAACGAGGCCGTGCGCTGCTCCTACGTGGTCCGGTTCGCCCAGGTCTCGCTCAAGTACCAACTCCCGGTCACCGCCGCCGACAAGAAGGTCATGCTGGCGCAGTGCGCCTGAGCCCGCCGGCCCGGGGCACCCCCTCAGCCCGACCGCACGAAACCCCCGACCCCCGCCGGAGGCGACCCCTCAGCCACCGATCGCACCACCCTTCGCCCGAAGCCCCCCTCAGCCCGACCGCACGAAACCCCCGACCCCCGCCGGAGGCGACCCCTCAGCCACCGATCGCCGACATCGGCCGGTCCGGCTGCACGAAGTCCGCCGAGTTGATGTCGTGCCCCGGCCCCTTGCGGGCGATGGTGGTGCGCCAGGCCCGCTCGATCGCCGCGTCGTCGGCCTCGCCGCGCAGCAGCGCCCGCAGGTCCGACTCCTGGGTGGCGAACAGGCAGTTCCGCAGTTGCCCGTCGGCCGTCAGCCGGACCCGGTCGCAGCCGCCGCAGAACGGCCGGGTCACCGAGGCGATCACGCCCACCACGGTGTCCGTCCCCGCGATCCGCCACTCCTCGGCCGGGGCGTTCCCGTGCCGTCCGACCGGGACCAGGTCCCAACGCTCCGTCAGGATCGCCAGCAGCTCGTCGGCGGTGATCATCTTGTCCCGCTCCCAGGCGCCCTGCGCGTCCAGCGGCATGGACTCGATGAACCGCATCAGGTACCCGTGCCCGGCGGCGAACTCGACCAGGTCGAGGATCTCGTCGTCGTTCACCCCGCGCACCGGCACCGCGTTGATCTTCACCGGCGCCAGCCCGGCGGCCTGGGCGGCGGCCAGCCCGGCGAACACGTCGGCGATCCGGTCCCGGCGGGTGATCTCGGCGTAGCGCTCCGGCCGCAGGGTGTCCAGGCTGACGTTCACCCGGTGCAGTCCGGCCTGCTTCAGCTCGACCGCCGTCCGGGCCAGGCCGATGCCGTTGGTGGTGAGCGAGACCTCGGGGCCGAGCCCGGTCAGCCGGGCGACCAGACCGGGCAGTCCGCGCCGCAGCAGCGGTTCGCCGCCGGTCAGCCGGATCGACCTGATGCCCAGCCGGGTGACCGCGATCCGCACCAGCCGGACGATCTCGTCGTCGGTGAGCACCTCGGCCCTGGGGAGCCAGTTCAGCCCCTCGGCCGGCATGCAGTACGTGCAGCGCAGGTTGCAGCGGTCGGTGAGGGAGACCCGCAGATCGGTGTGGACCCGGCCGTACCGGTCCACCAGCGGGGGAGGTGCGGTGTACATCTGCCCAGTACAGGCCCCGGGCGGGGGAAGAACCAGGGGTGGAAGACCCGGCGGGGGACCCGACAGCACCCTCCCCCGCTGTACGATCACACAACTCCGCCCCGGCCGGACCGGGCGGCAGACTGGTCCCATGGCAGCTCTCCCGTACGTTCCGGCCCTGGTGCTCGCCGCAGGCGGCGGGCGGCGACTCGGCGGCCGGCCGAAGGCGCTGATCCGCCACCGGGGCCGCCCGCTGCTCGAACACGCACTGGCCGTGGTCCGGGCCGGCGGCTGCGCCGACCCGGTCGCGGTACTGGGCGCCGCCGCCGCCGAGGTACGGGCCGGCGTCGACACCGGTGACTGTCTCCTTGTCGACAATCCCGACTGGGCGAGCGGTATGGGCTCCTCGCTGCGGGTCGGACTGGCCGCCCTCCCCGCCGGGGCCGACGCCGTCCTGGTGATGCTGGTGGACACCCCCGGCGTCACCCCCGCCGCCGTCGCCCGCCTGCTGGCCGCGCACCGGGCCGGTGCCGGACTGGCCGCCGCCGGGTACGACGGCCGGCGCGGCCACCCCGTACTGATCGCCGCCCGGCACTTCGCCGAGGCCGCCGCCGGTGCGGAGGGCGACGCCGGGGCCCGCGCGCTGCTGGCCGCGCACGCCCCTGACGTGCGGCTGGTCGAGTGCGGCGACGTCGCCGTGCCGGACGATCTGGACACTCCGGCCGACCTGGCCCGCTGGACGGACCGTCAGCTCGACCGGCCGTGCGCCCCTGACGTGCCCCTGGTCTCTCCCTGAGGATTGCCGCAATTCTCGGCACCGGCCCGGCGGATCGGCGACGATGGGTAACGACCCCGGCCAGGCGACCAGAACGGACGGTGCGAGCAATGCCCGGAGTGCCGCTGCCCGACGACTTCAACGAGCAAGGGGGCGAGCGGCCTTACGGCGCGACCGAGATCCGCTGCCCGGCCTGTCGCCGCGAGCACCTCTACGAGCCGCCCAGCCTGCCCTGCCCCTGCGGCGCCCAGCTGCGCGTCCCGCTGCTGCGCGGCGGCGTGCCGGTCCAGGTCAGGTTCCGGTCCTGGGAGGACTCCTGGCTGAGCATGCGCTGCCCGCACTGCGGGCGCAACGACCAGTGGCCGCAGCCGGAGTTCACCTGCAACTGCGGGGCCACCGTGCGCCTGCCGGTGGACCGCGCGCCCCGGCTGCAGAGCACCGGTCCGCTCGGGCCCGGCCAGTCCCGCCGCCCGCAGGACCAACGGCCGCACACCGCCCGCCCGTTCACCGGCATCGCGGCCGGCGGCGGGCAGACCGTGCCGCCGCAGAGCCCGCAGTGGCAGCCCGCCGCCTGGCACCACCGGCCGCCGTTCCGGCCGCACCCGGTGCGCACCCAGGAGGACGCGGTGCTGACGGCGGCCCGCTACCTCCAGTGGCTCGGCTTCGACGACCTGGAGCTGACGGAGGATCAGGAGAGCACCACCGTCACCCTGCTGGGCACCCGGATGGTGGCCCAGGTGGACGCGGCCGGCACCGCGGCCGACGTCAAGACGGTGGAGTGCCTCTGGCTGCAGACCCTGCACACCGAGGAGATCGCCGCCGCGCTGTTCACCCTCTCCGGCTTCACCCAGCAGGCCGTGGTCCGGGGCGAGCAACTGCTGGTCGCGCTCTTCCGGCTGGACCCGGCGGGCATACCCCAGCCCGCCAACGGCGCCGCCGAGGCGCTGATGGAGACCGGCTGGACGTTCTGATCCGGGCCGCCCCAACCGGTCTGGACCACTCGATCAGGAGTGGCCGGTTCCGGATCATCTACCGCTCGTGATCTGGTGCACAAGCTCGCCCCCGTGTTGAATTGCCGCCACAGCAGCCCGCTCGCTGGACACCGCACACAAGGAGGTGGCGTTGTCAGAGCACGGTACGGCCCTGGGGGGCAGCAAGACGGACGCGGTGTGGCGACTGCGTTCGCGTGGATGTTGGCAGGAGGCCGCCGAACTGCTCCGTCCGGCCGCTGCGGCCGATCCGTCGGCTGCCCTCGGCAGGGCCGAACTCCTCATCGAACAGTGCATGTTCACCGCCGCGCACTGGGAGCAGGCCGAGCAGGCCCTGCGCCTGGCCGAGGCCGGTGCGGCCACG
Organism: Kitasatospora sp. NPDC101801; assembly: GCF_044766665.1. Lineage (NCBI taxonomy): Bacteria > Bacillati > Actinomycetota > Actinomycetes > Kitasatosporales > Streptomycetaceae > Kitasatospora > Kitasatospora sp. NPDC101801. The sequence continues at coordinate 96,158 of NZ_JBIWML010000023.1, forward strand.
CCCGACCAACGGGCGGGCGCGGCCTGCGCGCGCGGCTTCCTGGCGTACGTGGCCAGCGTCCTCGGTCCGCGCGACCGGCTGGACGAGGCGCAGGCCGCGCTCGGCCGCACCTCGGCCCTGCTGCCGCCGGACGCGCCCGGACGGCCACTGCTCGACTTCCGTCGGGGCCTGGTCGCGGAGAACCTGCTGCACGACCGCACGGCGGCCTGGATCGCGTACCGCAGGGCGCACGAGGGCGCCGACCGGGTCGGGGACGAGCTGCTGCGCTCGTACACCTGGCGCCACCTGGCCTCGCTCTCGCTGGCGGCGGGCGAGCCGGACCGGGCCAGGGAGGGCTTCCGGGCCTCGCTGACCATCCGGGAGGAGCTCGGCTTCACGGTCGGGGTGGCCCCGGCGCTGGCCGCACTGGCCGAGGTGTCGGAGCCGGCCGAGGCGGTCCGGCTGCGGGCCGAGGCGGCCCGGCTGGTGCAGGCGCTCGGCGGCGTACCGGTCTGGCTCGCACGCCGCCTGAACCCGGTGCCCGCTCCTGCCCCTCCCCTGGACGGCCCCGCCTGACGCCCAGCCGGGGACGGCATCAGCTAAGGTAAGCCTAACTTGTCCGGGGAGAGCCTCCGGGTCGGCCCACCTTGCCGTCCCCGGGCTCCGTGGAGCTCCGGTCGTCCCGATCGGGCCAGCATGACCGTGAGCAGCGCCGTTCCCCGTCGGCCCGTCAGCACTGCACCGCTGCGCGGCAGTTACGCCCGCCAGCACGAGGTCTTCCCGAGCCTGCGGATCCGCACCGGGCCGCTGCCCGGCGGGCCGGGCGGGCCGAGCTGCGGGGCGCCCTGACCGAGCACCTGACCCCGGTGCTGGCCGCCTTCCGCCCGCTGGTCCGGCGCGGCCCGCGCACGCTCTGGGGCATCGTCACCGACGACGTGATCGAGGGCCTGTGGTTCCTCGGCGGCCTGCTCGGTGAGGAGGACCGGGCCGCCGCCGAGGCGTCCGAGCTGCTGCCGGGCCCGAGTGACGCACCGTTCGTCGGCGGGGCGGACTTCCGCCCGGTGGCGTCCGGCGAGGCCACCCGGACCAGGACCAGGGTGAGTTGCTGCCTGTTCTACACCGTGCGCCCGGACGAGTTCTGTCGGACCTGTCCGCGCGCCTGCTCGGAATAGGCCGGAAAAGTTCGAATCGGTTCGGTCATTTCATCGGACCTTACGGAGAGAACCAGGTCGGAATTCCCTCTCCTCGGTGCATTGACGGCGAATCAGCCAAATGGACCGCACGCATCCGCCATAGTGGTGGCTCGCCATCACGAGGCAGGAAAGCGAGGCTGGTTCCGGCCATGAAACTGTCCGATATTCCACTGGGCTGGGCCGTCACGGGCGTGACCGGTCTGGTGGTGGTCGCCGTCCTGGTGACCTTCCTGCGGACCAGGGCCGCCGCCGCGGCCGCCGGTTCGGGTGACTCCTGGGAGCGCGGCGAGGAGCGCCGCCGCCGCAAGGAGTCCCTGTACGGGGGCGCCTCGTACACCCTGCTGTTCTGCTGCGCCGGCGTGGCCGCCGCGCTCTCCTTCCACGGCCTGGTCGGCTTCGGGGTGCAGAACCTCGGGCTGTCCGGCGGCTGGGAGTACCTGGTGCCGTTCGGCCTGGACGGCGCCGCGATGTTCTGCTCGGTGCTCGCCGTCCGGGAGGCCAGCCACGGTGACGCCGCGCTCGGCTCCCGGCTGCTGGTCTGGTTCTTCGCCGGGGCCTCCGCCTGGTTCAACTGGGTGCACGCGCCGCGCGGCGGCGGCCACGACGGCGCCCCGCAGTTCTTCGCCGGGATGTCGCTGTCGGCCGCGATCCTGTTCGACCGGGCGCTGAAGCAGACCCGCCGGGCGGCGCTGCGCGAGCAGGGCCTGGTGCCCCGCCCGCTGCCGCAGATCCGGATCGTCCGCTGGCTGAGGGCACCTCTGGAGACGTACGCCGCCTGGTCGTTGATGCTGCTGGAGGGTGTCCGCAGCCTGGACGAGGCGGTCGACGAGGTCCGTGACGACAAGCGGCAGGCCGCGCTGGACCGCGAGCGGCAGCGGCTGGCCAGCCGCCGGGAGCGGGCCGAGATCCGGGCCATCGGGCGGCAGCCCGGCGGGCACTGGCGGCCACGCTCGGCCGAGCGGCAGCTCGCCGCCGCGGCCGCGCAGCTGGAGGCGGGCAGCTCGGAGCCCGCCATAGCGGCCGAACCGGTCGAGGAGAAGGCGGTCGAGGGCAAGGCCGCCCAGCCCGGGCTGCCGGCCCGCCGCAGCGTGGACCTCACCCCGGAGGAGGACACCATGACGCTGCCCCGGCTGGACTCGCTGGAGCAGAAGCTCAAGGACCTTGAGCAGCAGTTCGGCTGACGCCCGGTCGGAGGCGCTGCTACTCGGCCTGGTCCGGTGTGAGCTCGAACCACATCCGCTTGCCGGTGCCGCGCGGCTCCACGCCCCAGCCGTCGGCCAGCGCCTCGACCAGCATCAGCCCGCGCCCGGAGGAGGCCTGCTCGCCCGGCGTCCGCCGGGTCGGCCAGAGGTCGGACTCGTCCTCCACCTCGACCCGCAGCCTGACCCTGCTCTCGCCGCCCACCGTCTCGCGGTACAGCCGGGCGGTGAACATCGCGTCCCGGTCGGTGTGCCGGATCGCGTTGGTGACCAGCTCGGAGGCGAGCAGCTCGGCGGTGTCCACCAGCTCGCCGACGCCCCAGCGGCGCAGCGCGTCCCGCAGCTCACCGCGCAGCTCGGAGATCCGGGCCAGGTCGGCCTGGCCGATCCGGCGACGCAGCTGCTGGGCGGCCAGCCCGCCCGCCGGGCCGTCCCAGCGGAGCAGCAGCAGCGCTATGTCGTCCTCGCGCTCGGTGGAGTCGGCAGCCTGCGAGGCGATCCGGTCGGCCAGCTCCTCCAGCTGGTCGCGCGGGCCCTCGTCCCGGCCTGGCAGCTCCTGGGAGACCGCGGCGCAGAGCCGGGCGAAGCCGGTGTCCAGGTCCATCTCGCGGGACTCGACCAGGCCGTCGGTGCAGAGCACCACCGTCTCCCCCGGGTCCAGGCTGAACCGGGTGACCCGGTACTCCTCGTCCGCCGCGACGCCGAGCGGCAGCCCGCCGGCCACCGGCACCACGGTGGCGCTGCCGTCGCTGCGCCGGACCACCGGGTCGAGGTGGCCGGCCCGGACGGCGTAGACCACGCCGTAGTCGACGTTCACCTCGGCGTAGGTGCAGGTGGCGAAGTGGTCGGTGTCCAGGTCGGCCAGGAAGCGGGAGGCCCGGGCCATCACCGCGGCGGGCGGGTGCCCCTCGGCGGCGTACGCCCGGAGCGCGATCCGGAGCTGGCCCATGATGCCGGCCGCGTGCACGTCGTGGCCCTGTACGTCGCCTATCACCAGGCCGACGTGCCCGCCGGGCAGCGGCACCACGTCGTACCAGTCCCCGCCGATCTGCAGGCCGGAGCCGGCCGCCAGGTAGCGCACGGCGGTGGTCACGCCCGGCACCGAGGGCACCGTCCGGGGCAGCATCACCCGCTGCAGACCGGCCGCCAGCTCGTGCTCGGCGTCGTGCAGCCTGGCCCGGGCCAGGGACTGGGCGACCAGGCCGCCGAGGGTGGAGAGCAGGGTGCGCTCGTCCGCGTCCAGCTCCCGGTCGTCGTCGAAGCTGACCAGGCAGACGCCGATCGGCCGCCCGCTGGCGACCAGCGGCAGGAAGGCCCAGGCGCTGCGCACGCCCGTCTCGGCCACCTGCGGGTACGCCTCGGGGTAGCGCTCGCGGTACTCGTCCCGGCTGGAGATGAAGACCGGCGTCCGGCTGCGGATCGCCTCGGAGGCGGGGTGGGCGGGCGAGACCGGGGTGCGGTCGTACGGCCGCAGCTCGACCTCGCGGTAGCCGCTGGCGCCGAGGATCTGCAGCCGGCCGGCCTCCAGCGAGCTGAGCACCAGGCCGTCCGGCGGCAGGCCGGGCAGCGGGAGCTCGGTGAAGACCCGGGCCACGTCCCGGACGGTGACGGCCTCGGAGAGCGCCCGGGCGGCCTCCTTGATGAAGCGGGAGCGCTCCTCGCGCAGCTGGGCCATCGCCCCGGCCCGCTCGCGCTTGTGCAGCTCGACGGTGGCGTCCCAGACGAAACCGACCATCCGGGACGGCCGCCCGAAGGCGTCCGCCAGCACCCGGCCGCGGAACCGCACCGCGTGCAGGTCACCGCCGGGGAAGACCGTCCGGTAGTAGGCCCCGCACTGGCCCAGCTCGGTGACCGCCCGCTCGACCCGGCGGCGGACCACCGGCGCGTCCTCGGGGTGCAGCATCGCCAGGAAGGCGCCCGAACTGCGGTCGAACCGGCCGGGCTCCAGACCGAGGATCGCGCAGGCCCGCTGGTCCCCCTCCAGCCGGTCGCGGCGGATGTCCCAGTCGAACGAGCCGATGCCGTTGGCGGCCATCGCCGGTTCGAGCCAGTCGGGGGTGGAGTCGCCGGTTCGGGTGGGCAGGCCCCGGGAGACGGCGGGGACGATCCGCCCGCCCGCCAGGCCGGCGGCGGACCGGAGCGATCCGGCGGCCGCCGCACTGCGGGTGGACTGGGCCGGTGGGGTACGGCGTGCGGGCCCCTGCGGCTCGGGCTCTGTCGCCATGCTTCTCCTGCCGCTGCCGTGCCACGCCGTCCGGGCGGACTGCGATGGACGTGTGCTGAGTGGTGGGCGGTGCGTGCGTCGGGCGGTGCTGGTCGGTCGAGGCTCCGTTCTCCCCGCCGGCTTCCCGGGCACACATTCTCACTATCCTGCCGAAAGATTACTAGTACCGCCTCACCAGCACGGATAGGGCGGGGATTCGGCATCGGCCGCACCTGGCACTGCCAGGTCAGCACACCGGCGCTCGGTCGGCAATGGTGCCGACGGTTTTCGTGACACCGCCGCCGACACCACCGCCGGGACCGCCGCGCCCTCGGGATCAGGCGGCGCCGAGCTCGAACCAGGTGACCTTCCCGTCGCCGCGCAGCTGCACGCCCCAGTCGTCGGCGAGCGCCTCGACCAGCAGCAGGCCGCGGCCGGAGGTGGCGGTCTCGCTCGGCGTCCGGCGGTTGGGGAGTCTGCTGGTGGTGTCCTGGACCTCGATCCGCAGCCGCTGCTCGGGGGTGAGCACCGCGTCCAGCACGGCGCCGCGCTCGGTGTGCAGCAGCGCGTTGGTGACCAGCTCGGAGGCGAGCAGCTCGGCGGTGTCCGCGAGCTCCGGCACGCCCCAGTGGTTGAGCGCGGCCCGCAGCCGGCGGCGGACGGCGCCGACCGCGATCAGGTCGGCGGGGTCCAGCGCCGCGTGCAGTCTGCGGTGCAGCGCGCAGCCGGGCTCGTGCACCGGCGGCGATCCCTCCCCGAGGTTTCCGGACCGAACCTGGTCGCTGCTCGAAGCCGTCCGCTGTCGCGGAAATCTCGCCTGACCGTCCATCACGTACGTCCCCACCCCTCGTTCGGACAGTCGACCGCGCCACGTCCCCCGCCGGCGGCCTGTCCCGATACTGACGACCATCCTCATGCCCAGTGGTCGTGCTACGCAACAGTAGGTACCCGATCACCTGGGGTGAACCGGAGCTCAGCTGGTCAGAAGTGATCCTTCTCGCGGTCCTCCGGAGGTTTGGTTCGACTACGGCTGTTGGAGGGCGGAGACGGCGCGGAGCAGCAGGGCCCGGAGCTGTTCCCGCTCGGCGGGATCGAAGGCGGACCAGAGAGCGGCCTCCACCGCGACCGCGCGGGCGTCCGCCTCGGCGACCAGGGCCCGGCCGGACTCGCTCAGCCGGGACAGCATCACCTTGCCGTGCACCTCGGACTGCTGACGTTCGATCAGGCCCTTGGCCTCCAGGTTCGCCAGCACCCCGGCCATGGTCTGCGGGGTGACGGCGGCGCCCCGGGCCAGCTGGGCCCCGGAGCGGTCCGGGCGGTCGGCGAGCTGGAGCAGCACGGCGTACTGCGGCACCGTCAGGTCCAGCCCGCGCAGCGCCTCCGCCTTGGCCGACATCATGGCCTGCTCGGCCTGCTTGACGGCCAGTCCGAGACGGAGCTGGGCGCCCTGGGGCCCGGCCAGCAGCTCGGCGGGGTCGTCGGTGCTGCTGCTCATCGGCCGGGGCCTCTCGTCGGCGGTGCGCGGGGCCGGTCGTGGGCGTGCGCGGGACCGGTCCAGTATGGGTCAGGCGGTGCGCAGCACGTACTTCGCCTCGGCGGTCCGGCCCTCCAGTCGAGCGTGCGCCTCGGCGACGCCGTCCCAGCCGATCTCCCGGACGTCCAGGGTCAGGGTGCCGTCGGCGACCAGCCGCAGGCCCTCGGCGAGGTGGGCCCGGAGCAGGTCGGGGCGGCGGGCCAGCACGCCGCCCAGGTTGTAGCCCGCCAGCGTGAAGCTGTCGAACCAGACCTGGTTGGCGCCCAGGCTGATGTCCTGGTCGGCGGCGTTGCCGATCACCACGTGCCGGCCGAGCACCGCGAGCAGGCCCCTGGCCTGGGCGCGCGGCTCGCCGCCGACCGAGTCGACGATCACGTCGAAGCCGTGTCCGTCGGTCAACTCCGGGGTCCGCTCGGCCAGTTCGGCGTAGGTGAACGCGTGCCGGTACCCGTTCGCCCCGGCCCGGGCGGCCCGGTCGGACGTGCTCGCGGCACCGACCACCAGGGCGGCGCCGTACGCGGTGGCGAGCCGGCCGAGCAGGCTGCCGAGGCCGCCGGAGGCGCCGAGCACCAGCACCCGGTCACCCGCCGTGAGCCGGGCCGCGCCGCGCAGGGTGCCGACGGCGGTGGCGGCGTTGCAGGCGGTGGCGGCCGCCAGCAGCGGGTCGAGCCCGTTCAGCGGCAGTGTGGTGACGGCGGGCGCGACCACCCGCTCGGCGTTGCCACCGAAGCCGGTCGGGACCGCCACCACGGGCTCACCGACCTGAAGCCCCGTCACCCCGGCGCCGAGCGCGGCGACGGTGCCCGCGACCTCGATGCCGGGGACAGCGGGCAGCTCGATCGGGAACTGGCCGCGCCGGAACATCACGTCGGCGAAGTGCACCCCGGCGTGGCTCACGTCGATGGCGACCTCACCGGGCCCGGGCAGCGGGGCGGGCAGGTCGACGAGCTCCAGGACCTCGGGGCCGCCGGTGCGGGTGTAGCGGACTGCGCGCATGGGTGCGCTCCTCACTTGTATACGTCCCCATAGTTATATCAGGACCCTGCCATCTGGCCGCTACCGAATACACGGTTGCGACATCCGACGCGCCGAACGGACCCGGACGGACAAGGCTGGACATGGCGGCCCGGCCCGGGTTCAATGGCCTGAGATGTTTGAACGGCGTTCTAACTTCCGCGCCGAGTTCCGACTTCTGTACTGACCCACCGGCACGAGCGAGCGAGGCACCGTGCGATTGACCCCCACCGAGCGGGATCGGCTGCTGATCTTCACAGCGGCCGAACTGGCCCGCGCCCGGCGTGCGCGGGGCGTACGCCTCAACATCCCGGAAGCCACCGCGCTGATCGCGGACACCGTCTGCGAGGCGGCCCGGGACGGCCGACGGCTGGCCGAGGCGATCGAGGCCGGGCGCTCCGTGCTCACCGCCGCCGACGTGCTGCCCGGCGTACCGGACGTGGTCACGGTGGTCCAGGTGGAGGCCGTCTTCGACGACGGCACCCGGCTCGCCGTGGTCAACGACCCGTTCCGGGGCGCCGGTTCGCTCGGCGGCGACGCCCCCGGCGGCGCGCTGCTGGGCAGCGGCGCGGGCTACGACCCGGTCGAGGAGACCCTGCTGCTCCCGGTGCACAACACCTCGGCGGTGCCGATCTCGGTCACCTCGCACTTCCACTTCTTCGAGGCCAACCCCCGGCTGGCCTTCGACCGCTCCGCCGCCTACGGCACCCACCTGGCCGTCCCGGCCGGCTCCTCGGTCCGCTTCGACCCGGGCGCCACGGTCGAGGTCGGCCTGGTGCCGATCGGCGGCGACCGGGTGGCGATCGGCTTCGCCGGCCTGGTCGACGGCCCGCTGGACGCGCCCGGCGCGCGCGAGGCCGCCCTCACCAAGGCACGCGCCACCGGCTACCTGACCAGCTTCGACGACGCGGAGCTCGAGACGTGAGCCCCATCCAGCGCCTGAGCCCTGCCCGGCACGTGAGCCCCGCCCGCCCCTTCCGTGAGGTCGCAGCATGAGCGCCATCACCCCCCACGCCGCCACCCTGCGGGGGACGACCCCCGCGCCCCCAGCCGCCCACCCGCACGTCTCCCGTGAGGTCGCAGCATGAGCGCCATCACCCCCCATGACTACGTCTCCGTCCACGGCCCCCGCGCCGGTGACCGGATCAGGCTCGGCGACAGCGGCCTGATCATCCGGGTCGAGTCCGACTCCCAGGAGCCCGGCGAGGAGTTCCTGGCCGGCTTCGGCAAGACCGCCCGGGACGGCCTGCACCTCAAGGCCGCCGCCGTCCGGGACACCTGTGACGTGGTGATCAGCAACGTGCTGGTGATCGACGCGGTGCTGGGCATCCGGAAGACCTCGATCGGTCTGATCGACGGCCGGATCGCCTCGATCGGACGGGCCGGCAACCCCGACACCCTGCACGGCGTCGACGTGGTCGTCGGCACCGGCACCACGATCGTCTCCGGCGAGGGCCTGATCGCCACCGCTGGCGCCATCGACACCCACGTGCACCTGCTCTCCCCCCGGATCATGGAGGCCTCACTCGCTTCCGGTGTCACCACGATCATCGGCCAGGAGTTCGGCCCCGTCTGGGGCGTCGGGGTCAACTCCCCCTGGGCGCTGCGCCATGCCTTCAACGCCTTCGACGCCTGGCCCGTCAACATCGGCTTCCTCGGCCGGGGTTCGTCCTCCGACCCGGCGCCGCTGATCGAGGCACTCGCCGAGGGCGGCGCCTCCGGGTTCAAGGTCCACGAGGACATGGGCGCCCACACCCGCGCCCTCGACACCGCCCTGCGCGTCGCCGAGGAGTACGACGTCCAGGTCGCCCTGCACACCGACGGCCTCAACGAATGCCTCTCCGTCGAAGACACCCTGCGCGTCCTGGAAGGCCGCACCATCCACGCCTTCCACATCGAAGGCTGCGGCGGCGGACACGTCCCCAACGTCCTCAAAATGGCCGGCGTCGAAAACGTCATCGGCTCCTCCACCAACCCCACCCTCCCCTTCGGCCGCGACGCCCTCGGCGAACACTTCGGCATGATCGTCTCCGCCCACGACCTCAAGATCGACCTCCCCGGCGACGCCGCCATGGCCCGCGACCGCATCCGCGCCGGCACCATGGGCGCCGAAGACGTCCTCCACGACCTCGGCGTCATCGGCATCACCTCCTCCGACGCCCAAGGCATGGGCCGCGCCGGCGAAACCGTGCGCCGCACCTTCGCCATGGCCGGCAAGATGAAAGCCGAACTCGGCCCCCTCGACGGCGGCTACGGCACCACCGAATCCGGCGACGACAACGAACGCGTCCTGCGCTACATCGCCAAACTCACCATCAACCCCGCCATCGCCCACGGCCTCGCCCACGAAGTCGGCTCCCTCGAAATCGGCAAACTCGCCGACATCGTCCTGTGGCGCCCCGACCACTTCGGCGCCAAACCCCAACTCATCCTCAAAGCAGGCTTCCCCGCCTACGGCGTCACCGGCGACCCCAACGCCTCCACCGACCGCTGCGAACCCCTCGTCCTCGGCCCCCAGTTCGGCGCCCACGGCACCACCCCCGCCGACATCTCCGTCGCCTTCGTCGCCCAAGCAGCCGCCGACGGCGCCTACCTGGACCGGATGGCCGACCAACTCCCCACCCGCAGGCGCCGGGTGGGCGTCCGCAACACCCGCGGCATCGGACCACGCGACATGATCCGGAATGCCCGGATCGGCCACGTCCAGGTCGAAGCCGACACCGGACTCGTCTCCCTCGACGGCTCCCCGCTCCGCTCCGAACCGGCCGACTCGGTCTCCCTCAGCCGCCTGTACTTCCTCTGACCGCCCAGGCCTCCACTCGTTTAGGACTGCACCCCCATGACCAACACCCCCGCCGCCCTCGGTTTCCGGATGCCCGCCGAATGGCACCCGCACGAGCGCACCTGGATGGCGTTCCCCACCGACAACCCGACCTTCGACAGCCCCGAGCACCTGCACGCCGCCCGGGAGGCCTGGGCCCGGGTGGCCAACACCATCGTCCGGTACGAGCCGGTCACCCTGATCGTCAACACCGGCGAACTGGACGCCGCCCGGCGCTACGTCTCCGCCGAGGTCGAGTTGGTCGAGCGGCCGCTGGACGACGCCTGGATGCGGGACATCGGCCCGACCTTCCTGATCAACGGCTCCGGCGAACTCGCCGCCACCGACTGGGTGTTCAACGGCTGGGGTGCCCAGTCCTGGGCCCGCTGGGAGCACGACCAGCACATCGCCGAGGAGATCACCGGCCTGACCGGCGTGCAGCGCTTCGCCTCCGAGCTGATCAACGAGGGCGGCGGCATCCACGTCGACGGCGAGGGCACCGTCCTGGTCACCGAGACCGTCCAACTCGGCGAGGGCCGCAACTTCGACTGGACCAAGGAGGCCGTCGAGGCCGAGCTGCACGCCAAGCTCGGCACCACCAAGGCGATCTGGCTGCCGCGTGGACTCACCCGCGACTACGACGAGTTCGGCACCCGGGGCCACATCGACATCGTCGCCGCCTTCGTCCGCCCCGGCGTCGTGGTCGCTCACGTCCAGCCCGACCCGGCGCACCCCGACCACGAGGTCTGCCAGGAGCTGGTCGCCATCCTGCGCGCCGCCACCGACGCCCAGGGCCGCCCGCTCCAGGTCATCGAACTCCCCGCCCCCACCGTCCTCACCGACGAGGACGGCGAGCCGGTCGACTACTCCTACATCAACCACTACGTCGCCAACGGCGCCGTCATCCTCTGCGCCTTCGACGATCCCCGCGACCGCACCGCCGCCGACCTGCTCGCCGAGGCCTACCCCGGCCGCAAGATCGAACTCGTCGACGCCCGCGAGATCTTCGCCAACGGCGGCGGTATTCACTGCATCACCCAGCAGCAGCCGAAGCCCTGACATCTCCGCTGGTCAGGGCACTGGCCGACCAGAACGCGAATCGCGATCATCTCCCGTCCTCCCCCGGATGATCACGAGGGAATCGGAGCCGGGTCGCCCAGCACTTGGGGGCACCATGTACGACCCGGCTCCGACCCCTCGTCAGTGGATCACACCCCGGCCGCCGCCTCCGCACCCGATGGCCCAGCAGGCTGCCGCAAGCCACCTGGGTGACGATGCCTCAGGACTCCGGGTCCCGTCAGGAGCGGCTGCCCCCACGGATGTGCGCGGGTCGGGAAACGGGTTCCGCAGCGGCCGGTGTGCCGGTCCCCGGAGTCGCTCTGGCAGACGACGCTGCTCCTGGCTTGCTCCTGATCTTCTGTTGGGTGGCCCAGGCTTTGACCCGGGCCTCGGAGGTGAACAGCTCGGGCTCGCCTGCTCTGGCGCCGGTCCCGAGACGGCGTACCCAGTCGCGGTACCGGCGATCCCAAGCACCCCACAGGGGTGGAGCAGCGCCGACCGGCGGGAGCCGGCGGGCCTCGTAACGATCAGCCACTGGTGGTCTCCGGGAGAAGGACCGCAGGTCGCGCCCTTCCGCCCGGCGGTCGCACTCGGCCATTGCGGCGGTGCGCTGCCTCGGCCACAGAGTGGTCGATGTCGGCTCCGACAGCGAGGCGCTGGGCGTGGTACCAGTGGCTCTGCCGGTGCATCCGGGCCTGGTCGGGGGTGCCGTAGCGGTCTGTCTCGCCGCCGGCGGTAGCCAGCTCGCCGGTGACCTGGTCGCGCAGGCCCCAGGTTGGCCGACCCCTTGCATCGGGCTCCAGCTCCTCGACCAGGAACCTCTCCTCCGGGGTCACTTGCCGATCTCCAGGTCTGCCGTGCAGACGACGGTGACGATCTGTTGGACCACGCCCGGGGCGTACGGCACTTCAACGGTCTGATCAGGGTGGAGCGGTGATGCCTGGGATCCGTAGTACCTGCACGCGTTCCCGGCTGCCTGCTCCGGGGTGAGCTGCATTCGCTCGGCCACGATCGTCCCCCACGGTGGGTCATCTGATGGAAACCTGTTGCGTCGGGTTCATCGTCGCTTCCAGAAAGGACGTCATAAAGGCCCTATCAAGGACGTCTTGCGGTCTCTTTGCGGACTGATCGGGTACATCTGCGATCCCAAGGGCCACTAACTGTCCTATTCGCCAGTACCGTTGAGTGACTGTCAGTCCTCACAGGAGGCCGCCGTGACCCGACCTGCCGGAAACGTCTCGCTCAAGGCCGCTCGCCAGCAGGTCGGGCTCAGCTCTCAGCAGGCGTTCGCCGACGCCCTCGGCGCTGCCGCCCGCCAACTCGGCATGGGGAAGGTGGACGTGAGCACCCGCCAGATCCGGCGTTGGGAGTCCGACACTCCGCCCTGGCCGCAGGACGACTACCAGCGGCTCCTGACCCATGTGCTCCACCTGCCTGTGGAGCAGCTGGGGTTCCGGCCACCGTGGGACTCGCCCCCGCAGCTGATAAGGCCCCAGCCCTCCACGGCCCCGCTGCCCCACCCCGTGTCAGCCCTGCGGACGACCTTGCCCCGGCCTTCACAGGCGTCCCCCCAACAGCCCCCCACCATCGGCGCGGACTACGCCATAGTCACCGAGGCCCACCGCCGCCTGTACTGGAGTGTCTCCCCCGCGAACCTGGTCCAAGCCGTCATCGGGCTGCACTGGGTACAACGCTTCTCGGGGAAACCAGCGGAGTGGCTCGCCGAGTGCTCGCCTGCGCCCTCGCCGAGTCGCTGATGCTGGCCGGACGGATCCAGTTCTTCGACCTCCGCCAACCTGGGCAGGCGGACGGGACCTACCTGCGAGCGCTCCAAGCAGCAGGCGAGGCAGACGATCCGCTCCTGGGCGCCGCTGTCCTGGCGCACACCGCGTTCATCCCCGGTTGGGCCGGGCGCCGGGACGACGCCATCGAGCGAATGGTGGCCGCTCGCACCTACGCACGGCGTGGGCCCTCCTCGGCTGAATTCCTTGCCTGGCTGGATGCCGTGGAAGCGGAGTGCCTCACCCGCTGCGGCGACAGCCGCAGCGCGCTCACCCTGCTCCGCAGGGCCGAGGACACCCTGACCGCCGGCACTGAACATGTAGCACCGGACTGGTTCACCTGGTTCAGCCCTGTTCGGCTCGCCGCTTTCAAGGGAAACACCGAGCTGCTGGCCGGACACCTGCCACAGGCCCGCACCACTCTGCGCCGAGTGCTTGACCAGCTGCCTGCCACGGACGGAAAGCAGCGCATCGTCGTGCTCGCCGACCTTGCGGCGGTCGAGGCGGCGAGCGGTGACTACCAGGCCGCGTGCGAGCTGGCCGAGCGGGCACTCGACCAGCTCGCAGCGACCTGGTACGCCACCGGAATGGACCGCGTCCGGGACGCCCGCCGGGCCTTGGCACCGTGGCAGGACGAGGCCGAGGTACGGCGGGTGGACGACCGGCTCTACTCGTGGGGCGCGACGCTCAGCGCGATGCAGCGTTGAACTTGGCGATCAGCTCCGGCAGTTCGGCGAGCGAGTCGATGCGGAACGTCGACCGGCCGGCGGCCGGGTCGTGCTGCTGGATCCAGCCCCACGGCCCGCGCCGGATCAACGCGGTGCGCATCCCGGCTTCAAGCGCGGGGAGTACGTCGTTGTCGAGGCGGTCTCCGACGTAGAGGATCTCGTCCAGGGCCGCCGGAGTGACCTCGGCGACGCGCTCGAAGAACAGCGGGTCCGGCTTCGAGGCGCCCCAGTCGTCCGAGGTGCCGATCAGGTCGACGTCGCCGGTGAACAGCTCGCGCAGCAGCCCGCCCGCGCGCACAGTCTGGTTGCCCGCGATGGCCAGCCACAGTCCGGCCGCACGGAGCTCGGCGAACGCCGGGCGGACATCCGGGTAGACGTCGTCCTCGCCGAACCACTCCGGTCGGCCGGCTGCCGCGCGGGCTTCGCGCTGCTGGTAGAGATCGAACCCGGGCTGGAACACCTGGAACGTCTCGCGGTAGTCCTTGCCCTGGGCGATGGTGGCGCCGAACTGGGCGACGAACGTGTGCCGGGGGACGCCGAGCCAGTCGGCCCAGGTGCCGTACTCCCGGGTCTCGTCCACCAGGCACTCGCCGACATCGAAAACCACCGCACGGATCGTCATGGCCGCAGCCTAGTCAAGGGATGGGTCACCTTCTGCCTCGGCGCTGCTGCGGCCAATGCTCCCGCCACCGATGATCGCCCCGCTGTCCATCAGCCCAGATGAGCCCGGCCGCACGGACCAGCAATTCACTGAACCGCCCCGGGTTCGATAGAGATCTCAGATTATGGTTGTGACCTGCGGTTTTGTGGTGGTGAGGTAGTAGGTTTTCTCGTACTCGACGGGC